>JACQFF010000149.1 GCA_016200205.1 Planctomycetia bacterium
ACGACGCACGTTGCCTTGCCACAAAGCCAGCAGGTTGCCAAGCGTCATCGTGACCATGGCCAGCGCCATCGCAAGCCGCCATCCTAAGTCCAACCCCGGCATGGCCACCACGGCGATCCGGACCAAGGCTACCAGCCCGGCGATCTTGGGCACGACGGCTAGCAATCCGGCGTTGGGATTGGTCGTGCCTTGATAGACGTCGGGGGCGTAGAAATGGAAAGGAACGGCAGATAAGCGAAAGCCCAGCCCGGCGAAAATCAGGATCAATGCGAGCTGAGCAAACAGAATAGTCCCCGTTGCGTCGGGGCCCGCGGCGTCCAAAGCATGTTTGATGTCGCCGAGACTCGTCGAGCCGGCCGCTCCATACAGGAAACTGAAACCATAGAGCAAGAGGGCCGACGAAAGGATGCTCAAGAAGAAGTACTTGGTGCCCGCTTCCAACAGATTGTTGCCGCGGCCGAGATACAAGATCACGTAGGTGGGAATCGAAATGAGTTCCAAACTGACGAAAAACAACACTAGATCGTTCGCCAGCGAGATTAGCATCAGCCCGGCCACGATCAACAGCAGCGAGCCGATGAACTCGGTCGATTCGCCGTATTCACTCGAGCGCGCGGCGAGCATCACGAATACCAGCCCCACGCCTAACATGGCCCAGCGCAAGGTGGTTGAGAATAAATCGATCGACAGCGGCCCACTCAGGCTGCCGGTTTCAAGGGTCGATTGCACGAAAACTGTACTCCCCTGCTGGAACAGGGCCACGCCACTCAACAGAACCGCGGCGGCGGCCAGCCAGCTCCAACCGTCGCGCGAAGGGAGGAATGCCCCACCCAAATAGATCAGCGCGGCCATTAGCACCAGAATGATTTCTGGCATCAGCAGATAAACCGTCTCATTCGACACGCGTCAATTCTCCCAAGGGCAATTGCGGCGGGCTAACAAGCGAATCGACCGGACTAAAGTGGCGGGTGCCACGGGTCGCTTGCCCGCCAATCCTGTTTGCACTGCTGGGCAAGCCAGCGGCACCCGAAGTGTCAGACCAACTCGGTGGCCCGACCAGGGCGCGTTCGTGCCGGCCTTGCCGCTCATCGAGCGCTTCAACGGCGTTGTCGGCAACTGGCCCCAGCGTTGCTCGCATTCGGCCCAAGAAAAATTCCGGCTGGATTCCGATCCACACGATGAACACGACCAGCGGCGAGAGCGCCGCCACCTCGTGGAACGAAAGGTCGCGGATAGGCGGATCGGAATGCGAGTGGTCGGCTTCCTTCAACGGGCCGAAGAAGACCCGCTGCACCAGGTACAGCATGTACCAGGCCCCCAGCGCCACGCCAAAGACGGCCAACACGGTCATCACCTGATAAGCCAAGACCAAGGCTTGGGGCGCGGCGGTCCAGGCCCGTTGGAACATGCCGCTCAAAATCAAGAATTCGCCGGCAAAACCATTCAGGCCGGGCAAGGCGATGCTCGAAAGCGCGAAAAGCACGAAGAAAAAGGCCAGCCGCGGCGTACGGCGCGCCAGGCCGCCGAGTTGGCGAATTTCTCGCGTGTGATAACGCTCGTAGACCATGCCCACCGCGGCAAACAAACCGCCGGTCGAAAGCCCATGGTTAATCATCTGCAGGACGCTCCCCTCGACACTCAAGCTGGTCAAAGCGAAGAGCCCCAACATGCAGTAGCCCAAGTGGCTCACGCTGGAATACGCGATCAGCCGCTTCATATCCGATTGGGCCAATGCCACCAGCGCGCCATAAATGATGCCGGCCACCGACAGCCCCAACAGCCAGGGGACGCAGGTGGCCGTGGCCTCGGGCAACATCGGAATACTGAAGCGGGCGAACCCGTAAGTGCCGATCTTCAACAGGATGCCGGCCAGGATCACGCTACCGGCCGTCGGCGCTTGCACGTGGGCCAGCGGCAGCCAGGTATGTAGCGGGAAAAGCGGTACCTTGATGGCAAAGCCGGCGAACAGCGCGAGAAAAATCCACAACTGATACGGCGACGCGATCGGATGTTGGGCCAGCCCGGCGGTCAATGCCGGGATCGAAAACGTCATTATTTCGGATTCGTTGTGGTTGTAATCCCAGAGCACGATGGCCAACAGACCCAAGAAGGTCAATACGCTGCCGGCCAACGTGTAGAGAAAGAATTTCGCGGCGGCGTAGCGGCGATCCTCGCTGCCCCACACGCCGATCAAGAAGAACAGCGGGATCAGCGTAAACTCGAAGAAGATATAGAACAAGATAATGTCGCGGGCCGCGAACACGCCCAACATGCCGCTGCCCAGCAGCAGCAGCAAACTGTAGAAAGTGGCCGGGCGGTCGATGATCGCCTCCCAACTGACCAAGACCGAGGTTAGCAAGAGCAGCGCGGAGAGCCCGAACAACCACAGGCTGAGGCCATCCAGGCCGATGCTGAACCGGATGTCGATGCCGGATGAGTCACCTAGCCAGGGATAGCTCAGCGTGGCGTAGGGCTGATCGGTGGCCGCAAAATCGCCCAGCAGCACGGCAATCATGCCGAGCGTGGTTATCGCCGTGACCAGCGCGGACTGCCGCACCGCCGCGTGGTCGTTTCGGGCAAAGGCCCAAACCAGCAGCGCGCCAAGCGTCGGCGTAAAAATGGTCAACAGCAATAGAGTCGGCATCAAACCCCCAGTTGTTCAGCAGCCATCTGAATTTGCCTCGTTCAATGCGTGGGCCAGGTCAACAAAGTAAAGATCAAAATCACGACTCCCCAGACCATGGCCAACGCGTAAAACTGCACCATCCCGGTCTGCAGCGGCCGCAAGAGAGCGGCCAGCTTGGGCGGAATTCTGCCTACCAAATCCACCAGACCGTCGATCAGCACACGATCGATCCAGTAGCTCGCTTGGGCCAACGTCCACAGTGGCCAGACGAACAGCACATTGTAAATCTGATCGAAGAACAGCTTGCCGTGCGACAGCAAGTAGAGCGGCATCAGCAACCGCGTCAGCAAGGCAACTTGGGACTCATCGCCCAAATACAAAAACGCGGCCAGGCCCATGCCGGTCAGGGCCACGAGCGTGGAAATCGCGCCGACGAGCGTATGCGACTGCGACACTATCTCGACGTTCTTGGAATTCACGACTTCATAGGCCAACGAAGGCGTGAGTTTGATGAACTCGGCAAAGCCCTCGGTCCGCTCGAAATAGGCCCCCACGACCAGCGCGCAAGCGGCCAAAATCGTTAGCGGCACGGTCATCGAGGTGGGCGATTCGTGGGCGTTCGGCCCCGCTTCGTACGGCACGCGCTCGGATCCGTAAAACGTCATGAAAAACGCGCGGAAAGTATAGACCGACGTCAAAAACGCCACGACCAACGCGCCCCAATACAGGTACAAAAACTCCGGTTCGTCGTGTGCCCGTTCCTGCACGGCGGCGATGATGGCGTCTTTGCTCCAAAAACCCGCAAAGGGAATCACGCCGGCCAGGGCCAGGCAGCCGAATAAGAACGTCCAATGCGTGGTGGGCATTAGCCGCCGCAAGCCGCCAAATCGCCGCATGTCGACCACGCCTCCCATGGCGTGCATCACGCTGCCGGCCCCCAAGAACAGCAGGGCCTTGAAGAATGCGTGCGTGAAGAGGTGAAACATGCCCGAGGTGATGCCCCCCAGGGTCGCCACGCCCAGACCGAGAAACATGTAGCCCAACTGGCTGATCGTGGAATACGCCAACACGCGCTTCAAGTCGGTTTGAGTCATTGCGATCACTCCCCCGATCGCGGCGGTGACAAAACCGACGAGCGCGACCACATGCTGAGCGTCGGGCGAAACCATAAACAGCGGCGTGCAGCGAGTCACCATGTAGACGCCGGCCGTAACCATCGTGGCGGCATGAATCAGCGCGCTGACCGGGGTGGGGCCTTCCATCGCGTCGGGCAGCCAGATGTGCAGCGGAAATTGCGCGCTCTTGCCGCAGGCGCCCAACATCAAAAGCAGACAAATTGCCGTGGCAACGCCGCCGCCCACGTACAGTTCGGGGTCTGCGAGGCGGGTTTGACCAAGAATGCCCGCGATTCCGTGGGCGTCGTGGAAATTAAGCGTGCCATAGGTGGTCCACATCAAAAACAGGGCCAACGCGAATCCGAAATCGCCGATCCGGTTAACCAAAAACGCTTTCTTGCCCGCCGCGGCCGCCTCGGGCTTTTCATACCAGAAGCCGATCAGCAAATAGCTACACAAGCCCACCGCTTCCCAAAAGACGTAGAGCAACACGAAATTGCTCGCCGAGACCAGCATTGTCATCGAGAAGACGAACAGCCCGATGTAGCTGAAAAATCGCCAGTAGCCCCGGTCGCCGTGCATGTAGCCGCTGGCATAAATAGCCACAAGCAAGGAGATGAACGTGACCATTGCAAGCATGATCGAGGTCAGGGCGTCGGCCCGCAAGGTGAGGTCGATGCGAAACGGCAATGCGGCGGGAAGCCCATGCTCGATTCCCTGCACCGAGGCCGAATGGGCCGCCGGAGGCGTGTTCAGCGCATTGGGAACCTCGGCCCAATTCCACAAATCGACCGAGGTCTCCCAGCCGACCATCTGGCTTGGTTTTGCCTCCGACTCTTGTCGCACTTGCGCCAACATCATCAAGCTGGCCACGAACGAACCCAACAGCGCCAGGACGACCGGCCGGTGGCTGTTTTGCTTAAGCGCGCTGCGCCCGAACACTGCCGTGACGATCGTAGCCGTCAACGGCAAGGCCGGAATCAGAATCAAGAGGGTCGGAATGCCGGGGGTCATGGGTTCTATTGTTCGGAGGGAACTTTCTGTGCTGAACGGTCTAAACGTGCGCGCGGTGCGTGATTTCTTCCAGGTCGGGCTTGGGCTCGATGCCCGAGGGCGTGAGCTTGGGCCACTGGTGATCGGGTTGGTAATCTGGGGACACGTCGCGGTCAACGTAGGCCGGCTGATTTTCCTCGCGCATGCGCTGCCAAATGGCGATGTCCAAAGAGCCGCTCTTATGGAACAACGTCAGCACCACGGCCAGTGCGATCGCGGCCTCGCAAGCGGCCACGGTGAGAATGAAAATGACGAGCATCTGCCCGCCCCAGTCGTTGTGATAGCGGCCCCAGGCCACCAGGTTGACCGAAACGCCTTGCAGCATCATCTCGGCGGACAAGAACATCACGATCATGTTCCGCCGGCTGAAGAATCCGACCAGGCCGGTGCCGAACAACAGCGCGCCGACAATCAAATAATTCTCGAGCAGGGCCGATTCATCCATGGGACCGCTCCCGTCCGCCGGCTGGCTTGTGAATCTGCGCGACAATCGCCACGGTGCCGACCAATGCCACCAGGAGCAGCGTGCCGGCGACTTCGACCGCCACGAGATTTTTGCTGAACAACTGGGCGCCGAGATTCGCCATGTGCTGGTCCGCCAAGATCCCGTCATCGAGGGCGACCTTCGAGAACGGCGATTGCGGTCGATCCTCGACCGCGGGACCTTGGAACACGCTGACAACGGTCAACGTCAACACGCCGACGACGAGCGCTCCGGTCAGCGCCGAAAGCCGTGCTCCCCAACTGAGCCGATCGTAAAATGCCTGTCCCTCGGGCTGGGCCAGCATCAACACGAACAGAAACGTGACCAATATCGCGCCGGCATAAACCACGATCGTCGCCACGCCCAAGAACTGTGCCCCTTGAAACAAGAACAGTCCGGCGGTGCCCAACAGCGACAAACCGAACCAGATCGCCGAATAAACGGGGTTGCGAAACGTGACCGTGGCGACCGCCGAGAGCACCGCGACGGCGGCAAGAATAAGAAATACGCTGTCGTTGACCCAATTGCCCAGGCGGGGCACTTGCGAAGCAAAAAGCCCCAAGCTGATCGCGACTAGCAGCGTGCCGAAGCTCCGCCCGGCCGCCGCGCCGCGCGGGAGCATCAACCACATGCCGGCCGCCAACAGCAGCGTGGCTGAACCGATCACGATCGGCACGTCGTTCATAACGTGCCTCCCAAGGAGTTCGATTTCATCGGCTCGGCATCCTTGGTCTGATCGTACACGCTGAGCAATTTCTCCTTGTCGAAGATCAACTCTTCGCGGCTGCGGCCGGTCAGGTCGCACAGGCTCGTCAATTCAATCGCATCCACCGGGCAGGCCTCTTCGCACATGCCGCAGAAAATGCAACGCAGCTCGTCGATCGTGAAACTCTGTGGGTACTTTTCCCGGTCGGGCCAAGGACTTTCCACGCCCACAATGTCGATGCAATGGGCCGGGCAGGCCGTGGCACACAAGAAGCAAGCCACGCATTTCACGCGCCCCTGGGAGTCCTTGTTCAGCCGATGCACGCCGCGATAGATCAATGGATTGCCGATTTGCGGCCGAGCTTCGGGGAAGCTCACGGTCACCTTCGGGCTGAACAGATGTTTGGCCGTGGTCGATAGTCCCTGCACAAACAGCGGCAGATACATTTTGCCCGCCAGCCCCAGCTTGGGCTCTTCGATCCACTTGATTTTCGGGTCAGTCGGTTTCATCGTGGAAACACTTATTTGCTACGCAGGCTGTTGGGCTCAAACGCGGGGGGCTGCAATACGTCCAGCCGCGGCCGATTGTCGGTATGCAATGGAGCGAACAACGCGGCCACTATCCAGGCCACGATCGCCACTCCCCAACCGATGCCGACGGGCAGCCAGGCATTAGTGCTTAGGTCTTCGATCTCGCGGGCGTGTTGATATTCGACCACCGCCGCCACCGCCATCAAATTCACCAGTCCTAGCGGCAGCATCACCTTCCATGCCAGGTTCATCAACTGATCGAAGCGGAACCGCGGCCAACTCCAGCGAATGAGCATGAAAAACAGGATCACGGCCAGCACTTTGGCGATCAGCACCAGAATTCGCAGCCCGGCCACGGACCAGGAAATAATGTCGTCGGCCGGCACCGGCATGCCCCAAAAATGCCAGCCGCCAAAAAACAAAATCACAATCAGAAAGGCCGCCACGACCATGTGCAAAAACTCGGCGATCAAGAACAACAGCAGTCTCATGCCCGAGTATTCGGTGTGGTAGCCGCCGATCAATTCCTGTTCGCACTCGGGCAGATCGAAAGGCAAGCGGGCCGCCTCGGCAAACGAAGCCACGACGAACACGACCAGACCCAGCGGCTGCGTGAAGGAGTTCCAAACCCCGCTTTGGGCCTGCTCGAAAATGATATTCTCCAGCCGCAACGAGCCGGTCGAGATCACGACGCCCAGAATGCCCAGCCCCAGCGGAATCTCATAAGCGATCAATTGCGCGCTGGAGCGCAATCCGCCCAAGAAGCTGTATTTGTTGTTGCTGGCCCAGCCGCCCAAAATGACGCCGTACACGGCGATGCTGCTCAGTGCGAACACATAGATCATACCCACGTCCACGCCGGGAGCCACGACCAGCTTGATTGGGCCGTCCGTGCCGGGCAGGTCCAACGGCAACACGCTGCCAATCGGAATCACGGCGAAGATCGCCAGCGCTGCGGCCAAGATCGTAATTGGCGCCAGGGTATAGAGGGCCTTGTCGACGTGGGCCGGCGTGTACTCCTCCTTGAAAATGAATTTCAAGCCGTCGGCCAAGGGCTGTCCGAGCCCAAACAGCTTGATACTGGTCAAGGGAATGCCGACGCGGTTGGGGCCCTTGCGATCTTGCACCCAGGCCGCGATCCAGCGCTCCAAGAGCACCAGATACGCGGCCGCCGTCAGCAGCGCGAAGACCAGCAGGCCGATTTTCACCAGCGGCACGATCAGCGGCGCCATCAAGCTTGTCCAATCAATCGCCATAAAATGATTTCAACCTGTGGCGGCCGCCTCGGCCAAGACGCCCGCTTTCAAATCGACACCCAGCGGGCCCACCAGATCGATAGCCGCGGAGAAGAAAGCAATTTCCTTGGCAATTTCGTCCAACACGCGCCGCGCCTTCACCAGCCCCGGCACACCCAGCAATTGCCAGAAAAGCCCTGCCTCGACGCGCACCCCGGCCGGCGGACGGATCGCCCAAGCGACGCTCTGCAATCGATCGGCATGGTTTACGTACGAACCTTCGCGTTCCGCAAATGCCGCGGCGGGCAATTGATACGCGGCTCGCTCCAAAAGCGGCGAAGAGAACAAATCTTGCACGACCAGACATTCCACCGCCGCCACTCGCTCGGCCGTGGCGTCGTCGATCCAGTCCTGCTTGTAGCCGCCGCTGGCCCAAACACCGCCGACTTCGCCCGCGTCGATGCCCCCCAGCAAATCGTCCAGCGTGGCGACTCGGCCCATGAAGTGACTGACGATTTCCTCCACGCCGCGGCGGTTCGGGCATTTTTCGCCGCGAATGGTAAAACCGTTTTTGAACGTCTCGTCCTCGCCCACCACCGGCACCGGCCCCACTACCACGACGGCTTGTGGATCGAGCTGGCGGACATACTTGGCCAACAGATAAGCTTCTTCGACCGTCAGATGCGGCGAGAGGATCGCGCCCAGCCGAGAGATGCTGCGGAATCGCTGGTCGATCTCGGCCAAGGCGTCCGACCATTCGAGGTTGACAAATCCTTCGTTCTCGCGTCGCCGCACATTGGTCAGCCGCCGATCGCTATGCACGTGGTGAAACCCATAACGGCCTTCGTCGCACATCCACCACTGGTTGACGTGCGGATTGGTGCGCGGCTTGAGTCGATAAACCGTGTCGAGATTCTCTTCCACGTCGATCGAACAGCCCGTCGAGCAGCCGGTGCAGACTCCCGGATGCTGTTTCATGAACCAAACTCGTTGCTGATACAAAAAGTCTCGGTCGCCCAGGGCTCCCACCGGGCACAGGTCGACGACGTTGCCCGACATTTTGTTCTCCAGCGGATGACCCGGAAAAACGTCGATCTCTTCGTCGCTACCGCGATTAATCACGAACAATTCGCCGCTGCCGCTGATTTCGCGGGTGAAACGCACGCAACGGGTACACATCACGCAGCGGTCGACGAACAGCGTGACCGTTTTTCCCATCTCGCGCCGGCGGCTGGTGAAGGGGCGCACATCGGCGCGGCGTTTATCTTGTCCGTACTTGAAATGATAATCTTGCAAATAGCACTCGCCCGCCTTGTCGCATATGGGGCAGTCGATCGGATGGTCGATCAGCAGGTCTTCTTCGACCATGGCCCGGCTGCGTTCGACTTTTTCGCTGTTGGTGACAAACACCGTGTTGTCGGTAGCCGGAGTTTGGCAGGCCGGCACCAGCTTCGGCATCATCGCGATCGCGCCGGTTTCGGAATTGCGCGTGCCGGTTTCGACCAGGCGCATGCGGCAACTGGCCACAACCGACAAGCCCGGGTGCCAGCAATAGCGAGGAATATCAATGCCGGCTCGCTCCGCGGCTTGGATGCCGTTCAAGCGCTCGCCTGGGGCCAGTTCGATTTCTTTTCCATCGACGATGACAATTGCCATAAACTACTCACTCACCTTGGGAGCCATTCTAGCGTCGCGCTCGCGGCGTGAGCATGTTCACGCGAGCGTGAACATGGCACCCGAAAGTTTCGCTGTGACAGTACATTAGTGGGCTCCCACAACCGGGAGCGCCTCGACCGCGTCGGTCATCATGTAGCCCCGCGGGTTGGTCCTTTTGATGTACCCTTCGAATTCAGCACGAAATTTTCGGATTGCATTTTTGATCGGCCAGGCCGCCCCATCGGCCAGGCCGCAAATCGTCGTGCCAGGCATGATGCCGATCGTGTCGCCGATCTCCAACAACAAGTCCAAATCGCGCAGCCGGCCCCTGCCCGCCTTGATGCGCTCCAGCATCGACAGCGACCAGGCCGTGCCTTCGCGGCACGGCGTACATTGTCCGCAACTCTCGTGCGCAAAGAATCGGCAGCTATTGTGCAGGAAGTCGACGATCGAGACGGTCTCATCCAACACCACCACCGCCGCGGTCCCCAAACCCAAGCAGCCGACTTTTCCCGGACCGGAAAAATCGAGCGGCGTGTCGAACTCGGCTTCGGTGAGCAATCCCATGCTAATGCCGCCGGGAATGGCCGCCTTTGCCTTGCGTCCCTTCCACACCCCGCCGCCAAATTCGTCGATCAATTGGCGGCAGGTGATGCCCAGCGGCGCTTCGTAGCAGCCGGGCTTATTGACGTGACCGCTCAAGCAGTAGAGCTTTGGGCCGTAGCTGCCCGGGTCGCGCGGATTTTTCGGATCCGAGGGCACGCCGATGCTCTTGAACCATTCGACGCCCCGCGCCGCGATTTGCGTCACGCAGCAAACGGTCTCGATATTGTTGACCACGGTCGGCTTGTGAAAAACCCCTTCGACGGCGGGAAATGGCGGCTTGATGCGCGGCCAGGCTCGCTTGCCTTCCAGGCTTTCGATCAGCCCGGTCTCTTCGCCGCAGATATAAGCAGCCGCGCCGCGATGCATGAAAATATCGAGCGAAAAGTCGCGGCCCAAGATCTTCTTGCCCAGGTATCCGGCCGCGTAGCACTCGTCGATCGCTGAGTGCATGCGGTCGTACGACAACGGGTATTCGTAGCGGATATAGATGTAAGCCGTCGTCGCCCGGGTAGCGAAGCAGCTCAGAATAACGCCTTCCAGGATCTGGTGCGGATCTTCCTCCATCAGGATGCGGTTGTTGAACGTGCCCGGCTCGCTTTCGTCGGCGTTGATGCACATGTAGATCGGGCCGAGATGATCCTTGGGCAGGAAAGACCACTTCAGCCCGGTTGGAAATCCGGCCCCGCCGCGGCCGCGCAGATTGGTCGACTTGACCGCCTCAAGAAATCCGGAGGGGGTCGATTCCGCCAACACCTTCTTGAGCGCGCGATAGCCACCCTGGCCCTCATACACCTTGAGCGTATGGCTGTTGGGCTTGCCGACGTTGGCCAACAAAACGGGTTCGAATTTGGGCATGGTCTATATTTACGTTGAACGAGCGTTCGCTCGCATTACGACTTTTTTCCGTTCGCGCTGGCTCCTCGCTTGACTTCAGCCAAAAACTCGTCGGCCGATTCCTTGGTCAGGTTCTTCAACAGCGCCTTGCCGGCCAGCATGCAAGGAGCATAATCGCAGGCTCCCAGGCACTCGGCAAATTCGATCGTCAGCTTGCCGTCGGCCGTCGTTTGGCCGGGACGAACGCCCGCCACATGGCACAGGTGGTCTAGTATCTCTTCGCCGCCGCGCAATGCGCAAGAAATCGAACGACAAACCCACGCGCGGGTTTCGCCGTGCGGCTTGTCTTGCTTGAAGAACCCGTAAAACGACAGCGTGTCTTGCACCTCGGCCGGGGCCAGGCCCAACAACTCGCCAATTTCCACCACGGCCTCCAGCGGCACGTAGCGCAACCGTTCGTTGACGACGTGCAACGCCGGCAGCGTCACCGCTTGGCGCGTTGGGTAGCGCGGAAAGTAGGCCTCGATGGCCGCAATCATCTCGTCAGTCAAAATACGATCGGCAGTGGCCATCGGAAAAATCGTCTAACGGTCCAGTTCGGCGGCGATAATGTTCAAACTTCCCAACACGGCCACCACGTCGCTGAGCGTGTGACCGCGAATCAGTTTCGGGAAGAGCGCAAAGTGAATGAACGATGGCGGGCGGCAGCGGGCTCGATAGGCCACGTCCGTGCCGTCGCCCACCAAATAAAAACCCAGTTCGCCGTTGGGCGACTCAATGGCCCCGTACACTTCCTCGTTGGGCACCGGAAAGCCGCGATTGGCCATCACCAACTCGAAATGAGAAATCGTGCCCTCAATCGTGGAATAAACCTCCCGCTTGGTCGGCAGCGCGGTGCGCTCGTCGATGTCGACGTCGACCGGGCCCGCGGGCAAATTCTCCAAAGCCTGCTCGACGATTTTCAAGCTCTCGCGCATCTCGGCCATTCGCACCAAATAGCGGGCAAAGCAATCGCCGGCCGTGGCGCAGCAAACTTGAAAATCAAAATCCTGGTAAGCCAGATACGGCTCGTCCTTGCGCAAGTCGCGAGTGACGCCGCTGGCGCGGGCGATCGGTCCAGTGGCACTGGAGTTGATCGCGTCGGCTTTCGATAGCACACCCACGTTTCGCGTGCGATCGACGAAGATCCGGTTGCGATTGAGCAGCCGGTCCATGTCGTCGAGCGTTTTGGGGAAATTGCGGACGAAAGTACGAATTTTTTCGAGCACCAGCGGCGTGGTGTCGTACATCACCCCGCCCACGCGCGTATAGCTATTGGTAAAGCGGGCCCCGCAGAGCGTCTCGAAAATATCGTACAACACTTCCCGCTGATAGAAGGCATAGAGAAAGTACGTAAACGCGCCGGTGTCGAGTCCCACGGCGCCGTTGCACAGCAAGTGATCGCTGATCCGGGAAAGCTCGGCCAGAATCGTCCGTAGATATTTGCAGCGTGGCGTGATCTCCAGCCCCAGCAATTTCTCCACCGCCCCGTGCCAGGCGATGTTATTGGCCAGCGGCGAGATGTAGTTCATGCGGTCGGTGACCGTCACGTATTGGTTGTAGTTGAGATGCTCGCCAATCTTCTCGAAGCCCGAGTGCAGATAGCCGATGTCGGGAATCGCATCGACGACTCGCTCGCCATCGAGCAACAGCACGATGCGCAGCGTGGTGTGCGTGGCCGGATGCTGCGGACCGAAGTTCAAGGTCCACAAATAATCGCGGGCCTCGGCCTTCGCGAGATCTTCGACAGTTCTGGCGGCAACTAACGGCATGTCAACTCTCGGCGGGTTCGCAACCTCTGAGCCTCCGTCAACTTTCGGCTCTGTACAGCACGGAAAAATTATGGCGTTCGCCGCGGCCTTGCAACGGGTAGTCCTTGCGCAGCGGAAAGGCCGTGAATTCGTCGGGCATCAGAATCCGCCGCAGATCCGGATGGCCTTCGAAACGGATGCCAAACATATCCCACACCTCGCGCTCCATCCAATTCGCCCCCGCCCACAGCGGCACGACCGACGGCACGCTCAAGAGAGGCTCGTTGACGAACGTGCGGACCGTAATCCGCTCGTTGCTCTCGGTGGCACAGAGCAGGTACACCAGCCCAAAGCGATCCTCCGCGCCGCGGTAGCTCAAGTAGTCGACGCACGTCATGTCGACCAGCAGGTCGAAGCCGAGGTCGTCGCGCAAAAACCGCAGCACCGCGTAGATTTCGTCGCACGGAACCACGGCGCGCGCGTCGGCGCGAAACTCACTCCACGTAATGGAGGGAAAAGCCGAACTGAGAGCTGTTTTCGTTTGAGGCTCAATCATTCCCGGTTCATGCGCCCGTGAGGGCCGCTTCGGCGCGGCGCGGCTCACTCTATCCGAACACCTTGCGGCAAATGGCTCACGCCGCGCGGCAATGTAATCACCGGCAACTCGACCAGGGCCCGCTTCGGCTCCTGCCGCGATCGGGTCGTAAACTCACGCCCGCCGACCGTTCCTTCGCGCTGAATCTTGTCTTGCAGATCGATGATCGATTGAATCAACTGCTCCGGCCGCGGCGGGCAACCCGGCACGTACATGTCGACCGGCAGGAAACGGTCGATCCCCTGCACGACGCTATACGTGTCGAACACGCCGCCCGTCGACGCGCAAGCGCCCATCGAGATGCACCACTTCGGTTCGTGCATCTGTTGCCAAATACGCTGCAACACGGGCAACATCTTCATCACCACGCGGCCCGCCACGATCATCAAATCGCACTGCCGAGGGCTGAAACGAAACACCTCGGCGCCAAAACGGGCCAGGTCGTGGCGGCTGGCGCCGGTGGCCATCAACTCGATGCCGCAGCAGGCAGTGGCAAACGGCATCGGCCAGAGACTGTTCTTGCGGCACCAACTGGCCAATTCGTCGAGCTTGCTGACGACCACGTTTTCAGGCAGTTCTATCGCCATCGGAAAACCCCTTTCCGCCAGGCGTAGACAAATCCGGCTGCCAACAACAGCACGAATGAGAGCACTTCGAAAAACACCAAACCGCGGCTGGCCACCCATTGCTCGGCCACTGCGCGATCGATTCCCTGCGGATTCCGGCTGGCCACCGCCCAGGGATAGAGAAACAGCAGTTCGACGTCGAAAACCAAAAAGGCGATCGCAACCAGATAAAACCGTACGTCGAATCGGCGTCGCGCGTCATGAATCGGGTCCATGCCGCTCTCGTACGGCATTTCCTTGACCCGACCGGCTTTGTGCGGACCCACCAGCGAGCCGACTCGCACCATCGCGACCGCGACGGCCGTGGCACAAACGGCGAACAGGAAAAGAGGAAGGACGGCTTGTTCCATGAGCGGCTCGCGGCCAAAAATACGCACTTTGTGAATCTTGTCACAAAGTAGGTCGTAATAAAAGACCCATTTCGGGTCTTGCTGCATTCAAAATCCTATCGACCCCGCCCGGCCCGGTCAAGCGGAGGGTCTCGGTTGCGGGAAATCGGCATGGGTTGGCAAAATCTGTGGCCCAACCACGGTTGGGGGACGGAACGACGCGAAAACTCCGGGAAGGGCGAAATCCACGCCAAGGGGAATATCATCCGGGTGCAAGTGCTCCCCGATCAGGCAGCCGCATTCAATCGTGACGCGGTGAATCAAGGATTTCGTTAGTAGCCGATTGCCGGACAGCGGCGTTATGATGACGCTGGGCCGCGAGGCGACTCCTCGCTCAACAAGCATACTTCTTCTGCCGCGCCGCTGCCGCCATGACTTTGGACCTGGTCAAAACGCTGAGCGACCTGGTGGCACTCGCCAGCGTCAATCCGATGGGCCGGGCCGTCAGCGGTCCCGAGTATCTCGAGTATCGCGTTACCGATTATCTCGAACAGCTTTTCAAAAAACTCGCCCTGCCGTACCAGCGTCAGACGGTCGAGCCAAAGCGCGACAACATCGTGGCCCGGGTCGACGGCGAAGTGCCCCCGAGCGAAGGCGGGCCGCTGGTGCTGTTCGAAGCTCATCAAGACACCGTGCCCGTGGTGGGCATGACCATCGAACCTTGGACCCCCACGGTGCGCGACGGTCGCCTCTATGGTCGAGGAGCGTGCGACATCAAAGGCGGCTTGACGGCCATGTTGGGCGCCGTCGCCCGCTTGGCTCAAGAGCGACCGCCGGGCATGCCCACCATCGTGATGGCCTGCAGCGTGAATGAAGAACACGGTTATAGCGGCGCCACTGCACTCACCAGGCTCTGGTCGCAACCCGGCTCGATCATTGCCCGGCAACCCGATGCGGCGATTGTCGCCGAGCCGACAGAACTGCAAGTGGTGGTAGCCCACAAAGGCGTCGTCCGCTGGCGATGTCACGCGCACGGCCGAGCTGCCCATAGTTCGCAGCCTCATCTGGGCGTAAATGCGATCTTCAAAATGAGCCGCCTATTGAACTCGCTAGAGCGCTACCAGAGCGAAGCGGTGTCTCGCTTGGGGCAACATGCCCTCTGCGGGCAGCCCACTTTGAGCGTGGGCACGATCAGCGGCGGACTGAGCGTCAACACCGTGCCCGACGGCTGCACGATCGAAATCGATCGTCGGCTGATTCCCGGCGAAAAGCCGGCCGAGGCGTACCGGCACGTGCTCGATTTCATCGAGTCCGAAATCGGGGCCGACCCCGCGATCGAGCACGAACCGCCGTTTTTGATCGGCGTTGGACTTTCGGACGAGGCCAACGGCCCGCTAGCAGAGCGAATGGTGGCCGCGGCCCGCGAAGCACGGATCCCCTGCGACAAGGTCGGCGTGCCTTATGGCACGAACGCCGCCGCGATTGGCGCCGCTGGAGTGCCGTCGATCGTGTTTGGTCCCGGCTCGATCGATCAAGCCCACACGGCGGATGAATGGCTGGCGCTGGACCAATTGGCCCGAGCCAGCGAAGCGTTGTATCGGTTTGGGCGCACGGGGCTCAAATGACGAGCGCGTGGTGCGGAAGTCGCCTCTCCCCACACGTCCAGCCGGTACGTGCCGACTAAAACGTGTCGAGGAGGAAGTGATACCCACTGTGATACAACGCCCCTTCGGGATACATGTTGTGCCACTGTTTGTTGTAGACCGGAACGCGCATTTCCGGCGGATAGCGGTGGTACAGATCGTTGGAACTCTGGTAGTACTCGCTCGACCAGAAATTTTGCGGGTAGTAGACGTACGGGTAGTGGTACAGACGGTTCCAATCGCGGGTACTGTAAGAGCCACCCCATTGACGACCAAAAGCCTGTTGGGCCTGGGCCTGGTCAGCCGACAGAATCGCCCCCAAACCCGCCGCGCAAGCAAGCGCAAGCATGGTCCGGCGGATCATCGAGATTCCCCCCTTAAGTGATGCCAGAAGAACGACCCGAAGCGCGGCCATACGGGGAGCCGCAACGTGCGGGTGCCGGGTCTACAAATACCCATCGGCACGCGTCATAACCGGTATTGAGGGAATATCCGGCAGGACCGACAAGGTTTCGGACGCCGCTCGAAGAACAAGCCGCCACGAAAGTTCCCATTCGATAACCAGCCCAGCCGCGGCTGCTAGCATCGACAACGAGCGATCAGGCTCGAGGTTTCGCGACCTTACTGCGGCATCTTGCCGGCGGCCAGTTCCTTGTCCCATTCGTCCATCAGCGGCCAGTCGATGGCACAGGTGCCAAAGTCGGCCATGTGCAGATAGCCGTTCAGCCGGGCGATTGCCGCGTCCAACAGCGCGTTGTTCTTGCGGAAGATCGGCCCGTGGCTGGGCAGCAGCCACGCGACGTCGCTGGCACGAATGCGTTTGAGCGATTTGATGAACGCCGGAATATCACTGCCGTGATGGGCGTCGATCGCGCCGACGCAGCCATCGCGGTAAATGTTGTCTCCACTGAACAACAGGTTGCCCAGCCGGAACGAGAGCTGGCTGTCGGTGTGCCCCGGCGTGTGCCAGACCTCGAGCTCCAGATTGCCAACGCGAATCGTGTCGCCGTCATCGACCAGCTCATCGAGTTTGACCGGCGGCATCTCCAGGTGAATGTCCTGGGCCGCAATTTCGGCGAAGGTTTTGATTCGATCACCTTTGGCGAGTGGCTCGGCCGCCAAGCGGTGACCGGTGATTTTGGTTTTGAGCAGTTGGTGGATTTTGGCTAAACCCTGGATGTGATCGACGTCGGCGTGCGTGGCGATCAGCGTTTTGCAGTTGGACAGCGGAAAATCGAGCTGCCGAATCAATTCAACGATTTCATCGACGGTCTCGTCGTAGCCGACATCGATCAGCAGCCAGTCCGGGCCGTCGAAGATAAGATAGACGTTGCAACCCAGCCGCTGCCCCGCCTGAACATTCATTTCGATCACGTGCGGGAAGACCGGCTTCCGCTGGAGCATCGTTCGAATCCTTCCTAAACATTGGCAAAAGAGCGGCAAATCGAGCAGCAGAATTCTAAAGGGAGCTTTCCAGACCGGCAAGCACCCGAAGTTGGCCATGCCATCGGCGATCGTTCCCTAGCCGGGAGCTGTCTCGGCACGTTCGGCACGTTCCGTCGCCACAATTGCCGCCAAACCCTCGTGATACGAGGGGTATTGGAGCGTCACGCCTAATTCGGCCAGCATGCGGGCGCTGCGCGCGCGTTTATCGGAAGCGGCCCGCACGCTGGCCGGAGCATCGGGCGGGGGCGGAGCGAATTTCGGCGGCGGCGCACCCAGCAGCCGTGCCAGCTCTTCATAATACGCTCTCCGCTGGACCGGATGGCCGTCCGAAACCACATACGTTCGCGGCGGCTTCGCCCGTTCGGCGGCGGCCAAGACTACCGACGCGGCGTCATCCACGTGAATCAAATTCAAATACCGATGCTGCGGCGCGGCGATAGGTTGGTTGAGGCGGATTTCGGCGGCATTGGGAATCCTCCCCGCGCCATACAGTCCGGCCAGCCGCAAAACAATTCCACGACTTCCCAAGCGGTGCGCCGCCAAAACCCGTTCGGCGGCCAGACAGGCCAGTCCGCCATTGCGCTCGGGCTGGCACGGCGAGTCCTCGTCAACCCATTCGCCCTGGGACTGCGCATACACACCCGTCGAACTGATGTAGATGAGTTTCCCAATCCCGGCCGGCAAAGCATCGAGCACCGATTCGAGCCCGCTTGCGAAGACCTCGTGAATCGAGACTCCGGCGTGGCGATCGTAGCCGACGGCGTAGAGCACCGTCTCGGCGGCGGGCAAATTGACCAGACTTCGCGGACGAACGACGTCGGCGATGATCGGCGTGTAACCTTGTTTGGCAAACGATCGGGCGTGGTCGCTGTCGCGGGTGACGACGAAAACCTGATCGCCCGCGTCGCGCCAGCGGTCGGCGACGCGGCGCCCCAAATATCCGCAGCCGAAGATTAATTTCGACATCGCGTATCAGTCCAAACCGCGCAGTGGCTCTTCGAGGGCCTGGGGATTTGTCCGCAGCGTTTCCAAATAGGCGGTCAGCAGAATCTGCGCGGCCAGCTTATCGAGCCGAGCTTTGCGTTTTTTCTTGCTCAATTGCGCTTCGGCCAAAACCAGTTGTGCATCATGCGTGGTAAATCGCTCATCGAAATATTCTACTGGCACTCCCGTCGTTTTGGTCAACCACCCGCCAAAACGGCGGGCTTCAGCCGACTTGGCACTCTCGCCGCCGTGCAAATGCACCGGCAAGCCGACGACAAATCGCGTGATTTGTTCCTCTTGGACCAGCCGCTCGAACCGCTTTCGATCCGCCTCTTCGCCGCGTCGCTGAAAAGTTTCGTAAGGGCTGGCAATCGTCTGATTGGCGTCGGAAATGGCGATCCCGATGCGCACCGTGCCAAAATCAATGCCCGCGATTCTTCCCGGCGGACGATTCTCGCTCGATTGCACGTTCGAAAGCTCACGGGGCCCCAGTGGAATTCTTGATTACGCCGGCGCGAGTTCTTGAGGCCCAAGCGGATGGCGCCCGTCTTCGGAGACGAAATAGCCGTGCTTGAGGAACCGCAACGTGTATTGCTGAACTTTGGGATCGTCCATCATCAGCGTGTGCAAAACCGGCAGCACCGCGAAATCAGCCGCCCCGTCGAGCCGTGTTGTTTCGACGCTCACGACCAAATCATTGTCCTGTCCCAACCAGGGATTGTAGCCCTTGGCCGTGCCCCGGCCTCCGGCCAGGATGCCGAATGGACAGGCGGGCGTGGCGAGCTTCGTCTCCACTTTATCCCAGTCGCGTCCCAACTGGCTGAGGGAGTCTCCGGCCAGGAAATGGACCATGCGATTGGCCCCCAATGCCTCGGCCATTTGAGCGCCCTGGTTGGGCGGACCGAGCATTACGATCCGCCTAATCCTAGCATCGGGGCGTATCCCCAGCTCGTGATTCGTGTGGTCGCCCAAGTAATGGCGAATCACCAGATTGCCCAAACTGTGGGCCACAAAATTGATCTCCTCGATCCCCTCCAGGCTCCGGACTACCTTGTCGAGCACCCGCGAATGCTCGGCCAGCTCGCCGCGCGTGGTGGAGTAATTCATATTGAATACCGAATAACCGCCTTGTTCGCGCAAATAGCGGCTCATGTGCGTCATCGAAGCGGCACTGCGGAACAGCCCATGCAGCACGACCACCGCCGGACCCTGCATGGGCGGCAGTTGACGCTGTTGTTTGATGTGCTCGAGCTTCGCGCAACACTCCTCGAAACTGCCCCAGGCATGCCGCAAGTTGAAGCCGTCCAACAGCCGGCAGTGGCCCGTAAACACGTTTCGCTGCACGTGCCATTCATGAAAAAACAGCTCGTCGGCCCAAAACTGCCGCCCGCCGAGCGTCGGCGCGATGGCGTTGAGGTGGCCAGTCGAGGGCTCGTGGGGTCCCAAGTCGTCCCCCTTGGCTCGCCAAGCCCGCCAGGCCTGGCTAGCCGCAATGAGACACGTAGTGCTAAACAACCGTCGATTCATCCGCCACCTTAAAGGTACTGCTGCCACCCGCGTTCGGCAATCATTTGCACCAATTGCCGGATCGATTCCTCGTCATGCTTATTGGCCACCAGGGTCGCATCGGGCGTGTGCACGACAATGCAATCGGAAACGCCCAATGTGACGATCAAATGGTCGTCGGGTCCCCGCACAATCGTGCCGCTGGTGCGCAGGCCCAAATGTTTGGCCGAAATCGTGTTGCCCTCGGCGTCCGTGCCTTGCAGCCGCGAAATGGCTTGCCAACTGCCGACATCATCCCAAGCAAAGGGGGCCTCGATCACCACTACTTCGCGAGCGTGCTCCATCACGGCATAGTCGATCGATACACCCTTGATCGCCGAGAATTCGCGCCTGAATACCTCCGCATATTGCGCGCTGTCGGCCGCCGCGGCAATCGTCGTCAGATGCGCCAGCATCTCGGGTTGCCGCTCTTCGAGAGCTTTCAAAATCGTGGCGGCTTTCCACACGAAAATGCCCGAGTTCCAGTAAAACGTGCCGGCCACCAGATATTGCCGCGCGATCTCAGCCTTGGGCTTTTCGCGAAACTGGCTCACGTGATAGACCGGAAAATGACCGGGTGGGCCAACCGCTTTGCCGCGTTCAATATAACCGAACGATTCGGCCGGATACGTGGGCCGAATTCCGAACGTGACGATCCGCTCGGGCGAATGAACGATCAAATCGGCCGCGGTGGCGATTGCCTCTTGAAACGCGCCGTCGGGCGAGATCACGTGGTCCGACGGCATGATAACCATAACGCCCTCCGGATCGTCGCGCACGATTTCGAGCGCGGCCAATCCGATACACGGTGCCGTGTCGCGCCGACAAGGCTCGCCGATAATCGACCGCGACGGCAACGTCGGCAATTGATTCCAGACCTCATCCACCAGTTGCGCATTGGTCACCACCAGAACGCGCTCGGACGGCACCAACGTGCCGAGTCGATCGACGCTAGCCTGGATCATCGACCGCTCGCCGAATAAACGGAGTAATTGCTTTGGCCGCGCGCCGCGGCTTTCGGGCCAAAACCGCGTCCCGGATCCGCCCGCCATGATGACTGCATGAAGCATCGTTTTTATCCCGCTGTCGCGCCCTTGCCGGAACTTTATCGGGGTGTTCGTCAGGGCGAATAGGCTAGCAGAAAAACCGCGGCTGAGTCACCACCAGTCCCGGCCGGACTCGCTCGGCTACCTCCTGGGCACTTTGGGCAAACAGCGGACCAATCTCGACCGCCGTCCCCGGGGCCACTTCGCATCCAGCCGCCCGCAGCCAACTGGTGTGCAAGGCAATCATTTGAGCTTGCACGCTCTCGGGCGTGTCGCGCGGGTCGCCTGGAGCATTTTTTACCGGGGCAAACGCTTGCGATTCGTCAACCTCAACCACAATCGCCTGGCGGGCTATCGGCAACAGATCGAAAATAAATCGCTCAAATTTAATGGCGTTCGGCCGCTGCGGCTCGACCAGCTCGCCCGCGCGATCCAGATAGCTCACCGCTTTTTTCGCCACGTGGAAGGGAAGCGCCGTGCCGATGTGCGCCATCCGCTCCAAGAAGGCCGCTTCGAACACATGAATGGCCGTATTCCCGGCCCAAAAAATGGGGCTTCCGTCGGGCGCGCGGCGCTCGACGATTTCGTCGGACAAGAGGTTCAGATCGCTGTACTCGATGATCCGTAACTTGCCGTCGATCGAAACGACGTTGCCCACTTTGTCCCGCAACGTGCGCTTAGCGACCACTTGCGTCGACAGCTCCGAATTCGAGAGCAAATGAAAGCCCAGAAACACGGGGTCGCACATTTCCACAAGTGGGTTGTCGATTTGACAATAGAACAGATGCCGCAGCCCACGCTGGTGAATGTCGCTCAAGCAACCGTGCGCCGCCAGGGCTTGCAGCATGCCGCCGTGGCCGTCGGGACTCAAGGCAAGTTGATCTTTTTCGGCCAACAGCAGCCGCCCGGTTTGTGCATCGACCGCCGGCATCGTGCCCTGGCAAAAAATCTTGAGATCGTCTTGGGCCAAGCCAAAGTTTTCGTTGGCCCGCAAGTACGCGACCGTCTCGTCATGCGTGGCAGGGCTGGTCATCAGGTACAGGGGAATGCGCATGCCGCAGGAGCGGGCGCGGGCCACGATCTTTTCCAGCAGAATTTGGAACAGCGAGGCTCCCGAGACCGGCCCGATGGAGAACATGCCCTTGGGATGATCGACTCCGAGCCGGGTCCCCTGCCCTCCGGCGACCAGGATCACGCCGACCCGGCCGGACTCAAGCCCCGCCTGGCCTCGATCATTTGCCTGCTCTGCCGAGAACGCCCTTTGTTTATCGTGCAAACGAAAGGCGGTCGGCGCCATCGCGCGGCGGGCCAGGTCAGCCCAATTCTCAGGCGCGGTGGCAGCCTGGAACAAAGCGCCGATTTGCGCAAGGTCGAGGTTCATGATTTGCCCTGCCAATCGTTGCCGCATCGGAGGTTGTAATTCATCCCAAAAAGCCAGCACGTGCTCTTGGCCGACGGCCGCCAGTCGCGAGCACAGCTCTTCTTTTTTCGTCCTGTCCAATTCTTGAGCCTCCCGTCCGATGCGATTGCCCCGGTCAAATCAGACCGCGAACCCACGCCCAAGCCAGAAAACAGAGCAAGGGAAACAAGCCAAAAATCGTCAGATAGGTAACGATCGAAGTCCAAACGTGGCGTGGCCAGCGGGCCATAAAACTCATCTCTCCGGTCGAGATAAAATTGGGGCGAACCGCGCAAGGCGTGCGGCTCTCCATTATTACGCCGAATGCCGATTCGCACAGGGCCTCCTGGCGGTAGTCCCGGCACGCAGCCCGCCCTATACTTGGATGAAAATCGACGCCCGGGCCAAAACTTTGCCTTGCTGCCGGCATGGCGGACTCTTTAAACGAGGAACCTTCCCATGAGCCAGACTTATCGCTGGAACGTCGCCAATCACGCAAGGGGGTACGACGCGGCGGCCGAACATATCCATCCCCATTACGTCGCGATCCAGGACGCAATTCTGGCGCAAATCGCCCGGCCCGCCGACGCTGACTTTCTGCTGGTCGATTTGGGGGGCGGGTCGGGACGGTTGGCGGAAAAGTTCTTGGAGCGATTTTCGCGAGCCACCGCCATCGTGGTGGATCAGTCGGAACCCTTTTTGGAAATCGCCGCGGCGCGAATGACGCGCTTCAACGGGCGCGGCACCTGCCAGGTCGCGCGCTTGCAAGACGATTGGACATCGGGGCTACCCCATTCGCCCGAGGTGATCACGAGCATGTCGGCCATCCACCATCTCGATTCACGCGAGAAACAACAACTCTATCAGCGCTGCTACGACGTATTGGAGCCGCTCGGCTTACTGCTCAACGGCGACGAGATTCGCGCCGGCGACGATCGGCAATACCTGGCCGCGCTCGAAACCTGGGCCGCCCACATGCGAAAAACCGTCGCGGCAGGCCTGGTCGACGACGCCATGCGACCGATGCTGGAAAAATGGATCGAGCGCAACGTGGACCACTTCGAGCAACCTCGGTCGAGCGGCGATGATTGTCACGAAACCATCGAGGCCCAGCTCGGCTATTTTTGCGAATGCGGCTTCCGCGGCGTCGACGCGCCGTGGCACGAGCAGATGTGGGCCGTGCTTCAAGGCATCAAATGAATGAAATTCAGATACCACAACCGCACCAAAGGACACAAAGAGAATGAATAGGAGGCTCGGGGTCATTGGCGATCAAATCAAATCCATTCTGCTTGTCATACCTTCGTGTTCGTTGTGCCTTTGTGGTCATCTTGTATTCCTCGGCGCGGCGGGAATTGCAAACGATCTCCCGCTGAGCGAGGACACCGTCGTTCGCTTCGCCGACGCGAGGCAAGGAGTCTTAGCCCTGACGCGGCGCGACGATTACCTTGGCCAAATGAGCCCCTTCGACCGGCAAGTCCGGCTCAAAACCGATCGTGACGTTTCCGAACCGGAGTTTTTGGCTTTCCTTCCGCAGCACGTATTGCCGTGGGAAGAAAATGACATTCGCAAACTGTCTCCGCTCATCGCGGCGCTCGAGGCGAAGCTGCGGCCGTGGAAACTGAAGCTGCCGTCGGTGGTGTTGCTGGTGAAAACCACCGGCCGCGAAGAGGGGGGCGCCGCGTATTGCCGAGGCCAGGCGATCGTGTTGCCGCAAAACATGATCGACGGGCCCAGGGAACATCTGGAAAAAATCCTGCCGCACGAAGTATTTCATAACCTGAGCAGCCAAAATCCCGAGCTACGCGAGAAGCTGTACGCGATCATCGGCTTTCGATCCTGCAACGAAGTGCAATTACCCGAGCCGCTTCGAGCCAAAAGAATCACCAACCCCGACGCTCCCGTAACCGGGTTTTTACGAACAGATCGGCCGCAACACGTCGTACATCATTCATCCCGAAGAGATCCTGGCCGAGAATTTTGTATTGCTACTGAATGGCCGCATCAATTTGCCGACGCCCCGCGTGGTCGAAGCAATGGGCAACGTCCTGCAGGCCACCGTGGCACCGTGAAGTCGACTTGCTACTCGGCAGCCGCCCGGTCGTGAATCGAAAATTCGACGATCACGCTGCTCGCTTGCTCGGCCGGCTTATCAAGCTTGATTTCGAAGCGAACGCCATAAGGCAACACTTGGGCGATTTTGATGTGCGCTGCCGGGCCATCCATCTGCTCGGCGAAACATTCGGGCACGCGATCCAGCGGCGGGCAAATCGCGAGGTGCGCCGCCGCGTGGCGCTGGCCGGGCGAGAACTCGGCGCGAACCCAGCCCTCAATCGCCTCGCTGCCGTCGCTCTGCCGGCGACGCATGACTTGCTGCGATATGGCGTCCAGTTCCTCGGCAGACTCGCCGAGCACGGCCGTGCGAATCGGCGATCGAGCGGATTCAAGCACAGTCAGGTTGGGATGAATGGCCATGCTGCTCGATTCTGTCGGCGCGGCCACATTTTTCCGCAGTCGTCCCCAACTCCAGCCTTCTTCCGCCAACAGCAACCCGCAGAGGCCGACCAGTCCGCTGGCCGAAGCTCCCTGCAGAGACAGACCGGCGGCCCACAAGAACAGAACGACAGACGGCAAAGCCCAGTTCAAGTAAAGCGCCGTGCGACTGCCGCGCAAGTTCGCCGTGGGAAGAGCGGCGCGCACGGCAATCCCCGCCAGCGCCAGCAGTCCGCCCACGGCCACACGCACCGGCGCGGGCAGAGGATCGACTAGCGCGCCGCTCGCTCGACGAACGCAGATCAACAATCCGGCCAGCGCCAACATGGCAAGCAACGAGTTGGCCAGGGTGCGGGCCAGTTTGGGCCAGGTTCTGCAATCGGCCCGCGGAAAGTCGACCCGGCACACTGTGGCTTGAGCACCCATGCTATTTCCCACGATGGCCATCGAAGGACCTGTCCGCGCCCACACAGGATTCGAACTCGTCACGCCCGGCTGGCGACAGCGCCGGCGGCGGCTTGGGACAGTTCTTTGGCGCGATGCGTGCTCTCCCAAGTGAAGTCCGGATCGCTGCGGCCAAAGTGCCCACCGGCGGCCGTCTTGCGGAAAATCGGGCGCCGCAAGTCGAGATACTTGATGATGGCGCCGGGAGTGAGGGGGAACAATTCCTTGGCCAACTCGCAAATCCGCTCGTCATCGATGCGGCCCGTGCCGGCCGTGTCGACGTGCACGCTTACCGGTTCGCTGACGCCGATGGCATAGGCTAATTGCACTTCGCAACGGTCCGCGAGCCGTGAGGCCACGATGTTCTTGGCCACGTGGCGAGCCATGTAGGCCGCGCTGCGGTCGACCTTGGTGGGATCTTTGCCGCTGAACGCGCCACCACCGTGGCGGCCCCAGCCGCCGTAGGTGTCGACGATGATTTTTCGCCCCGTCAGCCCACAATCGCCGTGGGGTCCACCGACCACGAACCGGCCCGTCGGATTGATATGGTATTTGATTTCGCCGTTGATCAGATCCTCCGGCAAGTTCGGTTTGATGATCTGGTTAATGACGAAATTGCGGATGTCGGCGTTCGATACGTCGGGGCCGTGCTGAGTGGAAACCACGACGGTATCGATCCGCACCGGCCGCTGTCCTTCATATTCGATCGTCACCTGGCTTTTGCTGTCGGGCCGCAGCCAGCCTACTTCTCTTTTTTGTCGGGCCACCGCGAGGCGGTTCAGAATCCGGTGCGCCAGCGCAATCGGCAGCGGCATCAATTCGGGCGTGTCATTGCAGGCATAGCCGAACATCAGACCCTGGTCGCCGGCACCGATGTCTTTGCCAGTCTTGTTGTCTTCGTTCACTCCCTGCGCAATGTCGGGGCTCTGCTTGTCGATCGAGATCATTACCGCGCAGGTGTCGGCGTTAATGCCCATTTCGTCGTCGGTGTAGCCGACCTCGCGGATCACATTGCGGACTTCGGAGGCGTAATCGACGACAGCCTTGGTCGTGATTTCGCCAGCCACGATGGCAACGCCTGTCGTCACCAGCGTTTCGCAAGCCACGCGGCTGTAAGGGTCTTGTTGCAGCAGCGAATCCAGCACGCCGTCAGAAATTTGATCGGCCAATTTATCCGGATGGCCCATGCTCACCGATTCGCTCGTGAACAAGTATTTGCCTTTCGCCACGTGGCAATCTCCTACGAAAAAGCGGGAACTATCGAAAAAACAAGTTAAGAAGCATTATAGCTACCAGCGGGTGCGCACAATAGTGACCCAGGGCGTTGCCCATGGGCTGACTTGTTTGACGCCGCAGGCGTCAAGGACCGGAGAGCAATTTCCTAGGCGGCGCGGCGGGACTGCGAGTTGGAAGCGTTGGCGACAAGTGCGTCGAGCAAATCGGCCGTGCGGCGCGTGGCGCCGAGTTGAGAGGCCACGACTCGTCGCGCCCGGTTTCCTAAATCAGCGGCGAATGCGGGCTCGTCCAGGCAGCGGCGGACGAAGGCCGCTAGCTCCGCTCCGTCGTGCACGACGACGCCAGCCCCGGCGTTCAACAAGGCTGCCACAACATCGCGGAAATTGCGAGTCATCGGACCGAAAGCCACGGCGGCGCCGTACGCCGCCGGTTCGATCATGTTCTGTCCGTTGCGCTTGCCCATGCTGCCGCCGACGTAAGCGATTCCGGCGGTCCCCCACCAGGCCCCCAATTCACCAACTTGATCGACCAGCAGCACACGTGCACGCGGATTTGGCCCGTCGATTTGCAAGCCGCTCCGCCGCTGCCACGCCAGGTTGCTAGCGGCTAGGATTTCGGCCACTTCGCCAAAACGGTCGGGATGGCGTGGCACGATCACCAGCCGCAACTCGGGGTGAGCGGGCGCCAATTGCCGGAAGGCGGCAAGCGCCAGTTGCTCCTCGGGGTGTTGCGTGCTGCCGGCTAAAAAGATGGTGTCGCGCGACTGGAATCCGGCCAACGAACGGAGGCGCGTGGTCGCGGGATTGTCGCGATCGGTCTGGGCCCCGTCGAATTTGAGCGAGCCGGTCACATACACCGCGTCATTTTGAGCCCCGATCTCCAAAAAGCGATCGGCATAGAGGGGGTTTTGCGCGGCAATCAGATCGATCTGACCTAGCAGCCGCCTGACGAGCGGGCGGAAGCGGCGGTAACCGTGGAAACTGCGATCGCTCAGCCGGCCGTTGACCACGGCTACCTTTGCCCCAGCCATGCGCGCGGCGGCGATCAGATTGGGCCACAGCTCTAGCTCTGCCAGGATCAAGATCTGCGGCCGAATCCGCGCGACGGCCCTTCGCACGGCCCAACTGAAATCCAAAGGACAATAAAACACCGCGTGTTGGGAATAGCGCGATTTGGCCAGCGCGTAGCCGGTTACGGTGGTGGTCGAAATCACGATTTCCCAGTTCGGATGGCGCCCTTTGAGCTCCTCGACCAGCGGAGCGATCAGGCTGACTTCGCCCATGCTCACCGCGTGCACCCAGGTGCACGTGGCGGTGGAATCGCGCAAGGGCACCAGGCCAAGCAGCTTGGCCCCCAGGCCGTCGCGGTATTTTCCCTTGCGAAAGGCGCCTGCCAACAGCCAGGGCGAACACAGTATCAAGAGAACCGCGTACAGCAGGTTCAGCAGATAGGGCATGGCAAGGACTCCTTTCCCGGCCGCTGTTTTGGCTCGTTCCAGGTCAAATTGCTAAGCCATCAATGGCTTTTTAGAACCAACGGACACAACTCAACTGCGGCCCTCGTCAGCGGCGTCTCACCGCCGCTTGCGGCTTGGCGTCGCGTTGCCCAATCGGTTCTGTCAGGCCGCTCTTGGGCACCCCTCTGGGTGTCTCATTTTCGCATGCAACAGTTTTTGAACTTCTTTCCGCTGCCGCAGGGGCATGGATCGTTGCGCCCCACGCGCTGGGCACGGTTGCGAATCGGCTCCAGCTTGCGATCCGCCTGGCTGCCGGCGATTGCCGACTGCTGCTGTTCGGCGATATCCGAGGCGGTGGACGCTTCCTCGTGAATCGCTTCGCTTTCGATCCAGGGGGATCCAGCAGCCTCGTCGAGTTGTTCCACGCGAAAGATCAGATCGGTCACGCGCTCGGCCACCGAAGCCCACATCAGTTCGAACGTCCGCATGCCTTCGCGCTTGTATTCCACTTTCGGATCGACTTGGGCGTAACCGCGCAACCCGACGCTCGAACGGAGATGGTCCATCGCCAACAGGTGATCCTTCCAGGCGGTGTCCAAGATTTGCAGCACGAGCGACCGCTCCATGCGGCGCATTTCGGGCCGATAGTAATCCTCCACGGCCATTTCCAACCGCCGCTCGAGCTGCTCGCGATTGAGCCGCTCCAATGTTTCGAGCGGCACATCGATTCGCAGGCTCTGCCGCGTCCAATCGGCAATCGACCTGAGGACTCCGTTGCCGCCGCTGGCAATTGCGGCGGTTTCGCCAGGGCCGCACATGTTGAACAGTTTTTCGACCTGGCGATGTGCCTCGGCAATCGCCGCGCATGCCCGCTTTTGCAGCGAGCGGCTGTGTTCGACGAGCAGGTCGCGAATTTCATCGCGCTGGCGATTCTTCAAATCCTCGATGTTCAAGTCGACGTCAAACCGTTCGCGAGCCCAAGCCACGAGCTTGTCCCGGTCGACCCGCTTCTGGCCGTTGGCATCCTGGGTCGTGAAGTGGTAAAGCCCGGCCATGACCGGATACTCGGTCTCGCGCTGGTCATACGCCTGAGTCGCCTTTTCGCGAACGAGCCGTTTGAAACCCTCGGCCTCCAACCCCCCTACCGCGGCCGGTTCGAGCGTGAGGCCAAATTTGTGCTGCACCCAGGCACAAGCCGTGCGCAGCCCGTAATCTTCGGCGAGGTACGGCGCACCCTCGCTCAGATCCGCCGCCTCGATGGCGTCGCGGGCTTTTTCGATCACCATCTCGGCAATCGCGCCGCGCTCGATCTTCCGCAGTTCGCGATCGCGAATATTAAGCTTCCAACGCGTGTTGAGCATCTTTGCCAGGGCTTCCCAATTCCACTCCTGGGGATCTTCATCCTCGGGCAGATTCTCCTCGATGGCGTCAATCACCTGGCTTTCGGCCATGCGGGCCGCTTCGTCCTTGGCCAGCCGAGAAGCGGACGCGAAATCGAGGTTGCGGAAGTCCCGCGCTTCCAATTCGACCGACATCTGACCGCTGACCCACTCGGCGAAGGTATCGGTTCCATAATCCTTGTTCAGGAATTCGTCGAGGTGCTGGTCGATTTGAGTGTTGATCATGTCCAAGATCAACTGCTTGCAGTTCGCGCCGTCGAGAATTCGTTGTCGATAGCCATAGACTCGCTTGCGCTGCTCGTCCATCACTTCGTCGTATTCGAGCAAATTCTTGCGGATTTCGAAGTTGCGTTCTTCGACCTTCTTTTGGGCTCCCTCGACGCGACGCGTCACCAGTCGACTTTCGATGGCTTCGCCTTCCTGCATGCCAAGGCGGGTGAGAATATTCTTGACCCACTCACCGGCAAAGATGCGCATCAGGTCATCTTCCAACGACAAGAAGAACCGGCTGCTGCCGGGGTCTCCCTGGCGACCGCAACGGCCCCGCAACTGCAGGTCGATGCGCCGCGCCTCGTGCCGCTCGGTGCCGATGATGTGCAAGCCGCTGAGCGAGCGGACTTCCTCCCCTTCGGCCTTCATCTTTTCGCGCTCTTCGATCTCTTTCACCAGCGCGGTCCACTCTTCCGGCGGAACGTCGAGCCGCGTGGCGTATTTGTCCTGCAGAAGCGCCCAAGCCATCGTTTCGGGATTGCCGCCGAGGATGATGTCGGTACCGCGGCCGGCCATGTTAGTGGCGATGGTCACGGCATCCTTGCGGCCGGCTTGGGCCACGATCTCGGCCTCGCGTTTGTGGTGCTTGGCGTTGAGCACCTCGTGTTTGATGCCCCGCTTGTCGAGCATCGATGAAAGCCGCTCACTTTTTTCGATCGAGACCGTGCCTACCAGCACCGGCCGGCCACGCCTCTCGATTCGCACGATCTTCGAGCGATCAATGGTCTCCCGCTGCTTGTTTTCGCGCAATTGCATATCGAGCGCATTGTCATCCTCCTTGACGATCGTGCCCACGCGATCGGTTTGGTCGCTCAACTCGACGACGTCCCAGCGATGCAAATGTTCGATCTCTTCGGCGATGGCGTTGAACTTCTCGCGCTCGGTGCGGTAAATCACGTCGGGATAGTTCGTCCGCCTGAGCGGCCGGTTCGTGGGCACGGTAATCACGTCGAGCTTGTAGATCTTCCAGAACTCCGAGGCCTCGGTCATGGCGGTGCCGGTCATGCCGCAAATCTTTTCGTACAGCTTGAAAAAATTCTGCAGCGTGATCGTGGCCAACGTCTGGTTCTCTTCCTTGACCCGCACTCCCTCTTTGGCCTCGCAAGCCTGGTGCAAACCGTCGCTCCAATTGCGGCCGGGCATCAAACGGCCGGTAAACTCGTCGACGATGATGATTTCGTCATCCATCACCACGTAGTTCACGTCGCGCTTGTAGAGGTGGTGGGCCTTGAGCCCATTGTCAATCAGATGCGGCCATTCCATGTTCCCGGAAGTGTAGAAGGTCTCCACGCCCGCCAGTTTTTCGGCGGCCCGCACGCCCTCGTCGGTCAGGTGGACCGAATGTTCCTTCTCTTTGACCTCGAAATGCAGGTCTTTTTGCAGTTGGCGGGCAATCTTGTCGGCTTTGCCGTAACGAGTGACGTCGTCGTGGGCCGGGCCGGCAATGATCAGTGGAGTGCGGGCTTCGTCGATCAAAATGTTGTCGACTTCGTCGATGATCGCGAACGACAGCGGACCTTGGGCCTGCTGCATGTGTTTGGGATAGTGGTCGTCGTCATCGCGGGCGGCAGGCCGCATGTTGTCGCGAAGGTAGTCGAAGCCGAATTCGTTGTTGGTGCCATACGTGATGTCGCAGGCGTACGACTTTTGCCGCTCGGCCGACTCCATGCCGCTTTGAATATTGCCGACCGTCAGCCCCAACCCAATGTATGCCGGCCCCATCCATTCCATATCGCGACGGGCCAGGTAGTCGTTGACCGTCACGACATGCACTCCCTTGCCGGCCAAGGCATTCAGATAAGCCGGGAGCGTGGCCACCAAGGTTTTACCTTCGCCTGTGACCATTTCCGCTATGTTGCCGCCGTGCAGAATCATGCCGCCGATGAGCTGGACGTCATAGTGCCGCATGCCCAAAAAACGGCGACCGGCCTCGCGGCAGGCGGCAAACGCCTCGACCAGTAGATCGTCGAGCGTTTCGCCTCCGGCCAGCCGCTTGCGAAATAGCGCGGTCTGGCCTTTCAATTCTTCATCGCTCATGGACCGGAATTTTGGTTCCAGGGCGTTGATCGCATCGACCTTGGGCTGTAACTTCTTGATATACCTGGCATTGGACGAGCCGAACAGCGAGGTGATCGCACGTTCGAACCCCGTCCCCAAGGCGGCGAAGAAACCGCCGATGATTTCCCAAATACGTTCCAACAGTTCCATAGCCGATAGAACCAGTTTGTCAGCGAGTTCGAAGGAAAGGGCTTGCTCTGGAGACGCGCAGTGCCGCGATCCGTTACGAGCGGGCGAAACTCAAAAGGCGCAACATTCGCAAGCACCATAATTTATAACGATTACTACGAAGGGTCAAGAACGGTTGTTCATACCGCGGCAGAGTGCCAAACAGTTGGAATTCGTGCATTGGGGCACAGAATTGGCAGCTTGCGCAACAGGCTCCGGCTGCCTGGCCCGCAACTCAGGCAATCCCCCAGACCTGCGCAGCTAACTACCTTCACACCTAACTATCAGTCTTGAGCAAAGTTCCCGTCACTTCCGACATACGGGGCCAGATGGTATTGCTGGGCACTGGCACTTCCATCGGCGTGCCGGTCATTGGCTGTGGATGTCCCACTTGCGCCAGCACCGATCCGCGCAACAACCGGCTGCGGTGCGGATTAGTTTTGGGCTTGCCCGGCGGAAATCTGCTGATCGATACGCCCCCGGATCTGCGAACGCAACTGCTGCGGGAGAAGATCGGTCTGGTGCATGCCACGCTCTTCACGCACGATCACGCCGACCATATTTTTGGGCTCGATGACCTGCGGTTGTTCCCCTATTACTTGGGCCACCCGATGCCGGTCTACTGTGAGGACCAGGTCGAAGCCAGAATTCGCAAGTCCTTTGATTACGCATTCGCCCACGATGCGCAGCACTACGGCGGCGGCGTGCCGCAGATCGTATTCGAGCGAATCACAACCGAGCCATTCGAGGTGCTCGCGCAGCGGATGATTCCAGTTCGATTGGCGCACGGCAAATTTCGCGTCCTCGGATTTCGGGTCGGCAAGATTGCCTATTGCACCGACACCAATGGAATCCCGCCGGAAAGCTGGCCGCTTTTGCAAGGGCTCGACGTGCTGTTGCTCGACTCCTTGCGGCCGAAGCCGCATCCGACTCATTTCAGCCTGGACGAGGCCATCGAAGTGGCCCAAAGA
>JACQFF010000150.1 GCA_016200205.1 Planctomycetia bacterium
ACGCCGACCAACCGTCCGCCCGTCGGTCTATTTGATTGGGGTCAGGGTGGCTATCCGGTCTTCAACATTCCCACGATGATTACGACCACTGCTGGGTCGATTTTGGCGTTCGCCGAGGGTCGCGCGACCACCATGGACGATACGGCCTATGCGCTGGTGGTGCGGCGCAGCACCGACGGCGGCATTACGTGGTCGCCCCTGACGACGGTCTATAGTGTCGCGCCACTCTCGGGCACAATCGTCAGCAATCAGGCCCCGGTCGTGGATCAAACAACGGGCCAGATTTTTGTGTTGTTCACGCGGAACAGCAGCGACGTGTTCGTGACCAGCAGCACCGATGACGGACTGACCTGGAACAGTCCGACCGATATCACGAGTAGCGTCAAGGTGACCGCGGCCGGCAATCCCGGGCCACCCGGCGAATATTCCGACACGCCTTGGAGCTTTTATGCCACCGCGCCGGCGCACGGGATCCAATTGCAGCACGGGGTGGCCGCCGGCCGGCTCCTGGTGGCGGCCTATCATCGAGAAACGACCGACAAAACGGGCACGTCTTGGGCCAACGTGATCTACTCCGACGACCACGGTCAAACCTGGCACCTGGGCGGCGGACTCGTGGGGAACGCCGACGGTTCGGGTTCGGCCAACGACAATTCCAATGAGTCCGCGCTGGTCGAGCTGCCCAATGGCATCGTGTACATGAGCAGCCGTGTCCAGTCCACCGATATCCATCTGCGCGGCGAATCGCTCAGTTACAATGGTGGAATCACTTGGACCACGATGAGTCTTTCCACCATCGCCAGTTCGGCGGTGGAAGGCAGTTTGGTGCGTCTGGACAACAACGTGCTGTTGTTCGCCTCGCCGAGTAACGACAATCGGGCGCGCGTCGAGTTAACGATGTGGATTAGCTACACCAACGCCCAAACTTGGGTGAAAGGCAAAGTCATCTATTTCGGGCCTTCGGGATACTCGGACATGACGATCGTGGGCCCCGACACGATCTTGCTGGAGTTTGCTCGCGGCAACGTCGGGGGCTCGCTTATCAGCGGTGGCGATAGCAGCGGGATCGGCATCACTTCATTTTACCAGATTGGGCTGGCCCGTATCAATTTGCGCTGGTTGCAAGACAGCGATCCTTACCAATTCTCCTGGTACTTCAACGAACAGCCGCCTGGAACTCCCGCGAACAACAGCGGCCCCTCGATCCAGGACTACGGGACCTGGTCGTCTCCGGCCTGGCCGTTGGCGACCGGGACCATTCCGGCTCCGGTGTATGTTGCCGGGTCCGGGAGCGATAGCGCGTTGGAACTGACGAACAACGCCGACGAAGTGGTGCTCACGCAAGGCGCTGATTACGCATTGCAATTGGGCGAGTTCGACAGTTTGACCGCCGAAGTCGTGCTCAAAACCACGGACAGTTCCGGCGTGATTATCGGTACCAACCCTTCCCTTGCCAATTGGACGTTGCAGATCGTGGGCGGCAAGCTCCAGTTCTCTCTGAACGACACGATCCTGCACAATCCCACGATCGTCAGCAGTGCTCCAATCAATGACGGCAATTGGCACCATATCGCGGCGGTGAGGGATGCGACCAGCTTTTTTCCTGAGGATCATCGGTTGAGACTCTACGTCGACGGGGTCGAAGCAGCGACTCTTGTCGCCGACACCACGACGAAGAGTCTCGTGTCCAACGATCCTGTGACACTGGGCGCCTATAACACCCAGGCATTATCGAGTCAACTGGCATTCGACGTCGATACGGTGCGCATCACTCGGGCCGTACTCGCGCCAGCGGCTTTCTTGCCAGACAACTTTGTCAGCCCTACGCCGCCGGCGCCACCCACTTATCCGAGCAATGCGCCAACCTCGATTCCAGGCTTGCAGTTTTGGTTGCCGCCTTATGATCCCAGTAAGTACTTTAGCGATTTTGGCAACTTCACGAATCCGCTGCCACTGACGCCGTTTGTCGACATGCCTACGCGCAGCATGGTCGACGCGTCGAGCAATGGTTTTCAGGTTTCCGCGGACCGGCCATTGCGCAGCATCAAGTATGCCAGCGACACGGTGATTGGGCCCTACTGGACGTTAGTGGCCGCACCGAACGCATCGAATGGGTCGGAACTGCAGGTCCGTGCCTCGAGCGGCACGTTCGCGCACAATTTCGATTTTGTGCAAAACACCGGAGTGTTTACCATCTCGACCTTCGTCAGCGTCGGCGCCGAGACCGGCGGGTACATGACGCTTTTCGACACCTCCGAGGCCTTGAACAGCAATCCCGGATTCACCCTGCTGCGCCGACAAGACGGGTCGTTGGCATTAGCGATCTCCGGCGGGACCAATGGACCGGTGCGGTTCACCGGTTCAGCTCCGGGCGTTGCTATCACGAATGGTCAGTGGTTTCATGTGGCCGCAGTCGGTTCCGGCCCCGGCAATCCGGTCGTGTTTTATGTGACACCCGTTTCGGCTGGCAGCGTGATGGCGTATTCGGCCGACACGTTGACGGGGGCCAACGGCGCATATCCGACCGATGCAGCACATGATTTGTTTATCGGGGGACGCTCAGGCACCCTCAACGGACTGTCGGGGGCGTCGCCGTTCAACGGCGGTATGGTCAATGAAGCCATCTTCAACCGAGCGCTGACCCCAGCCCAGATCCAACAGTTGTTTCTCAACGGCAAGGGGCTGCACGGGATTGATGTCAGCGCGACGGAGCGGGATGTGTTCAGCGGCCCGGTGGCCAGCTTCCTGGTTGGCAACCCAAGCGCCCTTGTTAGTGACTATTCGGCGACCATTACCTGGGGCGACAGCCACGCGTCTTCGGGCGTGATCTCGATCGCAAATGGACGCTTGACGGTGAGCGGCACGAACACCTATGCCGATGAAGGCTCCTACTCGATAAGTGTGACGATTGACAACGTCGACGGCAGCAGCGCCGCCGTGGGCAGCACGGCGACCGTCCATAGCGCGCTGAGCGCAGGGGGAATCGACGTCGCCGCAACCAAGGGACTACCTTTCAGCAACAGGGCGGTGGCCGGCTTCACGGATGCCGAGCCAGGCACCGCGGCAGACTACGCGGCGACGATCAACTGGGGCGACGGCAACATATCCGAAGGGGTAGTTTCACTCGTCGACGGTGTGTACGTTGTGAGTGGCGACAATACCTATACCGGTTCAGGGCGCTACCCGATCAGCGTGACTGTTGACGATGTGGACGGCAGTAGTGTCACGGTCACGAGTACAGCCGCCGTCCGCAATCCGATTAGCGCGCTCGGAATCAGTGTCAGCCCGTTCACGGGATTTGAGTTCAGCGGCGCCGTGGCAACCTTTACGGACGACGATCAGAACGCCCCAACGAATGGAATTACCGCCACGATTGCCTGGGGCGATGGCCATACGTCAGCGGGAATACTTTCTCTTTCCAATGGCGTGCTCACCGTGACCGGCACGAAGACCTACGTCGCATCGGGTTTGTACTCGATTAGCGTGACGATTAACGACACCGATGACAACAGCGCGACCGTGACAGCCACGGCGAATGTTCGCGATGCCCTGAGTGCCAGTGGAATTGATATCAGCGCCGTCGCCGGTTTCGCGTTCGACGGACAAGTGGCGACCTTCACCGACCTCGTTCCGGGGGACAGTGTGGGAGATTATTCCGCCACGGTCGCATGGGGGGACGGCCACACGACGGCGGGCGTGATTTCCGCCGCCAATGGCGGTTTCATGGTAAGTGCCACCAACACCTACGCCGCATCGGGCTCTTTCCCCCTCAACGTCACGATCAACGATGTCGATGGCAGCAAGGCGACCGCCTCGAGTACCGCGACCGTCCGCCAGGCCATCACGGCCAATGGAATCAACGTGGTCACGGTCAAGGGCCACTCTTTCAGCCGCCCCGTCGCGACTTTCACGGACATCGGTCCGAGCGCCGGCACTGGTGCCACGGCCAGTATTGCTTGGGGCGACGGCAACACGACCGCGGGCGCGATTTCCGTGAGCAACGGCGTTTTTACCGTGGCCGGTACCCACACCTATGGGAGCGCAGGTATTTACCCGATCCAGGTAACGATTGGCGACGCGGATGGCAGCAGTGGCGCCGCGAATAGTTCGGCAAATGTCGGCGAGAGTGGCGCCGTCATCGGTCGTCAACTCTTCTTCCACAATTCGCCACGATTCGACGTGACCAGTGCCAATTTCCCCGGCTTCAGTGATGACAATGCCATTGCAATCGACAAGACGGCATATCTGCCAGGATCTGGCGCGGCGACGTTTAAGGCGGTATCGAGCTACTCAAGGGGCATCAACGGCGTCATGATCGACATTGTTGGAACGCATCCAGATGTGACGGCCAACGATTTCACTTTCAAGGTCGGCAACGATAACTCGCCCGCCAGTTGGGCCTCCGCTCCCCTGCCCACCACCGTCACGGTCCGTTCCGGCGCGGGCTCCGACGGTTCAGACCGTGTCGAGTTGATCTGGGCCGATGGCGCCATTCGGCAGGGATGGCTGGAAGTGAGCGTGACGGCCAACGCCAACACGGGCTTGACCGTGCCCGATGTTTTCTTCTTCGGCAGCGCCGTGGGAGATTCGGGGCTGGGCGATTCAGCGGCCGTCGCCAAGGTCGATTCTCAAGATTTAGCAGGCGTCCAATCCCACGGGGCGAGCCTGGCCGTGAACATTCCCATTACCAACGTGTTCGACTTCGACAAGGACGGCAAGGTCAGTTCCGCCGATATAACAGTCGCCCAGACTCACGGGACGAGCAACAAGACCGGCTTGCAGATGATCAACATCTCGGCTGCCGGACCGTTTGCCCCCACAGCGGCAACGGCCGAATCAACCGCGCCGCTGACGGCGGCGCCGAGCGCCGGTGGTTCGGCCATCGCGTCGGCCTTGGCCGCCACCGCGACGACAGAATTGACTTCACCATCTCCGAAAATTCCTACCTGGATTGTCAAACGGCTCAGCCACCTCGAGCTGAACCACGGCCCGGTCGCCAAATACTTGGCGCACCTAGCCAACGAGAACACGCTCAAGGCCAGGAAGACTCTCGTCGATGCCGGCAAGGTTGCGGACGCTCTGGATCTGGATGACCACCTGCTTGTTTCGTTGTTGGTCAAACTGGGATTGAAATAGCCAACCGGTGCCCGCGAACGGGCGCGGCGCCGAGACAGCGGGTCCCGCCTTATTATGGCCGTCGTGAACCATGCGTCCGCCAGAACTCGGACCAATCAATGGTGCAATTGATCGCACCCGAGGCGACCTGGGTCTTCAATGGGAGAAGTGGCTTCTCTTCACGGCGCGAGCGGCGTGCAATCGACTGGCCGATGGCATTTGGCACCCGTATCGACGCACGCGAGGTCGAGACTGCCGGCCGACGGTCCGGTACTCTGCATGGTCGTTTGCACCATTGACAGCCGAGCACGCGCAAAGCTAAGCTGCCGTTGGCGATAGCACACTAGCACCCCTAGCTCAATTGGATAGAGCATCGGTCTACGGAACCGAAGGTTAGTGGTTCGAGCCCACTGGGGTGTATTTTCTTCGAAGTTCCCTGGCGCGCTGCCCGGAGCATATATGCGCGCAGCTTCGTGCTGTCGTGTGGCAGCTGGCTTTAGCTGCTGTTGAATGGCCGAGTTACGCATCTCCTCGGCGGCGTATGATCCCCTTCTCAAGTGGCGTTCCGGATTTGCCGATTGCTAAAGAAGTAGCAGTTGCAATGCGTACGCAAACCGGGGGACATCGATGAAGCGGATTGCCGGCAAACTTGCCCTGGTCACCGGCGCCGCCTCGGGCATTGGTCGCGCCATCGCCTTGGCCTTGGCCCATGAGGGGGCCAATCTCTTCCTGGTCGATATCAACCAACCGCGGCTCGCCGAGACCGCCGACGAAGCCCGTCGACGGGGGGTACACGTCGACGCTCGTGTTTGCGACGTAAGCCGACCCGAGGAAGTTCATCAGACGGTCGAGGCGCTGCTGGAAACCTGGGGCGGACTGGACATTCTGGTCAACAACGCGGGGATCGCGTTTTACGGGCCCACGGTGCAAATGACCGAGGAACAATGGGAGCGGCTCCTGGCGGTGAACCTGCATGCGCCCATCCAGTTCACGAGGGAATTACTGCCTGCCTTGCTCGCTCGGCCGGAGGCCCACATCCTCAACGTGTGCAGCATCGCTGGGCTGGTGGCGACGCCGCGGCTGGCGGCGTATCACGTGAGCAAGTTTGCATTGGTCGGTTTCTCCGAAGCATTGCGCGTCGAGTACGGCTGCCGCGGGCTGGGTGTCACAGCGCTTTGTCCTGGACTGGTCCGCACGAGTATTTTCCAGTCGGCAGCGACGGCTCCTGGCAAGTCGGTCCCGCGCTTTCCGGGGTGGATGTTCACCTCGCCGGAGCGCGTCGCCGCGCGAGCGATTCGCGCGATTCGTCGCGCGGAGGGGCTCGTGGTGGTGACGCCAATGGCCCATCTCCTCTGGGGCGTCAAGCGATTCACGCCAGGCCTGCTGGACTGGATTCATCGATTCCGCTTCCGCCGCCGGCGGACGGAAGCCGCGGCGCCTTTGGTGTTGCGGACGTTACGATGCGACAACAGCAGTTCCGCCGATTTAGCGTACTGGGATGATTCATCCGAGGAAAATCCCGCCACCATTCCTTTCGAGACCGGCTCACCCGTCTGGAGCCGCCGCGCGGCATAGATCGCGAGTTTGCATTGGCTACCATCTCGGAGCAAAGAGGTGCCTGTGTCCGGCCGGGCACGCCCAGGGAAGGCCTTCCCTGGGCTTCAAGCCCGCATCGAGACAGCATCGGCGGTAATTTTAAAGCGGACATCAGTGTTCGGAAGTTTACGGAATGCCTCGTATTGACTCCCCTCCCCTGGTATTCTTCCCTTTATTCTTCAGGTTTGCGGTATCAAGTGTTGGAAGGCGAAAACCAAGTCGCTCCCCTCGATCTCGGGGGACAATAAAGCACTCGACGGGCTCGATTATCAGCGCGCTTCACCAGCGGGGACCCGTTATTTGGAGCGAAATCAGTTGTTCAACCGCTGGCCGCTACTCTAAACTGTGCGTTAGCTGTGCGGCTCTCCAACTGCCCGCCCTGCCGCCCACCGCTATCGAGCTGTCAGGAGCAACGCGATGCTGAGAATTCTGGGAAACCGAATCAGGCTCTGCGATGGCATCAGTCGTCGCGAGTTAATGCGGGTCGGGGCGCTGTCTCTGTTTGGCGGCATGACGCTGCCCCGATTACTGCGGGCAGCCGATCAGTCGTCGGCGCCCGCCCGAGGACCGGCCAAATCGGTGATCCTCTTCAATCTGCTGGGCGGCCCCAGCCATATGGACATGTTCGACATGAAGCCGGAAGCGCCTGTCGAGATCCGCGGCCTCTTCCGGCCGATCCGAACTTCTTTGCCGGGGCTGACCATCTGCGAGCACTTGCCGCGGACTGCCAGGTGGATGCACCGCGCCAGCTTGATCCGCACAGTCACGCACAATTACAACGCGCACAACCCGCTGGCGATGCTGACCGGCTATGCCGGCGGCGACAATGCCCAAGTCACCGCCAAGAATACCGATCCGCCGGACATCGGCGCGATCTGTCAATATCTGGGGATGGGGAACCGCGGCGTGCCTGGCGCCGTCTGCATGCCCTGTTATCCGGGCTGGGGCGAGGGAATTCGTCGACCGGGGCCCTACGGCGGTTATTTGGGCAGGCAATACGACCCATTCTTCTCTTTGTGCAAACCAACCTTTGCCCGCGCCCCGCGAGTCGCCAATTACGATCCGGTACGTCCGATCGGCGAGCCGCTGATGCCGTCGTTGGATGCCTTGCCCGACATGACGGTCGATCGGCTCGACGGCCGCCGTTCCTTGCTGGAACAGCTTAACGATCGTTTCGGTGCCTGGGATTCGTCGCCCTCGCTGGAGACGATGAGCAAATATGGCCAGCAGGCGTTTTCGCTGTTGTCGTCGAGCAAAACGCGCGAGGCCTTTGACCTGTCTAAAGAGCCCGATGGGGTGCGCGATCGGTACGGCCGCAATTTGAGCGGCTCGTGCCTGTTGACGGCCCGGCGGCTGGTCGAGGCGGGCGTCAGCTTTGTCAGCGTGCACGCCGAAATTTTTGGCGCCAACGGTCATTCGTACGACATGCACGAAAATAACTTCGGTATGCTCAAGGACGAGAACTTGCCGATTCTGGACATGGCCTACCCGGCGCTGGTGCAGGATTTGGAGGAGCGCGGATTGCTCGATTCGACGCTGATCGTCGTGATGGGCGAGATGGGACGCAGTCCGAAAGTAAATTCCAAAGCCGGACGCGATCATTGGCCGCAGTGCGGCTTTAGCCTTTTGACTGGCGGCGGCGTGAAATCGGGAATGGTGTACGGCGCGACCGATAAGCATGCCGCTTACCCCACGCGCGACCCGGTCTCACCGGGCGATGTCGTCGCCACGATCTATCATTTGCTGGGCATCGATCCCCACATGACCGTGCCCGACCTGAGCGGCCGGCCCATCGCAATCGCGCATGGCGGCCAGCCGATCCGCGGCGTGATCGCGTGAAGCCGGCGCTGAAAATCGCTTACCGGGGCCGGATCATCATCCGACGGAACATCAAGCTCGCGATCGCCGGTCACGACCGCAATCGGTGATAAGTCCGCGAAAAAACAGGTAACCAGCACATAGGCTACGGAGTGCGCGCCAACTATACTGGGAGCTTCTACTCGAAATGCAGCTTTGAGGACTTTTTTATGCGCGCGACCGGATGTCTTTGCCTCGCGTGGTCTTTGGTGCTTAGCGCCAACACCTTGCTGTCCCAGGAGCGGCCGCAGGCCTTTGTCGGGGCGCGAATCATCCGCATCGAGGCGGACGAAATCGATAGCGGCGTGCTCGTGATCGAGAAGGGCAAGATCGTCGCGGTGGGCGCCGCGGGCGAAGTTCAGATTCCTGACGGCGCTAACAAGGTTGACGTGGCCGGCCGCGTGATCATGCCCGGCCTCGTTGACACCCATAGCCACATCGGCGGCAGCGGCGGGCTCGGCGGGGCCGATGGCAGCGGCCCGATCCAGCCCGGCGTGCGAATCTACGATTCGATCAATGTGCATGACTCGGGATTCAAGCGTGCGGTCGCCGGTGGTTTGACGACGCTTAATATCATGCCCGGCTCGGGACACCTGATCAGCGGACAAACGCTCTATGCGAAACTGCGGCTGGCCAACCCGAAGCCGAAGAAGATCGACCAGTTTTTTATCGTCGATAGCGACGGCGCGCCGATGGGTGGGCTGAAAATGGCCAACGGCACCAACTCACAACACGAGCCGCCCTTTCCCGGCACCCGTGGCAAGAGCGCGTTCCTGGTTCGCGAGCAGTATATCAAGGCTCGGGAATATCAGGATAAAATCGTGCGGGCCGCGGGCGATCCGGCCAAGCTTCCGCCGCGCGATCTGAATCTCGAAGCGCTCGTCGAGGCAATGAGAGGCAAGCGGATTGTCCATCATCATACGCATCGCCACGACGACATTATGACCGTGTTGCGGCTGGCCCAAGAATTCAACCTGCACGTGGTGCTGCACCACGTGAGCGATGGCTGGAAGGTGGCCGACGAGATTGCCGCCGCGCACGTGCCCTGCTCGGTTATCGTGATTGACTCTCCCGGCGGCAAGCTCGAAGCGCGATACGCTCGGTTCGAGACGGGGGGGATTCTCGAGAAAGCCGGGGTTCTCACCGCTTTTCATACGGACGATTGGATCACCGATGCGCGCGTGTTTCGCCGCAGCGCCGCGCTGGCGGTTCGGGCCGGCATGTCGCGCGCCGGCGCGCTAAAGGCCTTGACGCTCGCCGGGGCCGAGATGCTCGGCCTCGATAAGCGCATCGGATCGTTGGCGCCCGGGAAGGATGCGGACTTCGCCATTCTCGAAAACGATCCTTTGAGCGTGTACTGCAAAACGCTCGAAACTTGGGTCGAGGGGGTCAAGGTCTTCGATCGCGGCGATCCGACCGACTATCTATACGCGGTGGGCGGCTATGGCGCCGGCCACGACCAATCTCCTTACCTCTGCTGCTTCGACGACGCCGATACCGGAGGTGCGAGATGAGCCGTTCGCCTTTTAGATCGTTGGTCTGCTGTTTTGTCGTTGCGACGTTGACTTGTTCGACAGCCTCCGCGCAGGTCGCCATACGGGGCAAAACGATTTACACCATGGCCGGGGCGGCGATCGAAGATGGCGTGGTGGTCATCCAGGACGGCAAGATCACGGCAATCGGCCAGGCTAACCAAATTGCCGTTCCCCCGGCTTTTCGCGTGCTCGAAGCCAAGGTGGTCACGCCCGGTTTGATCGATGCGCACAGCACGGTCGGCTTCTCCGGCATTCTCAACCATGCCCACGATCAAGATCAACTCGAACGCTCCGCGCCCATCCAGCCGGAATTGCGGGCGATCGACGCTTACAACGCGCAAGAAGACCTGATCGAGTGGATCCGCAGCTTCGGCGTCACGACGATTCACGCCGGCCATGCACCGGGTGAACTGATGTCGGGTCAAACGCTGGTTGCCAAAACTTTCGGCAAGACGGCCAGTGCGGCGGTCATCGTCGAGTCGCGGGCCGTGGCCGCGACCATCGGTCCGGCGGCGCAAAAGTCCGGCGCCAAATCCCCAGGCACGCGCGGCAAGACGATGGCGATGCTGCGAGCCGAGTTGATCAAAGCCCGCGAGTATCGCGAAAAGCAGCAGCGCGCGGCGGCCGCCGGCGAGAAGGGCGAGCCCCCGGCGCGCGACCTGCGCCTGGAGACATTGGGACGGATACTCTCGGGCGAGCAGCCGCTGATGATCACGAACCACCGCGCTCAGGACATCGCCAGCGCGCTGCGTTTGGCCAAGGAATTCGAAATCAAGATTTGGCTCGACGGGGCCAGCGAGGCGTACCTGTTGATCGATGACATCAAGGCGGCCGGCGTGCCGGTGATCGTGCATCCCACCATGGCGCGCGCCTTTGGCGAGCACGACAATCTGAGCTTCGAGACCGCCGCAAAGCTCGTTGCCGCCGGAATTCCGGTTGCCCTCCAGAGCGGTTACGAGGCCTACGTTCCCAAGACGCGGGTCGTGCTCTTCGAGGCTGCCGTGGCTGCCGGCAACGGGCTCAAGTTCGAACAAGCCCTGAGAACCATCACGATCGACGCCGCCAAGATTTTGGGGATTGACGCCCGGGTTGGTTCGTTGGAGGTCGGCAAGGATGGCGACGTCGCCCTCTACGATGGCGATCCGTTCGAGTACACCTCGCACTGCGTGGGCTGCGTCATTCAGGGGCGCGTCGTGAGCGAGGTGGTCCGTTAATCCACGACCCGCAAAGCAGTGAGTCGTTGAGCGCGGAGGCATCTTCTCCGAGCATCGTTGAACGGCGGTGAAATCAAAAGCAGCCGACCCACACCGCTTCGATAAGGAGTGTTGCACGGTGACCGACCCGATTGTGGAGGAGTTCGACCTGTATCTCGCGCCGGCGGAGCGCGAAATGGTCGAGCGTGCCAAGGAATTTGGCCAGCGCGTGGTTGCGCCCGGCGCGCGGGCCTGGGAGTATGAGCGACGGCATCCGACCGAAGCGCTGCGGGCCGCCTGCGCCGAGGGATTCTGCGGCATCGAATTGTCGCCGGCTTTTGGCGGCCGTGGATTGCGATTCTCGACCAAGATGCGCGTGGCGGAGGAGCTTGCCAGATACGACTTCGGCTTCGCATTCTCGCTCTTAAATCATCACAATGTGACGGTTCGGATCGCTGCGGGAAAGTCCGCGCTGGCTGAGCGGCTGGTGCCGCGAATGTTGAGCGGAGAGGCGATCGGCTGCTCGGCGTTCACCGAACCAGGCCACGGCAGCGATTTGGTCGGGCTGACGACTTTGGCGACGAAGGTCGACGGCGGCTGGACGCTCAGCGGCGAGAAGGCCTGGATCTGCAACGCCGCGGTGGCCGACGTGATCATTACTCTCGCGCAGACTAGTCCCGTCGCCGGCTCGAAGGGAATCGCCTCGTTCATCGTCGAGGCGGACCGGCCGGGTTTCCTGCGGCAGAGCGCTTATGCCCTGCACGGCGCGCACGCCATCGGAGTGGCCGGTTTCCGGCTGGAAAATTACTTCGCGCCCGACAATGCTCTGCTGGATCCGCCCGGCACTGCATTCAAGGCGACACTCTCGGGCATCAATGGCGCGCGGTGCTACGTAGCCGCGATGTGTGCCGGCATGCTCGAATCGGCCATTGGGCACGCCGTGCGCTACGCTGGCGAGCGTCAAGCTTTCGGGCGGAAGGTGATCGAGTTCCAGGGTCTGCGGTGGTCGCTGGTCGACGTCCAAACCGATCTGGCCGCGATGCGATTGCTGGCTTATCGCGCCGCGCGCCAAATCGACGCGGGCCAGAGCGCCGAAGAATCGGCCGCTTATGCCAAGAAGTTCGCTGGCGACCGCACGATCGGCCACATCGCCGCGTGTATCCAAGTGATGGGCGCCAATGGGCTGCGCTCAGACCACCCATTGATGCGCCATCTGGCCGCGGCGAAGACCGCCTGCTTTACCGACGGGACCACCGAGATGATGAACGAGCGGTTGGGAAAGCTGATGATGCACCGGTACCTGGTGGCCGACGTGGACACGCCGTGACCGCGACGACAAATATCCTTGGCCGCTGATGGATGAGCCCGTGCGGGTTCCCAACGACCCATCGCTGCACGAATTCCGCGGCCTGGTGCGGTTCGCGACCAAACAATACAAGGCCGCCGCGTCGGCCGTTTACGCGGTATTATCCGCCGGGCCCGGCTGGGATTGGACGACGCTCATCAACCTCTATCCAAAGGTCGAGGTGTACAGCGAGCAATTGAGAGCCTTGGAAGCCTATCACAACGCGAATCCTAACGCAGCCGAAGCGAGGTTCCTGCTGGCGTACCAATACCTGACTTGCGGCGAAACCGATGCGGCCTCAGCCGAATTGAAGGCAGTCGCGCGGAAGTATCGCGTGAGCGATTCGTGGGTCCGCAACTTGAAGCGGCAACGGCGAGAAACCGGCCAGATCGGCCCGCGGCAGCAGCGGGTGTCGCATGCCACCAAGCTGGATGATCATCTGCCGCGGTTGCAGCAGCTCGTGGAAGCCCAGCCTGATGCCACGCTGATGGAATTGCGAACTCAGCTTGGTGTTGATGTGGCGCCGGCTACGATCTGGCGGGCGCTGCGGCGGCTGCAACTCACCTTCAAAAAAAAGTTGTCCATGCCGCCGAGCAAGACCGACCCGATGTTCAAGCACGGCGCGCGCAGTGGCAAGCCGAGATGATCGGCCTCGATCTCAAGCGGCTGGCGAAATTCTTCAAGTTTCCATCGTCGTAAGCCGACATGCGCGTTTGCCAAATCTGTGGACGAACGAAGCGGTCCGTTCCGATAGAGAGAGATATGCCGCTTTATTGACCCTGCAAACACCGCGGCTTGTTGGCAATTGCGAGGGGGGTGTAAGCATGCAAGTAAACCGATTCACCGTTTGGATTGCACATCGACTGCGGTCGGCCGCAAGCTTGGGATTGTTTTTCGGCGCAGTCTCGTTTGCGCCGAACTGGTCGTTTGCTCAGCTGGTCGTGCCCGGCACGGGTCAGCGCGTGACGAAAGTGGGCGACGATTTCGAGGATCCCAAATGGGCTTACATTTTCAACCTGCCCAAGAGCAGCGACGAGAACGACAAGCAGCAGCGGCTGCCGGCGGGCGCGGCGAAGAACGGCCGTTGGTTTGAGGGCGTGATGCGCGGGCAGCCCGACGTGATCGAGCGCGTGTCGACGCCCGAGGGCGGCATTCCCGGCAGCACGGGCTCGCTGCTGCTGCGGTCCAAGCAAACCGGCGTGCCGGGCTCGTTCAGCGGCCAGAACCAGCAAGACGATCTGATCGTCGATGTCAATTCGCGATTGGGAGGACCCATTCCGGTTTCCTGGTCGCCCAACGCCGTGGTGCGCGTTTATTTGCCGCCCTGGGACCAATGGGAACAGCGTCTGGGCACGTCGTTCGGGTTTCGCGCCGCCTGTCAGGCGTATAAGACCAAGAAAGGTGGATTGTTCAGGAGCGCTGGCCCCAAGTTAGAGACCTATTGGCCCGGCATGTTCATTCAATTCAACAAGCCCGACGCCCGCAACAGCCCCTCGGCCACGCTCGTGATGCGGGCCGGTCCGAGCGGCCACGATTTCGCGGGGCCCCGCATCTCATCTCCGGGCTGGTGGACGCTGGGCATGTCCTTCACTCCCGACGGGCAAGTGCATTACTACGCGCACCCCGGCGTCGAAGATCTGACGGCCCAGGACCACATTTCGTCGCAGAATCCTTATGGATTCCGTTGCGAGCGCATGGACGCTGTTTTCTTCAACATCGTCAGCGGCGATAATGGCAATTGGTCGACGCCGTGGATCATTGACGACCCCACGCTGTACTACACGCGGCGGTAAGTCGGCGGACTACTGCCGATCTTCCTTGACCGGCGGCCAGAGGATCCAGTCGCCGTCGCTGTGCGACGACTGAAGACGCTCGAGGGCCTCCGGCGCAAGGCGGCCGTATCCACCGATATAAGCCAATTCTGCTTGCACGGTAGGGCGCCCGCCGTCATCGTTGCGGTCGACGCCGATGCTATAGACGACCGGCCGGCCATCGCGCACGACGTATCGCAGCGGCTGGCCATCGTATCGATCCGGCGGAACCGCCGGCAGCAGGTCGGGAACCAACTGGGCTAGGCTCGCGGGCCAGTGGCCGTGGCGGCGATGCCAAAATTCAAGTGCGATGGCGACCTCGGCCGCATCGCGAATCTGAATCGAGCGATCATTCGCGGAGTACGCAGCCTCCCGAGCGGGGAACATCAGCGCGACCGGGAGGTACCGGTACCTGCTGGCCGGGCTGGCCAGCGCAGATTTAAGGCGCGAATCAGGCGCATCGATTGCCTGCCGGTCCCATTCCCAAGGCGGGCCCTGATGCGCGGCGATCATGACGTCCATCAGCGATCGGTAAAGCTCGCGGTTCTCCTGCCTGCTGCCGATCAAGGCCCCCACGCCGGGGCTGAGGACGCGAGCCAGGTTGTTTGCGGCGACGCCTGATTTCCCTGGATCGAGCGCGGCCAACAGCGTCAAATGGTAATTTTCTCCTGCCAACATCGTTAAGCCGGCCGGGGTGATGCGCCCATTACCATGCCCGTCGTCGGTATAGGCGCGCTGCAGCAAATCGTCGAACAAAAGCTCCTCAGATCTGAAGTCAACCGCGAGCGAACCGCTCCGATAGGTCGCAATCCGGTGGGCCAAGTCACGCAGTTGTTCGTCGGACAATACCTGCGGCGCGTCGGCCAATATCCGCCAGGTTGCGTCGACGGCGATTTCAAAAATCGCCATCCCGACCAATTGTTCGACCAGCGAGGCATCGGGCGCAAAAATCTGTTCGGAAATGGAAATCATCGTGGTCAAGTCCGCCACGACCGCCGCGCCGTCACCGACGATGGCTGCTCGCCGAGCGTCCGCGGCCAGCAGCCGCGTCAGTCGCCGCATCTCCTGAATTCCCGGCAGCAGCGCCGAGATCAAGTCTTGATTGGCCTCGGCCAGTGGCGAGCTTTCGGTCATCGGCCAATCGGAATTTGCGGCGCGGGCCGCTTCCAAATCGGCTCGGTCCCCCAACAAATACCCGAGTCGCGGCTTTTTGGCTCCTTGGCGAATCAGGTCGAGCGATTCGCGGTGGCGTTCGAGTGCGGCCACCGCCTCGTCCCAATGCTTTCCCATCGGGCCGTCGTCAATCCAAGCGGAATCAACATGCGTCTTGCCGAGCTTGATCGCCGCGGTGCGATACAGCGGCCAAGCGCGGTCCGCTTCGGGCACGCGGCGGGCAGCGTTGATTTCGTTCCAATAATTGTGGATTATCTGCGGCTTTCCCAGATAAAACCGGGCGCTGAGCGCGGCGTAACCCAGCAGAATGGCCGCGATGGCCGCGGCAAAAAGCCGCGACAAAATGCGACCACATTGCCACCAGAGCGGCCGCCGGCGCAGCTTGGCCCTGCGGATCAACTTTGCTGCCTGCTTGGGCGAGCCAAAGTCACGGACCAACTCCTCGGCCGAGCGACCGGCCCCGAGCCCGTCGGCGAAGTGGGCGATCAACTCGCGGGCAACGTCTATTTTCTCACCGCGCCACAGCCGACTGCCGCGGACGACCGTGTAAATCAGGCCCGACAGCGGCGCCGGCAGTTCAGCCGCGGCGATTTCTTGCCGCACGTCCAGCCGCGCCGACAATCGCCCGCGGAGTGCGTCGCCTAGCGGCGTGTAGTACGCGCGTACCAGCCAATTCGAGGCCGTCGGACTGAAATCGCGGAAATCTGCCATGGCAGCCGCCTCTTGTTTAGCTCGCGCCGCCGCCCAATGCCGGCTTGAGCACGCCTAGCTCCTGCATGGCGCCCGCCACGGCGCGCCATTGCGCGATGTCGTGCGCTAATCGCTTCTTCCCCTTCGCCGTAAGCTCGTAATATTTGCGTGGGCGTGCCGAGCCACCATCGCGCCACTCGGCCCGGACAAGCCCTTGCGCTTCGAGGTTGTAGAGCAGGGGGTAGAGCGTGGATTGCCCCATGTCGAGCACGCCCTGGGAAGCCGAGGCCAGCGTCTCGACTAGCTCGTACCCATATTTGGAGCCCCCTTCCAGCAGTTTGAGAACCGCGACCGGCCCGGCTCCTCGCATCAGTTCGCGTTCGATTCGCATCGCAGCACCTTGGTTGAATGGCCTTGCATACTATGTGTAACATAGTAATGTTTCGCGGTCCCGTCAAGAGTCTTCACGGCCAAAAAACGCCTTAAGCGCTCCGCTCAGCCGAATCCCACCTTGTCGGGATGCGTATCGATAAAGGCCAGGAGCAGTCCCAAACTGATCGCCATTGCCAGCAAGTATATTCGCATTCCGGATCGTCCTACGGCCGAGCGCGGTCGATGATCGCGTCGAAGTCGACATCAGGGGGCAAAGTGCCAAAAGCCTGGCCCCAATCGGCCGCCAGTCGCGTTGCGCAGAATGCGTCCGCGATGGCCGGCGGCGAAAAACGGACCACGAGCGACCCTTGCAATGCCAGCGCGAGTCGCTCCACGAGCCGGCGGGCTTGCAGCGGATCGGCCGAGAGCGACTTCCACTGGGATTGTATTTTTGCGGCATACGCATCGAAACGCCGGTCGCCGCCGCGCCCCAGGTCGATTTCGGCCAAGAGAGCCTCGATGGTTCCCGGCTCGTTGCCGATGGCGCGCAGGACATCCAAACAGATCACATTGCCCGAGCCTTCCCAGATTGAGTTCAGTGGCGACTCGCGATAAAGCCGCGGCATGATCGCATCTTCGACAAACCCATTGCCGCCGAGACACTCCAGCGCCTCGCACGCGTGCACTGCGGTCCGTTTGCAGACCCAGTATTTGGCCACCGCCGTGGCGATCCGCCGGAATCGGGCTTCGCTCTCCTCCGGCCGGTCATAGGCCCGGGCCAGCCGCATGGCCAGCACGGTGGCGGCTTCCGATTCGATACACAGATCGGCCAGCACGTTCTTCATCAGCGGATGATCCGCCAGCAGCCGACCGAAGGCGGACCGATAGCGCGTATGGTGCGTCGCTTGGACCACCGCCTGCCGCATCAAGGCGGCCGAGCCCAGCGTGCAATCGAGCCGGGTGTGGTTGACCATTTCCACGATCGTGCGGACGCCGCGACCCTCCTCGCTCACCAGCGTGGCAAACGCGCCGTCAAACTCGACCTCGCTGGAGGCATTGGAGCGGTTGCCTAACTTGTTTTTGAGTCGCTGCAGGAAGAACTGGTTGCGCCTGCCGTCGGGAGCAAAGCGCGGCAGCAGAAAACAGGACAGCCCGCCCGGTGCTTGGGCCAGCACCAGGAAGGCATCGCACATCGGCGCCGAGCAGAACCATTTGTGTCCCGTCAGGCGGTATTCGGCGCCGGGTCCGCCCTTACCTTCCGGCAAGGCACGCGTGGTGTTGGCGCGAACGTCGGAGCCGCCTTGCTTTTCGGTCATGGCCATGCCCACCAGCGCGCCCGATTTGGCGGCAGCGGGCAGAAAACGTGGGTCGTAGTTGGTGCTGGCAATCCGCGTTTCCCACTGGCTCGCCAGCTCGCTCTGCCGGCGCAGCACGGGCACCGCCGCGTAGGTCATGGAAATGGGGCAGCTATGGCCCGCCTCATTCTCGCCCGCGAGCATGAAAAGCGCGGCGCGGGCCGCGTGCGCCCCATCGCGTGGCTTCCCCCATGGTAGGTTGTGCAGCCCGAATGAGACACTCAATCGCATCAGGGCGTGCCAAGACGGGTGAAATCGGACCTCGTCGATCCGCTGGCCGCGAGCATCGTGCGTGTGCAGGACAGGCGGGTTGTTGTTGGCATCAAAACCCCACTGAATCACCTCGTCGCTACCCAAAATCTCGCCCAGCCGGCGAGCCTGGTCCTCGGCCCAGCCGGCCCCTTCGCGCTGGAGCGCTTCGACCAAGGCCCGGTCGGAGGTGAAGAGGTTATAGCCGACGAGTGGCGGAACCTGGTTTTGGACTTCGTGGGTCGGCATCGCAAGGTCTTCCTCGCAGCGTTGCACGGGACGCAGCTGGCGCGCTATTTTAACCTTCGCCCACCCGACGCAACATGGATGAATTCCGCCGAGCCGCGTTTTTATTGATACGTATTGCGTCAATGGGGGGAAGTGCCAGCGGAAGCTCCGAGGATTCCAGGGCTCCCGTTGGTCGCCCCCAGGACGTTGGCATGGCAGGTGTCAGTTTGATTGTTCCAACTACTCCCGCGTCTTGAGCGCTGCTTGGACATCGTGGACCGACTTCTGTTCCTGTGCCGCGAGCTGAGAATCGCCGAGCTGGATGACAACCTTATCGAGCTTGCCGGTGAACTTGAATGGCATTTTTCCGGCGTAATCTTCGCTGACGGGCGTACCGGTATCTTCGCCGCAGTCCAAGGTTTCGTCGAGCGACATGCGAAACGGCAGCGTGCGTTCGATCTTTCCCTCGGCGACCGATTTGCCATCCACACTGAGCGTTCCCTTGCCGCCCTTGCCGAGTCCGCCGCCATCATATTTGAAGTCGAACAGGACGGTGTGCTTGCCGGGTGATAAAGGTGCTTTCGCGGCGACCTTGTAACGAACGACGCCGGCGAGGTTGTAAAGGAAGGCGGGCCTGCCATCGAGGACATACAAGCCATAGCCGGCAAAACGGCCACCGTGCGTAATCAGCATCCCTTCGGCGCCGCCGGTGGTAATCTCCACGTCGGCCGCGATGCGGAACGATTTGTTCTTAATGTCCGGGGCGGCGCCTTCGGGGATTCGGACTAAACCGGCGTAGTACGTAAACGACGTTCGTCCCTGAGTGAGACTCGGGCGGTTACTCACGTCCAGACGTTCCACCTTACTGTTATCGATCGGCAGGGCGTTGTAATGCGCGGCTTCCACCCAGAACAAGTCTTGCATCTGGCGAAGCTTGGTCGGCTCCTTGGCGGCCAAGTCGTTTGCCTGCGTGAAGTCCTCGTTGATGTTGTAAAGCTCCCATTGATAGCGGTCGATGTCGATATTGCTGGGCGTGCTGATCCAGGGCGGATCCGTAGGCGTCGTCGCGGCGACCCATCCATCGTTGTAAATGGCGCGGTTGCCGAGCATCTCAAAATATTGGGTGCGCCGCCGCGAGGGGGCTTTGTCATCGTCGAAGGTGTACAGCATACTCACTCCTTCGATGGGTTTCTGCGCGATCCCGTTGATTTCAGCCGGGGCCTGCACGCCGACGGCTTCCAAAATCGTGGGCGCGATGTCGATCACGTGATGGAACTGGGTGCGGATGCCGCCCCTCTCTTTAATCCGCCGGGGCCAGGAGATCACCAGGCCATTTCGCGTGCCGCCGAAGTGGGATGCAATCTGCTTGGTCCACTGGAATGGCGTGTCCATCGCGTGGGCCCAACCGACCGGGTAATGGTTGAATGTCGTGGGTCCGCCGAGTTCGTCCATTCGCCGAAGCACTTCCTTGAAATCCTCTGGCACGGCATTGAAGAACGTCAATTCGTTGAGCAGGCCTTGCGGGCTGCCCTCGGCGCTGGCTCCGTTGTCGCCCTGAATGAAAATGACGAGCGTATTTTCCAGTTGGCCCGCCTCGGCGATCGCATCCATCACGCGACCCATTTGATGATCGGCATGAGCTAGGGCTGCCGCATACACTTCCATCATGCGAGCAAACAGCTTCTTCTGGTCCGCATTGAGCGAGTCCCAAGCGGCGATCTCCTTGGGACGAGGCGTCAGGTTGGCATTATTCGGGATGATCCCCAGTTGCTTCTGCCGTGCAAAGGTTTCCTCTCGCACCTTGTCCCAGCCTTGGTCGAATTTTCCTCTGAACCTGGCGATCCAATCCTTCGGGGCGTGGTGGGGGGCGTGGGCCGTGCCCGTCGTGTAGTAGGCGAAAAACGGCCGATCGGGCGCGACGGCTTTCTGCATCCGTATCCAGGCGATGGCACGGTCCGCCAGATCTCGGTCAAGGTGGTAATCTTTTTCGCCGCGCGGCTTCTCAACGGGCTTGGTTCCTTCAAACAGCGTAGGATTCCACTGGCTGGTGTCGCCGCCGACGAATCCATAGAAGTATTCAAAACCCAGTCCGGTCGGCCACAGATCGAACGGGCCGGCCTGGCTCGATTGCCAGTCGGGAACGTTGTGGTTCTTGCCGTACCAAGAGGTGTTGTAGCCGTTTTGCTTCAGCACTTCCGCAAATGTGCCGCAGCTTTTTGGCATCAGCGTGTTGTAGCCGGGGAACCCGGTGCCCGCTTCCATGATGACGCCGGTGGCGCAGGAATGGTGATTGCGCCCGGCCAATAGCGCCGCCCGAGTCGGCGAGCACAGCGCGGTGGTGTGAAACTGCGTGTATCGCAGCCCGGCTTTCGCCAGACGATCGCAGGTTGGCGTTGGAATCGGGCCCCCAAACGCACTTGAAGCGCCAAAGCCGACGTCGTCGGTCATGAACACCACCACGTTCGGGGCGCCTTTCGGGGCTCTCACCGGCTCGGGAAAATCCTTCGTCGAGTCCTTGGCGGTGCGCCCGATATGGCCGCGGAAGGATTGTTCGGGGCGGGGTAGAATGATTGAACCTGCCGAAACTTTCTCGTCCGCGAACAATTGCTGGATGTGGCCGGTCATCGCCGTATGGCTGAGTGCCACACCAAATCCAACAATCGCCACAGCCAATATTCGTGTTCGCATGGAAGAGCCTCCGGTGTAGGGGAATTGCCTCTATTCGATATCGATTCACAGCTAACTCGATTAGCACCAGGTCGATTGGCCGCACTCTTTTTTGTCCCTCGCTCGCCTGGTCATTTCGCCGGAAGATCTCGCGTGGCCAGCGCGCGAAACTCTTCCAGGTGTTTGGTCCATGCTTGCTCGAGTTCTCGCACCCGCTCGGGCTGCTCGACCGCGAGGTTTTGTGATTCCGAGCGGTCATGTTCGAGATCGTAAAGCTCCCACGGGCCGTTGTCCCCTTCGCTGACGAGCTTCCAGTCTCCGACGCGGATCGCCCGATTGCCGGAATGAAACCACCACAGGTAATCATGCGCGACGGTATTGTCCTTGGTAAAAACCTTGACGAGGCTCCGTCCCGGGGCCGGCGGAATCGGCTGGCCGTTCCAGGTGTCGGGCTTGGCGCCGCCGGCGAGCTCTAAAATGGTCGGCGCCAGGTCGATGAGGTGGCCCGGGTTGCGGCGCAATTCGCCGCGCGCTCGAATTCCTTGCGGCCAATGCACCACCAGCGGCGTCGAGATGCCTCCTTCGTGCACGAAAATCTTGGACCGGCGCAGCGGCGAGTTCGCGAGATTGGCCCAGCCGGGCTCAATGCACAGATACGACTGCCACGAACCGGGCGGCGCGGCGGGGTTGTGTCCGTCGCCACGTAAAACCTTCTCCGCGCTCGCGCCGTTGTCGCTCATGAAAAAAATGACGGTGTTTTCCAGTGCACCCATCGCCTTGAGTTGATCGAGCACGCGGCCGATTTCGCGGTCCATGCGGTCCACCATCGCCGCATGGATGGACATGCGGATCCGCCACTGATCCCGCTGGTCGTCGCTCAGCGAATCCCAGGCTGGCACGCCGGGAGTTCGCTCGGACAGGTCGCAATCGACCAGCCCTATCTTCCGCATCCGCCCGAGTCGCTCGCTTCGCAGCGCGTCCCAGCCGTCGCGGAAAGGGCCGCGGTAGCGCGCGATGTCCTGCTGCAAAGCGTGCAGCGGAAAGTGAGGACAAGTGAACGCGAGGTAGTGGAAAAAGGGTTGGTCCGCATGGTGGTCGGCGTGGTCCTTTAAGCATTTGATCGCATGGTCGGCAATGGCTGTCGTCGCGTAGTAACCGCTGTCGGGTGTAACGAGTGGGAGCTTGCGATCATCTTCAAAATGCACTTGCGGCGAAAAATAGCGGTCCTGGTCCTGCAATAGATACGAATGGTCAAAACCGTTTGCCAGCGGCATCCCATCCACGTGCCACTTGCCCGAGTGATAGGAGCGGTAGCCCAGGGGCTTCAAGAAATTTGGCAATAGCGGCGCCCAACCGGGCCGCTGACCTTGCGCGCCCCCGCCGGCGCCTGGGATCGCGTCGCGGCGAACCTGTTGCGCGTAATAGCCGGTGAGAATCGCGGCCCGCGACGGCCAGCAGCGGGCCGTGTTGTAGAACTGCGTAAATCTGATTCCGCCCCGGGCAAGCCGATCGAGGTTCGGAGTCTCAATCTCGCCGCCATAGCACCCTGGATCGCTATAGCCCATGTCATCCGCCAGGATGATAAGAATGTTGGGTCTTTGGTGCGTCGGCTTGTCGGCGGCCCGCAGGGCGTAATCGCCGAGGAACAGCAAGGCTGCCAAGGCGCCAATGAACGTCAGTCTCTGGGGCATAGCCAGTTTTTCTCTGGTGGAGAGCTGGCCTGAGTTTATGGCTGCACGCCACAACTTATTCCAGCGAACGAAATGATTGTCGCAGCGCAACGCGGTTTTTCAAGCGGATGGGAAGGAATTCCAACCCTCGATGCGGTTACCCGCACAGCAGTCGGCAGCACGGCAGAAGACCAATGCGATCGATGATCAGCCACGGCTTTACCAGTACGGGCCGGGTTGGCTCACGCCTGCCAGTTGGGCTTACGCTTGTGGAAGAATGCGTCGATGCCCTCGCGAATCTCGGCGGTCTCCCAGGCATCCGCCAGCGCACCAGCCGTGTAAACAAGATTCTCCTCGGCACTGTGCGTGCTGACGAAGCGGATTAACTCCTTGGCGCGGGCAACGGCGCCGGGCGCACAGGTTAGCGCGGCGGCGACCTCACGGTCGACCGCCTCATCCAACTCCTCGATCGAGCGGACGACGTCGTCGAGAAGTCCCAACCGCGCTGCGCCGTTTCCGTCGAGCTTGCAGGCGTTGAGCATGATTCGCCGCGCCCCCGGTACGCCGATCTTCGCCACGACGTAGGGCGAAATGGTCGCCGGGATCAGACCGAGGGTGACTTCGCTCAAGCGGAATGTTGCGTCGGCGAGGCCAATCGCGATGTCACAGATCGATATTAATCCCAATCCACCTCCAAACGCCGAACCGTTTATCCGCCCGATCAGCGGTTTGGCCAAACAATCGAGTTGCGATAAGATCGTCGCAAACTCGGTGGCATCGGCGATGCGGCCTTCGCGCGTGTTGGCCGCCTGAGCGGTCATCCCCTTCAGGTCGCCGCCGGCACTGAACACTTCGCCGGACCCACTCAGAACGATCACCCTCACGGCTTGGTCCTCGGCAAGTTGTCTAGCGGCGGACCGCAGCTCTCGCATCAACGGCTGTGACATCGCGTTCTTTGCTTCGGGTCGATTCAGCGTCAGCCGCGCTACGCCCCGCCGGTCGACGGCAACGTCGATCATTTCCAATTTACTCACCGTTCGTCCTCCTCAATTTGTCGTACGATCTTGCGATCTATCGGGTCCTCAGTACCTAAAAAGGCATCGCGGTGGAACTCGTCGACGACGGCAGGAGAGGCCCAACTTTATCGGCACAGCAGGAATCCTAGAACACATCGATGCCGCTGAAAAGAGCGGTAGTGGCGGCGGGCCAACAAGTTTGCGCACCGCCGACGGGCGGGCGAGCTGCAATCGCAAAAGCTAGTGATTTGGCGTATCTCGGCTGCGAGCCGCCGCGCCCTTGCCAATGCCGAAGGTATCCGGCGGGCGTGTCTGGCATCCTGAAATAAAGTCGGATAGAATTTCCTTCAACGGCATTGCTGTTCGTCTTCTCGGGGGTAATCGCCATGGCCATTGATGAGTTACGCGAAACGGGCACGGAAGGAACAATTCCTGGCACGGGGTTCACCAAAGCACATCAACTATTTCGTGAATCGGTCCGCCGGTTCATCGACCAGGAAATCAATCCCTACATGGACCAGTGGGAAGAAGCCGAAATGTTCCCCGCGCACGACCTGTTCAAGAAGGCCGGGGATCAGGGGCTACTGGGACTCTCTTACCCGGAGGAGTACGGCGGGGCAGGCGCGGACTATTGGTACAACATGGCGTTGGCCGAAGAACTCGCGCGCGTCAAAGGTGGGGCGATTCCGATGGCCTTGGGCGTGCAGACCGACATGGCCACTCCGGCGCTCAACCAATATGGGTCGCACAAGCTGAAGAAGAAATTCCTCGAGCCGGCGATCCGGGGCGACGCGGTCTGTTCGATCGCGGTCACCGAGGCTGGGGCTGGGTCGGACGTGGCATCGATCCGCACCAAGGCCGAGCGCGACGGCGACGAGTACGTGATCAATGGCAGCAAGATGTTCATCACCAATGGCGTTCAGGCGGATTGGATTTGTCTGCTCGCCCGTACGACGCCGGGAACTACCTTTAAAGGGATGTCGCTGATCATCGTGCCCACCGATACGCCGGGGTTTTGCGTCAGCAAGAAGTTGAAAAAGCTGGGGAACTGGGCCAGCGATACCGCCGAACTGGTATTCGACAACGTCCGCGTACCGGTGGCGAACCGAATTGGCGAAGAAGGCCAGGGCTTTATTTATCAGATGCAGCAATTCCAGAATGAACGACTCATCAGCTCCCTGGGCGCGGCGGCCGGCGCGGAAAAGATACTCAGGATGACCATCGAATACTGCCGCGGTCGCCAAACGTTTGGCAAGCCGCTCATCGAAAACCAGTGGATCTACTTCAAGCTGACGGAATTGATTTCGGAAGTCGAGTTTCTCCGGCAAATGTGTTATCACTGTGGCCGAATCATGGATCGTGGTGACGATTACACGCGGGAAGCATCGATGGCAAAGCTGAAGGCAGGGCGACTCGTGCGGCAGGTGGCGGACATCTGCCTACAATTCCACGGCGGCATGGGGTATATGGAAGAATACCCGATGGCTCGTTACTTTCGCGATTCCCGCCTGATGTCGATCGGCGCGGGCGCCGATGAGATCATGCTTGGCATCATCGCCAAATTCGAGGGAATTGCCCCGGCGCGGTAGTGGTTAGTGGCTCGTGGCCAGTGATTTAGTGGTTCGCGGAAGATGGTGTTTCCGTGCATTGACCACTAACCACTCATCATCAGCCACGAGGAGGTTATTGCCGGTGCGGCGACAGGTTCTCCCATCGAAGCTCGACCCGACGTCGGATCACTTTCAACGTAACCGCGACGCGGTTCTGGAGCGGTTGGAAGAATTGGACAAGCTGCTGGCGGCGGCTCGCGCCGGCGGCGGCGAAAAATCCGTCGCTCGCCATCACGGGCGTGGAAAGCTGCTGGTGCGCCAGCGCATTGAACTGCTCGTGGACCGCGATTCTCCGTTTCTCGAGCTGTCGCCGGTCGCCGCCGCTGGCACCGAGTACGAGGTTGGCGCGTCGACTGTCGCGGGCATCGGCGTGGTCTCCGGCGTGGAATGCTATATCAGCGGGAACGATCCCACCGTTCGTGGTGGTGCGGTCAATCCATACACGCTTCGCAAGGGCATGCGCGGCTTCGAAATCTGCATGCGGAATCGCTTGCCGCACATTTCCTTGACCGAGTCGGGCGGCGCCGACTTGCCGCGGCAATCCGAAATCTTTCTTCCAGGCGGCGCCTCGTTTCGCTACTTGACGCAGCTCTCGGCGATGGGAATCCCCACCATTGCGTTGGTGTTTGGCAATTCGACGGCGGGAGGGGCGTACACGCCGGCGATGTGCGATTACACCGTGTTTGTCAAGCAGCGAGCCAAAGTATTCCTCGGCGGACCGCCGCTGGTGAAAATGGCCACCGGCGAAGAATCCGACGACGAGGAGCTCGGCGGCGCGGAAATGCACTCAAAAATCTCGGGGCTCTCGGATTACCTGGCCGCCGACGAGTTGGACGCGCTGCGGATCGGACGCGAAATCGTCGCCAACTTGAACTGGAAAAAACTCGGGCCGGCTGCGGCCGAGGACGTCGAGGAGCCGCTCTACGATACCGAGGGCTTGCTCGGTCTGGCGCCGACGGACTTGAAGATCCCGGTCGATATGCGCGAGATTATTGCCCGCATTGTCGACGGCTCGCGCTTCCATGAGTTCAAACCGGCCTACGGCGTCAATCTGATTACCGGCTGGGCATCTCTGGTTGGATACGAGATTGGCGTCCTGGCCAATCAACAGGGCGTGCTCTTCTCGAGCGAAGCGCAAAAGGCGGCACAATTCATTCAGCTCGCCAACCGGCATCATGTTCCGCTGGTCTTCATTCAAAATGTGACCGGCTACATGGTCGGCAAACAGTACGAGCAGGCGGGCATCATCAAGCACGGAGCCCTGATGATCAACGCCGTTTCGAACAGCACCGTGCCGCACATCACCTTGCAGATCGGTGGATCTTACGGTGCTGGAAACTACGGTATGTGCGGCTATGCTTATCGACCAAGGTTCGTCTTCATCTGGCCCAACAGCAAAACGGCGGTCATGGGCCCGCAGCAACTTGCGGGCGTGATGTCAATCGTTCGGCGGACCGCGGCGCAGGCGGCCGGAAAGCCCTTCGATGAACAGCAGGATGCATTGTTGCGAAAGGCGGTGGAAGATCAGATCGAGAATGAATCGCTGGCAACTTTTACCAGTGGGCGAGTCTTTGACGACGGCATTATCGATCCTCGCGACTCGCGGACCGTTTTGGGAATTGCACTGTCCGCGGCCCTTTCCGCCGAGGTGAAAGGGGCGGAAACTTTTGGTGTTTTTAGAATGTGATGGGACATCCGCGGATTGTGTGAGCTGTCAAGCCTCACAAGACATCAATGACCGTTTCTTCGATCAACAAGATCCTGATTGCGAATCGCGGCGAGATCGCTCGGAGGATCATGCGCACGTGTCGGGAGATGGGGATTGCGACTGTGGCGGTTTGCTCGAATCCCGATCGCGACGCTCCGTTTGTCAAGGAAGCGGATGAAGCCGTGCCGCTCGGCGGCACGCACCCCTCGGAATCCTATCTGCGCATCGACGCCATCGTTGATGCCGCACGCAAGACCTCCAGCGATGCCATTCACCCCGGTTACGGTTTTCTTGCCGAAAACGCGGCGTTCGCCCGCGCTTGCCAGGAATCCGGCATCGGGTTCGTCGGGCCATCGGCAGAAGTGATTGCGGCGATGGGCTCGAAGATCGAAGCCAAGCGGCGCATGCAAATTGCTGATGTGCCTCTGCTGCCGAGCGTCGAAGTCGGTAATCAGCCGGCGGACCAGGTCCTGCGCCAGGCGGAACCTTTCGGGTGGCCTTTGCTCATCAAGGCATCGGCGGGCGGCGGCGGCCGAGGAATGCGCATCGTTCGCCAGGCGGCCGAGTTCGCCTCGCTCATCGAGACCGCGCGTCGGGAATCGCAGGCCGCCTTCGGCGACGCGGCGGTTTTTGTCGAGCCGTACGTCGAAGCGGCCCGGCACATTGAGATCCAAATATTCGGCGACACGCATGGCAACGTCGTGCATCTGTTCGAACGCGAGTGTTCGATCCAAAGGCGCCATCAGAAGATCATTGAAGAATCGCCTTCGATGGCGCTGGACGACGCTTTACGCCGCGCGATGACCAGCGCCGCCGTGCGAGCCGCCAAGGAAATTGGGTACGTTAACGCTGGCACCGTCGAGTTTTTGTTGACACCCGACGGAAAATTCTATTTCCTGGAAGTCAACACGCGTCTGCAAGTCGAGCATCCGGTCACCGAATGCGTAACCGGGCTCGATCTGGTGAGGCTGCAAATCCTGGTCGCGGCGGGCGAACCGCTGCCGGCGGAAGTTCATGAACTGGCGATGCACGGTCATGCCATCGAAGCGCGACTTTACGCCGAGGACCCCCGGCAAGATTATTTGCCCTCCGCTGGCAGGTTGCACCGGTTTCGGTTGCCGGCGGCGGCGGGCATCCGCGTCGAATCGGCGGTCGGTGAATCCGCGGTGATCTCGCCCTACTACGACCCCATGTTGGCGAAGGTCATCGTGCATGCTCCCACGCGGGTCGAGGCGGCCCGGCGTCTGCGTCATGCTCTCGCGCGTGCGCAGATTCACGGTTTGAGCACGAATCGCGAGTTGCTCGTGCGTACGCTCGAACATCCCGATTTCCTGCGGGGTCAGATCGACACCCGTTTTCTCGAGCGTCACGACCCGGCCGCATTAGCAGCGCCGTTGGGCGACGACCATGCTGAGCGATTGCACGCGGCGGCAGCAGCTCTGGCGTCCCAGGCAGCGCGGCGGCGCGAGGCGAAAGTGCTGGACAAAATACCTTCCGGCTGGCGGAACAATCCGTCGCAGTTTCAGCAGACTCGTTTCCTGGGTCATGGCGGTGAGATCGCCATTGAATACCGGTTTCAGCGAGAAGGTTTGCAACTGCGAATCGACGGCCACGAACAACCCCACGTACGCTGCGAAGTCGCCACGCCCGCGCAGATCCAAATGCACATGGCCGGCATCCAGCGAACTTTTGCCGTCCACTGCGTCGGGAACACGTTTTACGTCGATAGTCCGCTGGGCAGCTCGGCGCTCGTGGAAATTCCGCGTTTTCCCGTCCCGCAGGACGAAACCGCGGCCGGTTCGCTCGTGGCTCCGCTGCCCGGCGTTGTGAATGAAGTCAGGGTAAAAAAAGGTGACACCGTTTCGGCAGGTGATGTGCTGTTGGTGATCGACTCCATGAAGGTCTTTCATTGGATTTCCGCGCCGCTTTCCGGCCGCATTGCAGAACTCCGCGTCGAGGCGGGCAACCACGTCGACGGCGGCACCGTGCTGGCGGTGATTGAAGAATTTTAGAGCAATCAAACAAAACTTGAGTTTAGCGCTTACAAGAACCGTTTGAGAGCCGCTTGCGGTTTAGCAGCGCTATTCACCCACGCCGAGAGTATCCCCATGTCCACACCACTTCGAATCGCGAATTGTTCTGGCTTCTACGGCGACCGCTTTTCCGCGGCCCGAGAGATGGTCGAGGGCGGACCAATCGACTTCTTGACCGGCGATTATCTTGCCGAGCTGACCATGATGATCCTCTGGAAGGCCCGACAAAAGGATGCGTCGCGGGGCTATGCCCTTACGTTCCTCAGGCAGATGGAGGACGTCCTGGGAGAGGCGCTCGACCGGGGCATCAAGATTGTCACTAACGCCGGAGGGCTCAACCCGGCGGCATTAACGGCTGAACTGCGAACGCTCTGCGATCGACTTGGTTTGAAGGCCAAAATTCTCCACGTCGACGGCGATGACCTGATGCCCGACCTCGACGCACTGCAACAAGCGGGTCACGAGCTAAAACATCTCGATACGCTCATGCCGTTGCGCGAGCTGCGGGCAAAGCTATTGAGTGCCAACGCATATCTGGGCGCTTGGGGCATCGTGGAGGCGCTCGGGCAGGGAGCCCAGATCGTTGTTTGTCCCCGAGTCACCGACGCTTCGGTTGTCGTTGGCCCAGCGGCTTGGCATTTCGGCTGGCAGAGGAATGATTGGAACAAACTGGCCGGAGCGGTCGTCGCCGGGCATGTGGTGGAATGTGGCGCCCAGTGCACCGGTGGTAACTACGCGTTCTTCCAGGAGGTGCCTGGGCTGGAACACCCAGGTTTCCCGATCGTGGAGATGCTCGAGGACGGCTCTTGCGTGATCACGAAGCATGAAGGAACCGGTGGCCTTGTTTCGGTGGGAACGGTTACGGCCCAGTTGCTCTATGAAATCGACAAGCCAGCCTACGTCAACCCCGACGTGGTCGCCCGTTTCGACACGATCCAATTGGAACAAGAGGGTCGTGACCGCGTTCGCATTTTCGGTGTCCGCGGCGAACCCGCGCCGTCCACGGTCAAAGTCTGTTTGAACTATTTGGGTGGCTACCGCAACCAGATGACGTTCGTTTTGACGGGTTTGGATATCGACGAGAAGGCCGCCTTGGTCGAACGGACATTGCGTAGCGCGCTGGATGTGGCGGGGTTTGACTCGTTCGAGATTGACTTGGCACGCACCGACAAGTCCGACGCCGCGACGAATCAAGAAGCCTCGGCGCTACTGAAAGTGACTGTCAAGAGCCACGATGTCAAGCTGGTGGATCGAGCCTTTTCGAGTCCTATTATCGAAATGGCGTTGGCGAGCTATCCCGGCTTCTTTTGCACGACGCCGCCGACCGAGGCGAGTCCCTTTGGCGTCTATTGGCCCACGCTGGTTCCGGCCGACGCACCAAGGCATGCGGTTGTGTTGCAAGACGGAACACGGATTCCGGTTCCACCTACCGCGCCCAATCAAGATCACGTTAGGGTCGGTGTTCAACCGCCAAAGATGCCGAGTGTTCCGACAGGACCAGTAAGCTCGGCACCTGTGGGCACTCTTTTCGGAGCGCGCTCCGGCGATAAAGGGGGTAACGCGAACGTCGGCGTCTGGGCGCGCGATAACCAGAGTTACGCCTGGCTCGAGTCGTTTCTGACGCCCCAGCGGTTCCAGCAACTGGTTCCGGAAGCTGCTCGCTTGGACGTCCGTCGCTACGAGTTACCAAACTTGAAAGCGCTCAACTTCGTCGTCATCGGCCTGCTCGGCGAGGGCGTGGCTTCCTCGGTTCGATTCGACCCGCAAGCCAAAAGTCTCGCCGAGTATTTGCGTTCGAGGGTGGTTGAGCTACCTTACGCACTGTTATCTGACCTGGAGCCGGTCAAAATCTACGATGCCTGGAATTCGCTACAGGCTCACTTCTTGTGCCAACTCCTGGCCGACGCGGGCATTTCGGCTCGCGTTGCCAGTAACGCGGTGGAACTCTTACCTGGCCCAATTCCGTTTCAATTGGCAACGTGCCCGGTCTTGGTCGCGAAATCGGATGTCTATCGGGCATGCTCGATTGTCGGAGAATACGAGAGCCGACTAAAGGGTCGTTCTTCCGTCGACGAACGTTCTTCCGAGCCCTTTTGTTATCACTGTGGGGCTGCGATCGCGGACCTGCAGACTTCTTGCCCGCAGTGCGGTTGCGAACTCGAGTGGTCGGAATAATCGGCCGCCCCTGCTTCGGACGAGGTTCGACTCGGGGCCGACAAAGTAAATGCCCGTTGATAACGCATGTGACGCTAGCCAATTCGACGGGCGATCCGCGCCGGCAGCGTCAGCACCGCATGAAGCGTGTCGAAGATCGCATCAAAGGTCAGGCCGATCAGGCGGAAGGGCAGCAAAAGCGCCCACACCAGCGGGTAAACCAATAGCACAAGAATCGCCAGCGGCCAACAGACCACCAGCAATAGGCACCACAGCAGGAATGTTAGCATTGGTCGATTGCATCCGTTGTTTCAGCTTGGCTTAGCACTCGGTTATTCGCTCAGTCGCCAACGATATTGGCCGGCATTTCGCATTTGGATGGAGCCTGGCCTGTTGAGCCATTGCAAGGCGTGTTCATAAGTCGTTTGCCGCTGGTTTCGCGAGGGCTATTCCTTGGTACTTTCCGAGCACGGGCGGAGCCAGCGACACACCAAGACAAGTAAGAACGATTTTTTCAACATGCCGTTTGGGGCCGCGAGGCCGCTTGCTCGCGGAGCACGCGGCGCAAAACCTTGCCAATGTTGCTCTTGGGCAGCGCCGGCAGAAAGTGTACCTGGGAGGGGGCCTTGAACCGCGCTACCAGTCGGCACACGTGGTCGATCACCTCGGACTGGCTGACCCGCGCGCCTGGCCTGGCGACCACGAAAGCCACCACGTTTTCGCCGTACACTGGGTCGGGCACGCCAACCACGGCCGCCTCGGCCACCGCCGGATGCTGGTGCAGCACCGCTTCCAACTCGGCCGGGTAGATGTTCTCGCCGCCGCGAATGATCATGTCCTTCTTACGATCGACGACAAACAGGTAGCCCTCACGATCCAAGTAACCGACGTCGCCCGTGTGCAGCCAGCCGCCGCGCAGAATCTGCTCGCTCTCTTGCGGACGATTGTGGTACCCCTGCATGACGATCGGCCCGCGAATGCAGATCTCACCGCGCTCACCCGGCGCCAGAGGCCGGTCGTCGTCGCCGACGATGCGCAGTTCGGTATTCAAGTAGGCGCGTCCCGCCGAACCGGGGCGATAGGGCTCGCTGCGCCGGTTGGCCGTGCCCAACCCGGTGGCTTCGGTCAATCCGTACACCTCGCGGATGCGGCACGGATAACGGTGCATAAAGGCCTGGGCCAGTTCGACACTCAAGGGTGCCCCGCCGCAGATGACTTCGGCCAGCGACGACAGATCGTACTGGCTGGCATGTGGGTGATGCAGCAGTACGGCCAGGATCGTCGGCACCGCGGCCATCGTCGTGCAGTGATGCTCTTGGATCAGGGCCATGAACCGTTCGGGATCGAACCAGCGCATCTGCACGAGATGGCTCTTGTCAGCCAGGTGATCCGGTGTCAGCAGCAGGTCGTTCATGATGGCCACGCCGAAAATGTGGGCAATCGGCATGGCGCTTAGCGTGGTCCGCGGCCCCTGCCAAGAATCGAGCGCCGACGCGTCGGCGACGGCCGCGGCACTGGCCAACAGGTTGGCGTGCGAGAGTAATACGCCCTTGGGCCGGCCGGTGGTTCCCGATGAATACAGCATAAGGGCCACATCCGCGGCGTCGATCCGCGGCAAGGAGGTCCGCGGCGCATAGTTCAATAGTGCATCGAGCCGGATTTCGGGCGGCGTGGCCCGCGGATCGTCGGTCGCCCCCTGCACGAGAAGGTGCCGCACGTGCCGCAGGCCCGCGACGGCCTCGCGCACGGTCGGCAGCCGCTCGACGTCGGTGATGACCAACTGCGCCCCGGTGTCGGCCAGCACATAGCGTAACTCGGCGGCTGCGGCCTGCGGCATGACGGGAATGGCCGTGCCGCCGATGCGAAAGATGGCCTGGAACACGGGATAGACCAAGGCGTGGTTCATCATCAGCGTGACGGCCCGACCACCACGCGCGAGCCCCATTTCGGCCATCGCCGCGTGCAACCGCCGGCCACGCTCCAGGATTTCCCAGTTGGTAAACCGCTCGCCCTCGATTTCGAGGCACAAGCGTTCTCCCAGCCGCTCGGCGGAGGCTTCCGCAAGCTGAGCCAGATTGTTTATCGCCGCCATTCCCGGTGTGCTCCCCGTCGATGTGAACCGGCCTGCGAAAGACCAGGATAGCGAATTCGGCGGCCGAAGCCGCGCGAAAAAAGGGGAAAAATCGAGAAATAATGTCCGTTCTGACCGCCGGCGGCAATTATTAGGTTGGATCCTTAGATCGGTCGCAATCGTACGCCGGGCGTTCGCATGGTACGCGCTCGCTATCCAGTGAGCGTTCCCTTATTTGGGGCGCGCTTAGACCGGCGGGCATTGTCAGGCTGGATCAGCTTCAGGCCCGGTCCAATTGGCAAATTTTGGCGGGAGGATTTCGCGCTAATGAACTCTCAACGCACATTCGCCGGCGTCTTCGAATTAGTTCGACAAAAGAAACATGCCTTCCACGAGCGCACGCCAAGCCGCCCGTGGCGGTTGGCGAGTGGTTCCGGGGGCTTTGCGGGTTGTGCTGCCCTGATAATTGGGATCCTGCTGTGCCCGGCGCCTGCTCCGGCGGGCATGGTGAGCCAGAGTGTGACCGCTTTTGGAGGGGGTGGCGTCGGCACCGATCAGCTGAACGTTACCGTCAGCTCGCTCTTGCCATTGATTCTTCAGACGGAGAACAAGGACGAAGCCTTCGCGCAGGGGGTGCTGAACGGTCCAGCGGGCACGGCCACGATCAACGTGCATGCCTGCTCTTCGCCACCGAATCCTGGGCCAGGGGGAACCGCGGGCGCGAATGTGGTCCTCGATTTCGCGGACACGTACCAAATCACCTCGACGACGCTGCCGATCGGCACTCCGGTTTTCGTCACCTTGATCGCCAATGGGGCCCGCCAAGAAACGACGGTGCTCGACGCCGACGCGGGATTTGAAAACAGTTTTAACGTCGCTGGCAGCCTTGGCGGAGCCAGTATCTCTTTCCAGCTTGGAGGTGTGCCGTATTCGTTCCCCGGCTCATTCAGCCATCGAATCAATCTCGTCGATGGCGACAATCAGTCCCACGACGGACTATTCAACGGGGTGGATTCCCAGCAGTTAATGACGCTGGTTGGAGGCCGCTTGCAATCCGGGGTCGTTTCGGCGCTCGTCGGCGATTTTGTCTTCGTTGGCGTTTCGGCGGAAGCCCATTCCCAAAGCTCTGCGACATACAGGGCATTAGCCGATGCCGACGCCCAAATGGTGCTCAGTTGGGGCATCCATCCCTTCGACAGCTCGATTCAAATTGTCAACGTGACGTACCCTGGCGAACCGGTGCCCGATAACAGCGATCTCACCCTCGATGCGCTACTACAGCTATTGCCGCCTCGGCCGCCGACGGTACCAGGGGTACCAGAACCTGGGACGTTGATTCTTTTGGGCCAAGCCTTGGCTGCCGGTCTGGGCTTTACATGCTGGCGTCGTCGCCGTTCTCGATCAAGCCAATAGCTGGGACTTCTTCGACGATTGCCCAACGATGAAGCCGGTGCAGGTTGTACCCGGCACGGACGGGGGCGGTGGGTTCCATCGGCATGTCGATTCAGGATGGCCGACGACTCGCGCGGGCACAGAGCCGACGTCAGATCAAGCTGATTACGGATCTGTACGATGGCCCGTGATCAGCACTCGTGCCTCGTCGAACAAGCGAAGCGCTCCGGCACGCTCATACCAACTCAAGTTGCTCCAACAGGGTTTGGTGACTTCGACATCGGGCATCTTCCGTCGATCGGCTTGCTCGATCCAGCGGGCCGCGTTTTCGAGACACTGCCGCGATTCGCTCACTTGACCGAGGTGGTGGTGGGCGATCGCCTGGAAACACCAGTCCCAAGGATTCGCGACGTGATAGTTCGAGGCGTCTTGAAACGCGCGGATTGCGTCCTCATATCGACCGGCCCGAACCCACATGGCCCCTTCGATCCGAGTGGCGCCAGAGTACGATGCGGTCGCTACCGCCGCCATAGGTGCAAGGTCCGCCATGTCAGGCAAACTGTCGGGCTGGCTCACGCAACCCCACACGACTTTATCCGCGATCCACGGATCGCGAGTGTTGCGGAACCGCTCGAACATCTCTCCGCACGCGCGCCGGTGCGCTGCGAGGTTTCCGGCTGCAAGTTGCGCCTCGGCCTGAGCTAACCACAGTCCCGCGTCACTGGCATCCAGCTTCGTCGCCTCGGCAAACTCCTTGGCTGCGCGGGCGTAGTCTGCGTCATGCAAAAATCGATAGGCCTGGTTGCGATGTTGCTCCATGCGAATGCGGTCGTCCCCTGGCGAAACGGCGAGGGCCGATTGATACTCCGCGTCGGCCTCGTTGTGACGGCCGATTGCCGCGAAAGCCCGGGCTCGGAGAACGGCCAAGCGAGGATCGACTGCCGTCTCGTCGTCACCCAAATGAATCCTCGCTTCGTGATAGAGCGCGTCGAATTCAAGCCATAGGGAATGTGACAGGGGCCAGTTGGCCGACGCTCCCCTATGCGTGCCCCACCCTTTTTCTCCACCAGCGTACAATTGTTCGATCCAACGGTTTCTGGCCTGTGTCGCCAATTCCATGTTGGCCCGCGCATTGTCCGACTCTCCGAGTTGATTGTAGGCTAGGGCCAGGACCGGAAGATTAGGATGTTGGTCGACTCCGATTCCCGAACTGTTTTGGGATTCCGTACACCTTTGCACGGCCTCTCGGAACTGCCCGGCGCGGTAATGGACCAGGCCCAGCACGTACAGGGTCAGCGCGTCCTGGGGTAGCTCCTGACTGGCCGTCTGGACGCGCTGGACGACGCGAGAATAATCCGTTCCAGCACTTGGAATCACGCAAGCGGTGCGCACCGCTTCGAGCATGACTTGACCATGATGCCCACGAAATCGCACTTGCATCCTCTTGCACAGCCGATGGTAGCCGTTGAGATCGCCAACTTGTGCGAGCAAGACGGCATACGACCACCACTGGGTGGTTAACGATGGCTCGTTCAATTCGAATGCGTGGCGCTCGTCAGCGACGGCAAGTTCCCAAAGACCCAAATCGGCGTACAGCCGGCCCCGCTCTGCCCAGGCGGGGCCAAGGTCTGGGCGCAAAGCGATGGCTTCACTTAGCGCGTTGAGCGCATCGTCGCCTCGGCGCCATTGCCAGAAAACGCGCGCCCGATCGAGATGCGCCGAGGCGGCTTGCAATCGCTCGAGTCCCTCATGAATCTCTCTGGCTCGGTCGTCCGCTTCGCGATGGGCAAGACTTTCGCGTTGCCGGGCGACCTCGGCCTGGCTCCACTGCCAAAGAACGCCGAAGAAGCCCGCCATGACCGCGACCAGCAGGCCGGCCGCCAAGGTCGCAATGGAGGGATTGCGCCGACAGAATCTCCAACTCTTCTCTCGCCAGGACGGTCGGCGAGCCTTAATCGGAAAATCGTTGAGGAATCGCTCGATGTCCGCGGCCAGCGCCGCCGCGGTTAGGTAACGCCGCCCCGGCGCTTTTTCCAAACACTTCAGGCAGATCGTTTCCAGATCCCTGGGCGTCTTCGGCTGCAGCGTTCGAGGAGCGACTGGCTCGCGATCGCGGATCAAGCTCAGCGTGTCGAGAATCGTCACTCCCAGAAACGGAGGACGACCCGTCAACAGCTCGTAGAGGATCGCCCCCAGCGAATAGACGTCCGCCCGTACTCCAGAAGACGATGAGTCCCCCGATGCTTGTTCGGGAGGCATGTAGCTCGGCGTGCCCAGCAGACAGCTGTCCGTCGTTAAGACATTGTCGCTCGCGAGGAGCTTGGCCAGGCCGAAGTCCGTGATCTTTGGCTCGCCCCCGGCAGCCATGAGTACATTGGAGGGCTTGAGATCACGGTGCAAAACGCCAGCCTGGTGGACGACCTCCATCGTCTCGGCAAGAACCCGAACCAGGCGAGCCGCTTGCCTGGGCTCCAGCGGCATTCCGCCGGCGTGCTGTGCGAGCGTCGGGCCGTCGACATACTCGATCACCGAGCACATGACCCCCTCGGCTTCAATGACATCGTAGATTTGCACCACGTGGGGATGCCGCAATCGAGAAAGGATGGAAGCTTCCCGACGCTGCCGGCTCAGCCACTTCTCGTCGGCCAGCGACAGGGAAATCGCCTTGATGGCCACGAGACGATCGACCGAGATTTGTCGGGCGAGATACACGACACTCGAAGCGCCCCGGCCGATCTCTCTTCGAATCTCGTATCCGGCTAAGCTCAGGCTCCGGGTTTCGACCGGCGCATCTGGCGGATTGTCGACGTCGGGCACTCGGCTCACGAGCCGATCAACGTCGAATTGCAATGCGATGTCCGCCGCGAGATCCGAAAAGCGACGCTGGTATTCGTCCAATGTGAACGAATCGCCAACTTCTCTGCGCACGTGTATCTCGCCGCAGACCAGTACCAGCGCATCTTCCCGATCGGCACGCAATTCTGGCAGCAGGTCGAAATAGGTCTCCGCGCGAACGCCGCTGCCGCTTCGCCATCGGTCGCACTGGTCGCGACGAACAAGATCCAGCCAACTGGAACGAGCGAGGCGCCGCACCGTCGAAACTGCCTGATCGACCGAAGCAATCGACGCGATTGAACCGGATTTGCTTTGGCTCGCCACGATCAGCTATCCTTCATCCGCTCTGACGTCCAGGACGTCTGCAATGCAGTCCACTGCTCGTTCATATTGCTTGCGCCGACCGTCGGCCGTGCCTCCCATGCCCGACGCAACGTCTGACCACGACTCGCCGCGAAAACGTCGCTCTGCAATGGCCCGAGTTTCCACCGACATCATGCCGAGCGCGCGGTGCAGCAACTCTTTGCTCACTGCATGACGCATCGGGTCTGGAGCCGACGAAACGACGTCCGCCTGCTCGACGAATGTCCTACGAGAGCGGCGGACGTCACGACATTGCCGATGCTGGCCTCGAACGTGCATCGCCAACTTGTTCCGTGCCATCTTCGTCAACAGGGCCATCAATTGTCGAGGCTCGCGCAGGTCGTATGCGCCGGTGGCCGCGCGAAGAAAAAAGCTGGCTAGCACCGATTGGCACACGTCCATGGAATCGAATTGGCGCCGCAACGCCGGATCGGACAACCGCGTCCGGACGGCGACGCGAATAGCCGACTCATACCGCCGGACGATCGCGCAGGCGGCATCGGCGTCGCCCCGGCACACGCGCTCGAACAGTTCGGAAAACTCGTCGTCGTGCGGCATGAGATTTTCCAAGGGTGAGGAGCAGTCGGAACCTGAAGTCACGGCGGACAACTCGGTCTCATCATAGCTGGCGTCCGCGCCCATCGGAAGATCCGAGCGCCGCGGTGCGGCCACCAGGAGCGTCAGTGGCGAACCAAGCGCCGATGGCATGGCCAAAAACCCCGGCGAGACGCCCGAACACATCGGACGGCCGACAGACCGGCTGCGGGGGTCACCTCCAAGGCCAGCCACACGTTGGACTCGTAGTCACTGAGAACAGTGCTCTTCGAGAATCAATCGTTGAAGTTCCGGGCCGATTCGGCCAGTCCAACACAGGTACTTATAGCCCCTGTATCCTGCTTCGAATTGGTCCTGAAAGATTTCGGAGATGACGGCCGGAGAGAGCACCGGGGCACCCGTATCTTTGTGCTTGGTCGCGTCAATGATGTGGGCGTAGCACACGGGCTTTTGATTTAGCGCTATGCCGTCAGCATACTTGTGATGTTTACAAAGCGCTTTGATGATCAGTTTGCGTCGCGGATCGTGCCTACATATTGGTTTATTCCAATTTATCGCAGGCCATGCCGCCGCTTGTGCCGACTTTGCAACCTGTTGTGCGATTCGGGATTTGCCTTTTCGCGCTTCGATTGCCCGCGGCTCGGATGGTAAGGACTCTCCAACGCTCTTTAGTCGCCGGGCGGACTGGTGCTTTCGTTGTTTGCGATCGTCTGGAGAAATTATTGGCATAGCAGCGGCCTCCGATACGTTGACACCACAGACAGTCCGATCAAGAGCGCGCATCCAAAACGAAGCACCTCAGTCGTTGGGACGAGCCACGACCGAGCAGGCAATGACCTCCAGAGACTTTTACGCGCGAAATCGAAGCCTCAAAACAAACCACGCTCGTCGGTGGGACAATAGTGCTTGTTGCGGCGGCGGCAAATACCTCCCGACGAGCTGGGGCTCGGGCTGCGGCATTTCCCAGATTTGTTGCGGCGTCTGCCGAATTTGCCGCGCCGCTTGCCAATGGTGCTGCGTCCTTCTTCCAGATCCATATAAGGGCTGCGGTCGAAGAACGTTTCGTCGGTGTCGGACTCTTTCCAAAACATCGCTGAACGGTGCTAGCAAATGTCGGGCCAGTGCCAAAAATACCCAAAACACGGCCCAGCGCTTCTCATCATTGCTCAAATCATGACCACCGCGGTCGTCAGACGAGCACCCATGACGGCCGTAGAACGCGCGGGAACCTACCGCAACTTGGGATGAAGGATCGTGGAATTTAGGTAAGGCGAAAGTCGGGCCGATTGGATTCGAACCGGCGCCGCAAAGACTACTTGCGGCCGTCGATCAGCCGCGCTTGAATCACGGCGAAAATTCCACGGGCGACGTCTTCCTTGGGGCCGGAGAGGGTTTTGATAACCTGGCCCTGGCGGTTGATGACCTCGACGTGGTTGCTCAGCGAGTGCATGGCTTCGGGGCCGTTCAAGACCATCAAATCGCAATGTTTCTTTTCGAGCTTGGCCAAGGCGCGCAGCCGGTGATCTTCGGTTTCCAGCGCGAAGCCGACGAGCCACTGGTTGGTTTTTGTCGCCCCCAGCGTGGCTACGATGTCGGCCGTTTCGACCAACAGCAATTCGAGCGGCTCGCCGGTTTTCGCGATCTTGTTGGGAGCCACTTTCACCGGGCGATAGTCGCTCGGCGCAGCCACGCCAATCAGGCCATCGCAACTCGGGAAAATATTTTGACAAGCGGAGAGCATGTCCTCGGTCGAGACGATTTCGATCAGCCGGACCGAACTCGGGTAGATGACATCCACTGGCCCGCTGACCATGATCACTTCATGCCCCAGTTCGAGTGCCGCCTCAGCCAAGGCCTTGCCCATCCGGCCGCTCGAGGCGTTGGTCAAATACCGCACCGGGTCGATGTATTGCCGGGTGGGGCCAGAGGTGATGAGGATACGAGCCAAGCGATTCACGCCTTGGAGGTTGGCTTTAGCAACTCGCCGATGGCGGCAAAGATCTTCTCGGGCGCGGCCATCCGGCCCACGCCACGCGTACGGCAACTGAGCCATCCCTCTTCAGGATCCACAAAGTGAACGCCGTCGTGCCGCAACTGAGTCACGTTGCGCTGAACGGCCGGCTTTTCCCACATCTCGCAGTTCATCGCCGGCGCCATCAGCACCGGACCCGTGAAGCTCAACAAAAGCGTGCTCAGCAAATCGTCGGCCATCCCCGAGGCGGCTTTGGCCAGCAGATTGGCCGTGGCCGGAGCAATGCATAGGAGCTCGCCGCGCCGCGCCAAGTCGATGTGGGCGCCCAGCGGATGCTGCGACTCGTCGAAGGTGCGCTCCAGCACGGGACGACCGGTGAGCGCCGCGAAGGTGGTGGGGCCGATAAACTCTCGGGCAGCGGCGGTCATCACCACCGACACACCCGCGCCGGCTTGAACCAATTGGCTCACCAGGGCGGCGGTTTTGTAGGCCGCGATTCCGCCGCTGACGCCGATGATCACCTCGCGCCCGGTCATAGATTAGTCAGATCCAACTCCGGTGGCCCGCCGCCGGTTTCTTCGCCAGTAATCTTCAGTTGTGCGGACGAATCGAGATAGATCTTGTCCTGAATGATCTCTTGGATTACGATCTCCAGCTTGTTGTCGGTCTTGAGATCGACCAGGGGCCGGCTGCCGCCATTCAGGGCAACCAGTCGCTTCTGGATCAGCGTGGACAACTTAAAGCGACCGCCGACTTTGTTGACAATCGCTTCTTCACGGAGCTCATCGAGCATGGGATCACACCTCTGGGGAACGGATAATATCGCAAATCTCTTGGACCGCCCGGTCCACGTCGTCGTTTAATACTTGATGTTGATAGCGGTGGGCACAGGCCAACTCGCGGCGGGCGACTTCCAATCGCCGCTCGATAGCCTCTTCGGTCTCGCTGCCCCGGCCGCGCAGCCGCCGTTCGAGTTCCTCCTCGGAGCTGGGCCGGACGAAAATCGTAATTGCGGCGGGATACTTCTCCAGGACGGCCATGGCACCTTGCACGTCAATCTCTAAGACTATCGACTTGCCCGCCTCCAGGCTAGGGGACACCTCGCTCCAGAGCGTCCCATACCAGTAGCCGCGGCCAAAAACCTCATAACATTCGAGAAAATCGCCGACCGAACGCCGCCGCTGGAACTCCTCGGGCGTGAGGAAATGGTAATCCACCCCGTCCTGTTCACCCCGCCGTGGAGGCCGCGTGGTCGCCGACACGCTGGCCAACAGGTCTGGGCGGCGGTCGAAGAGCTTTTTGAGCAGGGTCGTTTTGCCCGCCCCCGAGGGCCCGGAAATAACAATCATTTTTCCGCGGTTCGGTGCGTTCATTGCCTGCTTCGACCGGAATTGATAGAAAAACTCGACGGACCCAGTGGACAGCCAAGCGCGGCCCATCACTCCACGTTTTGGATCATTTCGCGAATCCGCTCAATCGCCGACTTGATCTCGATGACGTGCCGCGAGATTTGCACGTCGTTGGCTTTGGACCCGATGGTGTTGGTCTCGCGAAACATCTCCTGCGTCAAAAACTCGAGCTTCCGCCCGGAACTCTCCGGCAGCTCGAGCGTGTCGGCAAACTGTTCCAAGTGGCTCCGCAGCCGGACCGTTTCCTCGGAGATGTCGCTTCGTTCGGCGTAGATGCTGATTTCGCGGATCAAATCGCTCGCTTGCAGCGTAACTTGATAGTCTGCCAGGGTTTTCGTCAGCCGCTCCGTGAGCCGCGTGCGATACGCGTCGGCGACCAACGGCGAGCGAAGTTCAATCGCGTCCAATTCCCTGGCAACCGACGCGCAGTTGGCGGCCAGATCCGCCGCCATGGCCCGACCCTCGTCGATTCGCATGACGGTCATATTGTCGACGGCCGCTTGCAACGTCTTGCTAATCAGCGGCCAGTCGGCGGCGACGTTCTCAGGTCCGGCGACGTCCGGATTGACTACGCCCGGCAGGGGCAGCAAGGCTTCGACGCTGACGGGCGATGGCAATTTCCAAGCCTTGCGCAGCTCTTCGAGTTGTTGGCGATATCCCGACAGGACCGCGACGTTGAATTGGAAATCATCGCTCGCGCGAGCCCGCTCGACGCGCAGCGAAACTTGCACGGTTCCGCGTTTGATGTGTTGGCGAATGAGATTCTCGATCTGCGGTTCCAGCGTGCCGTAGCCCTCTCCGCAACGGGTTACGAGTTTGAAATATCGGCTGTTGATCGTGCGCACTTCGGCGGAAACCGCCAACGAGGCATCTTTGCGATGCGCCTCACCAAAGCCAGTCATACTCAGCAACAAGGGAGTGATTCTCCTCGAAACGTTGCCGCTTGCACCGCCAAAGTGGGAATGAGCAACCCTGCGACGCTATCGAGCGGTGCCTATTTGGCTTTTTCGGATGGGTTATCGGTTGTGGCCGCGGGCGCCGCAGCCGGTTTCTCGGCAGTGCCGGCCGTGGACCTGTTGCCGGCAGGCTTGGGGCCCGATGCCGTCTTGGCGGGGCCCGCTTTGTCGCCGGCGGCTCCCGGCGCCGGCGCACTACTTGTGCCGACAGCAAACGTGGCGCGATTCCCTTCGCTGAGCAGTTTCACCGAGGCGGCACACAGAATGATCCAGAAAGCGGCCACGCCGATCGTAATTCGCGTAAACAGATCACCCGCTTTGGTGCCGAACGCGCTTTGGCCGCCCAAACCGCCAAACGCTCCGGCCAGGCCACCCCCGCGCCCTCGCTGAACGAGCACCAGCAGAATCAGAAAGCTGGAAGTCAGAAACAACAGCACCATTATTAAAGCGTTTAACATTGGTTTTCAGCTCCCCACTGCCGCGGGAGCTGTCCTAGGTCGGAACGGAATTATTTGTGATTCAGCCCGGCCACGATGCCGAGAAACTCGTCGGCCTTCAGACTGGCCCCGCCCACCAGCGCCCCATCCACATTCGGCTGGGCCAGCAACTCCGCCGCATTGCTGGCTTTCACGCTGCCGCCATACTGGATGCGAATCGCCTCAGCGATCGCCGTATTGTAGCGATCCGTCAAGATCTTGCGAAGGTCCTTATGGACCTCTTCGGCCTGTTGGGGCGTGGCCACTTTGCCGGTCCCGATGGCCCAAACCGGCTCGTAGGCGATCACCACATGAGCGATTTGCTCGGCCGACAGGTTTGCCAACGAGCCGGCAACCTGCTTGCGGATCACTTGGCCGGTCCGCCCCACCTCGCGGTCCGACAGCGACTCGCCCACGCAGACAATCGGCACCAGGCTTGCCGCCAGTGCCGCCAAGACCTTTTTATTGACCTCTTCGTTGGTCTCGCCGAGGATGTGCCGCCGTTCGCTGTGGCCGAGAATGACATAGCGGCAGCCCAAGTCGACCAGCATCGCGGTGCTGATCTCCCCGGTAAAAGCCCCGTTGGACTGGTGGTATATGTTCTGCGCGCCATAGGCCAGGATCGAGCCGGCCACGGCGCCGCGGACCGCATCCAGGTAAATGCTCGGCGGGAATACGGCTAGATCGACCCCTTCGAGCCCCTTGGACCGCTCGGCAATGGCCGCGGCCAGAGCCACCGCGCCCGAGCGATTCAGATTCATCTTCCAATTTCCGGCAATAAACGGGCGTCTCATCGGCTGGATCCTGGGGCGGGAGAAATCGTTTTACCAAACAGCGTAGCCAAATCGCGGATCTGGCCGGCTAATTTCTGATACTGCTCAGGCAAGAGAGCCTGCGGGCCGTCGGACATGGCGTCTTCCGGACAGTTGTGCACTTCGATGTGCACTCCGTCGGCGCCCGCGGCGACGCCAGCCAAAGCACAGGCGGGAATCAAATCGGGCCGGCCCGTGGCGTGGCTCGGGTCGACAATGATCGGCAGGTGCGACAATCCCTTGCAAGCAGGCACCGCCGCCACGTCGAACAAATTGCGCGTCGCCGAATCGAAGCCCTTCACACCTCGTTCGCAGAGCACGACGTTGGGATTGCCTTGCGAGAGAATGTATTCGGCGCTCATCAGCAGATCGACAATCGTGGCGCTCATGCCGCGCTTCAGCAACACCGGCTTGCGGGTTTGCCCCACCTCGGTCAGCAACACGAAATTCTGCATATTCCGGGCGCCGATCTGAATCATGTCCGCATACCGCTCGACCATTTCGACACGGCGCGGGTCCATCACTTCGGTAACGACGGGCATGCCGTATTTGGCGCCCGTGTCGCGCAGGATTTTCAAGCCCTCTTCGCCCATGCCTTGATACGCGTAGGGACTGGTGCGCGGTTTGAAGGCTCCGCCGCGCAGAATATTGGCTCCCGCGGCTCGCACGCTCTCGGCGATGGCATCCATCCGCTCGGCGCTTTCCACGGCGCAGGGCCCGGCGATCATCCCCAAGTGCCCGCCGCCAATCTTCACGCCCGAGATGTCCACGACGCTCGGGTCGGGATGGGCATCGGTGCTGGCCAGTTTGTACGACGGCAAGACCGAAATTACGTCGGCGACGCCGGGAATGGCTTGAAAGCGGCTGGGTAGAAGTTGCGACTTGTCGCCGATCACGCCAATGATGGTGCGATGCGTCCCGCGACTTAGGTGCGCCTTCAATCCGAGCGACTCGACGCGCTCGATGACGTGGTTGATTTGTTCTTCGCTGACGCCCGATTTGAGAATGATGATCACGGTCGGAAATACTTTCCCTGAGCAAGGTCGCGTGGTGAAACGTGAGAAAAACAGGCCGCCGGCGGCCCAAAACCCTCTTGGCTGCCCCTGGGCCGATTATTGTGAGTTTACTCGACGGGGGCCATCGTTGCGTAGGAGCCCAGCACCTCCAAACGCACCGCCTTGCGCTCCAAGGCCGCAATGGCTCGCCGCACGCGCGAGTCGGCTTCGTGCCCCTCCAGTTCCACGAAGAACATATAGCCTCCTTCCGGGCGGGCGATCGGGAAGGATTCGATCCAGGTGAGGTTCAAATGATTGCGTTTGAACACGTTCATCGCATCGGCCAACGCGCCGGGCTGATGCTCGATCTCGAACATCAAGGCACATTTGTCGCAACCGGTGCGCGAGCCCGACTCCTCGCCGATCACGGCGAACCGCGTGAGATTTGCCTTGTTGTCCTCGATATCGGCCGCTAGCACATCCAGCCCATAGTGCACGCCGGCTTGCAGACTGGCGATTGCCGCCGCGCCGGGTTTGTCTTGGGCCAGTTGAGCCGCGGTCGACGTGCTCGTGACTTCGATGGTCCGTGCGCCCGGCAGGTGCTTGGCCAGCCAATTCCGGCATTGCGAAAGGGCTTGCGGCTTGCTGTAGACTTCCTCCACCTCGGCGCGAGTGCATTTGCCCAACAGAATGTGGTGAATCCGCATTTGCACTTCGCCGCAGATGTGGGCCGGCAAGCGCGCGAACATGTCGAGCGTGTCGGCTACGCGGCCGTCGGTCGAGTTTTCGATCGGGACCAGGCCATAGTCGGCGTGCCGGCGATTGATCTCTTCGAACACTGCCGGGATACTGGCGACCGGCACCAGTTCCACACTCTGGCCGAAGCGGTGAATTGCCGCCAGATGGCTATAGCTGTAAGCCGGTCCCAAATAGGCGACGCGGAGATCCTTTTCCAAGGCGCGCGAGCCGCTGATCAGTTCGCGGAAAACGGCTCGCACCGAGCGATCCGAAAGCGGGCCCTTGCTCAGATTCAACACACGGCCCAGCACTTCATCTTCGCGGACCGGTGCGTAGGCCGACATGCCTGTGCTGTTTTTGAGTTTTCCAATCTCCAGGGCAACTTTGGCCCGCTCGTTGATCAATTTGACCAACTCTTGATCAAGCCGATCAATTTTGCCGCGCAAGACCGCAATCGTCGGCCCCCGCGAGCTGGCACTGGCTGCCGTTTTTCCGGATTTCTCCTTTGCCATAGATTGCAAATCTCTGATAGGCGTTGCCAGTTGTTCGGCCAGTTCCACCGCCGGCTAAGCGGGGTAAAGCGTTGAGACACCTTGTACTTGGGTCAAATCAGGGTGTCAAGCTACTCGCCCTTCCCGAAGTATATGAAGTATAAGAAAGGGTTGAGCCAAGTCTTGCAGGCGATGAAGCCTTCTTCCCCACCCGGCCCTCGCCGGCGGCGACGCATTCGGGATCGCGGGCGACTTTTGCCGCCGTGCGCAAGCGGACGGCACTCTTGTAGATCAAGGCCGGGCCATACCTGTCATTATGGCAGCAGCGGAAAGTGCGCGTTTTTAACTGTGCCAAAAAGGCAGGAATGCGGGCGACCGTTCTTACATGGCGTCCAGAAATGACCGGTGCCTGCGACGTAAACAACATGATCGCAATAAGTTACGAGTATCGCCCAACGTCGTCCAAAACCGTGGCATATCCTTTGCTGTTGCAGTGACTAACACCTAGGACGGCGAGCGATCGCCTTTGATTTCCTAATCAGACCCAAACACCGAATTGTTAATAGCTGACACAAAAGCAGCCGCTCGCGGATCAACCGCGGCTGCTAAAAGCGCGAGTTTAATTACTGCGAAAGGAGCACACGCATGGCCCGGGGCGAAAAGATCATCGGAATCGATTTAGGCACAACCAACTCGGTTGTGGCCGTCATGGAGGGCAAGGAGGCCAAGGTCATACCCAATCAGGAAGGGAATCGCCTGACACCGAGCGTTGTGGCTTTCACCGATAAGAGCGATATTCCGGTGGGCGATTTGGCGCGCCGCCAGGCGGTCACTAATCCCACGCGAACCATCTATTCGATCAAACGCTTCATGGGCCGTCGGCACAGCGAGGTCCAAAGCGAAGAGAAGATGGTCCCCTACCAAGTTGTCGGCGGCGCCGAAGACTACGTGAAGGTGAAGGTCGGCGACAAGGAGTTTACGCCGCCGGAAATTTCAGCCCGCATTCTACGAAAGCTGAAAGAAGCCGCCGAATCCTACCTGGGACACAAGGTGAACAAGGCCGTGATTACGGTCCCGGCCTACTTCAACGACGCCCAGCGCCAGGCCACCAAGGATGCCGGTCAGATTGCCGGTTTGGAAGTGGCCCGCATCATCAACGAGCCGACTGCCGCGGCCTTGGCCTATGGCCTCGAGCGGAAAGAGCACGAGAAGATCGTCGTGTTCGACTTGGGCGGTGGTACGTTCGACGTTTCGGTGCTGGAAGTTGCCGAAGGCGTATTCCGCGTGATCAGCACCAATGGCGACACCCACCTTGGCGGCGACGATTTCGACGAAGTCCTCATCAACTTTGTCGCTGACGAATTCAAAAAAGAACAGGGCATCGATCTGCGCAGAGACACCATGGCGCTGCAACGTTTGCAGGAAGCGTGCGAAAAGGCCAAGAAGGAATTGAGCTCGGCCAGCCAAACTGATATCAACCTGCCGTTTATCACGGCCGATGCCAACGGGCCGAAGCACCTGCAAATGAGCATCACCCGCAGCAAATTCGAACAACTGGTCGATCATTTGTTCGAGCGTTGCCGCGGACCGTTGACGCAGGCGCTCAAGGACGCCAAGTTGCAGCCCAGCGAAATCGACGAAGTCGTGCTCGTGGGCGGCTCGACGCGCATTCCGAAAGTGCAAGAGCTGGTCACGAAAATGTTCGGCAAAGACCCGCACAAGGGGGTCAATCCGGACGAAGTCGTCGCCGTAGGCGCGGCGATTCAAGGCGGCGTGTTGGCCGGCGAAGTGCAAGACGTGTTGCTCTTGGACGTGACGCCGCTGTCGCTGGGAATCGAAACCGAAGGCGGCGTGATGACTCGCCTGGTGGATCGCAATACGACCATCCCCGCCGAACGCAAGCAAACCTTCAGCACCGCGGCCGACAACCAAACCGCCGTCACGATTCGCGTCTTCCAAGGCGACCGCGAAATGGCTGCCGACAACCGCTTGCTCGGTCAATTCAACCTGGAAGGCCTGCCGCCCTCTCCGCGGGGCATCCCGCAAATCGAAGTCAAATTCGATATCGACGCCAACGGCATTTTGAATGTCTCGGCGAAAGACCTTGGGACGGGCAAGGAGCAGAGCGTGCGGATCGAACAGTCGAGCGGTTTGAATGAAGACGAAATCAATAAGATGCGCAAAGACGCCGAGTTGCACGCCGAAGAAGACAAGCGGAAGCGCCAGTTGGCCGAACTGCGCAACCAGGCCGACTCGATGTGCTACCAGGTCGAAAAACTGATCAAGGAGCAGGGCGACAAGCTCAAACCGACCGACCGCGCGCCGCTCGAAGCCGCGATCGGCAAGGCTCGCGAGGCCGCTAAAGGTGAAAATGCCGATGCCATCAAGTCGGCCGTGGCCGAACTGGAACAAGCCTCGCACGCATTGAGCAAGACGATGTACGAATCGCGTCAGGCCGCCGGCGCGGGCACCGCTCAGCCAGCCGGCGACGGCAAGACCCCCGGCGAGGAAGAAGTCGTCGACGCCGAATTCGAAGTCAAGGAGTGACCGGGCGGACTGAAAACCCTGAGCCGCAAGCGGCGCGACAGCTCCGCTTGCGGCTTAGCATAGCCACGTGGGGAAGGAGTGCTCTGGGCACATGGCAATTCGATTCGACAAACTGACGATCAAGGCGCAAGAATCGCTCCAGCGTGCTCAATCATTGGCCGCCGATCGCGGCAATCCGCAAATCGAGTCGCTGCATTTGCTCGCGGCCCTGGTGGCCGAAAGCGAAGGCGTGATCCGGCCGATTCTCGACAAGATCGGCTCCAATCGCGGTCAGCTCCAAAAGATCATCGACGCCGAACTCGGACATCTTCCCAAGGTCGCCGGCGGCGCCATGCCACAAATCGGCGAAAGCGTCACCCGAGTGATCGAGAGCGCCCAACGCCAGGCCGAGACGATGAAGGACGACTTCGTTTCGACCGAGCACCTGCTGTTGTCGCTAGCTCAGGTTGATTCGAAAGCCAAAAGCGTTCTCAAGCTCAACGCGATCGACGAAGGGGCCGTCCTCAAAGCTCTGCAAGCCGTGCGCGGCAGCGCCCGGGTCACCGACCAAAACCCGGAAGAAAAATTCCAAGCCCTTCAGAAATACGGCATCGATCTGGTCGAGCGGGCCAGCCGGGGCAAACTCGACCCGGTGATCGGGCGCGATCAAGAGATCCGCCGCGTGATTCAAGTCCTCTCCCGCCGCACCAAGAACAATCCCGTGCTCATCGGCGAGCCGGGCGTGGGCAAAACTGCCATCGCCGAAGGACTGGCGCTGCGGATCGTCCAGGGCGATGTGCCGCAGAGTCTGAAAAACAAACGCGTCATCGCGCTGGACCTGGGGGCCCTGATCGCCGGCACCAAGTTCCGGGGCGAATTCGAAGAGCGACTCAAGGCCGTGTTGCGAGAGATCCAGTCGGCCGGCGGAAATATCGTTCTCTTCATCGATGAGTTGCACACCGTCGTCGGCGCCGGAGCGGCCGAGGGAGGCAGCGACGCGGCCAACTTGCTCAAGCCGGCCCTCGCACGCGGCGAACTGCGCTGCGTCGGCGCGACCACCCTCGACGAGTATCGCAAGCACATCGAAAAAGACGCCGCGCTGGAACGACGCTTTCAACCGATCTACGTCAGCGAGCCGACGGTCGAAGACACGATCGCCATCTTGCGCGGCCTGAAGCCGCGTTACGAAGCGCATCACCGGGGCGTCAAGATCAAAGACTCCGCCCTGGTCGCGGCGGCCAAACTTTCGCACCGCTATATCACCGATCGCTTCCTGCCGGATAAGGCCATCGACCTGATGGACGAAGCCATGAGCCGGCTGGCCATGGAACTGGAAAGCGTGCCCAGCGAAATCGACCAGGTTCAGCGCCGCCTGACCCAGTTGGAGTTGGCGGCCCGCCAGCTCGCGGAGGAAACCGAAGAGCACGCTCAAGAGCGGCTGGCCGAAATCGAAGCCGAAATGAAAGAGCTGCGCGCCAAGCTGGCCAACCTGCGCGAGCAATGGGAAGGCGAAAAACTGGGCCTGGGCAACGTGCACGAAGTCCGCAGCCGGCTGGCCGACGTCGAACTCGAGTTCAACAAGCTCAACGCCGCGATCAAACAAGAGCAGGCCTCAGGCACCCTCGTCGGCGAAGAAGAGTATCAACGGCTCTATGAACTCGACAACCAACGGCGACAACTGGCGAAAAAAGTCGAAAACGCCGGCGCCGCCCCCGAATCAGCCAGCGGTTCGCGCCGCCTTTTGCGACAAGAGGTCGGACCGGACGAGATCGCGGAAGTCGTCAGCGCCTGGACCGGCATTCCGGTGACTCGGATGATGGAAACCGAACGCGCCAAGCTGCTGGTTCTGGAAGAGCGGATCCACGGGCGCGTCGTCGGCCAGGACGAAGCGGTCGAGGCGGTCGCCAGCGCCGTCCGCCGCAATCGCTCCGGTTTACAAGATCCGAACCGGCCCATCGGCTCTTTCATCTTCCTGGGCCCTACCGGCGTCGGCAAAACCGAATTGTGCAAGGCTCTGGCCGAAGTGCTCTTCGACGATGAAAACGCCATGGTCCGCGTCGATATGAGCGAGTTCATGGAGCGGCACACCGTCAGCCGATTGATCGGCGCGCCGCCGGGCTACGTGGGCTACGAGGAAGGAGGCCGCCTGACCGAAGCGGTTCGCCGGCGGCCGTATTGCGTGGTGTTGTTGGATGAAATCGAAAAAGCCCATCGCGACGTGTTCAACGTGCTATTGCAGGTACTCGACGACGGGCGCCTGACCGATAGCCACGGTCGCACGGTCGACTTTACCAATACGCTGATCGTGATGACTTCGAACATCGGCAGCCAGATGATCCAGCAGATTGCCCAGGAAGGCGGGAGCGAGGAAGAGATTCGCGACGCAGTTCGCGGGGCGTTGCAATCCAGCTTCCTGCCCGAATTTCTCAACCGCATCGACGAAACGATCATCTTCCATCCGCTCGACCAGCAGCAGATCCGCAAGATCGTCGCTCTGCAGGTCCGGCGGCTTGGCCGGCAACTGGAGCAGCACGGCATGAAGTTGGAGGTGACCGAAGGAGCCCTCGACGCGATTGCCCGCGAAGGCTACGACCCAACGTACGGCGCTCGGCCGTTGAAGCGCGTGATTCAGCAGCAGATCCAAAATCCGCTGGCCACCGAAATCCTCAAGGGACGATTCGGCGAAGGCGTTGTCGTACGGGTCGACTACCGCCAGGACGAATTCACCTTCGAGCGCATCCAAGAAGCAGAAACCGAACCGGCCGCGGCAAGATAATTGGCTAGTGGCTAGTCGATTTTGGGTTATGGCGCGGATGGCTCGCTAGCGTAGGCATCCCTGCTCTGACCGCGAGCCACTGACCGCTGTGTTCTTAGCGGTCGTTTTCGCGCAATTCCCAGCGATCGATAATCACTTCGGCGCCGGGAGTCAGATTGCGGACCTTGGCGGCGATGACGGCTTTTTCGGACGCGGTGGCCTTCTTGAGGCGGCCGGCGAGTTGCTCGAGCTTTTTGCGACGATGACGGCGGCGTTTGATTTCCTTGCCGCGCTCACTAATACCACCCACGTGCAACTCCTGTGCGAATTGTGCGCTCGTAGAATATTGATTACCCTCGCCACGGAAGGCAAGAAATGGTTTTTACCAGGAACCGCCACCTCCGTCAACGCGATGGCGGGTTTGACAGCAGGCCTGAGCTCTCGCTAGAGTTGGCCAAAGCTGGGCATATCTGCCAAGCTAAGATTGCTTGGAGCTCTTTACGGGCACCATCGAGGATGGGTGGCCGAGTGGTCTAAGGCGGCAGTCTTGAAAA
>JACQFF010000146.1 GCA_016200205.1 Planctomycetia bacterium
ACTCATCAAGAACGCCGAAGCGCTGGAGACTCTTGAAAAGGTCGATACGTTGGTGGTCGACAAAACGGGCACCTTGACCGAAGGAAAGCCCCGACTGACGACAATCGTCCCGGCCAACGGATTCGACGAGTCGGAGCTTTTGCGGCTGGCGGGCAGTCTGGAGAAAGGCAGCGAGCACCCGCTTGCGGCAGCGATCGTGGCGGCGGCACAAGCACGAAAACTTTCATTATCCAATGTCGCCGATTTTCACTACGCCACCGGCAAAGGAGTCGTCGGACAAATCGATTCCCACACGGTTGTCTTGGGCAACCGCGGTCTGTTGGCCGAACAGGGACTCGATCTGGCCGCATTGGCCGTCCGGAGCGAGCAAGTACGCGGTGAGGGACAAACGGTCGTGTTCGTGGCCATCGATGGCCGACTTGCCGGATTGCTCGGTGTGGTCGACCCGATCAAAGTCTCGACCTCAGAGGCGATTCGCATTTTACGAGCCGACGGGATCCGTGTCGTCATGCTCACCGGTGACAGTCGCACCACGGCCGACGCCGTAGCGCGCCAATTGCACATCGACGAAGTGCAGGCGGAGGTTTTGCCCGATCAGAAAAGGCAAGTGGTGCGGCAACTCAGGAGCGCCGGTCATATCGTGGCGATGGCCGGTGATGGCATCAACGACGCTCCGGCATTGGCCGAGGCTCACGTCGGCATCGCCATGGGCACGGGAACCGACGTTGCGATGGAAACGGCCGGCGTAACGCTGGTCAAGGGAGACTTGCGAGGCATCGCCCGCGCCAGGCTGCTCAGCCGTGGCACGATGCGGAACATTCGCCAGAATCTGTTCTTCGCGTTTGTCTACAACGCGTTGGGCGTGCCGATCGCCGCGGGCGTCCTTTACCCATTGGTTGGGCTGTTGCTCAATCCGATGATCGCCAGTTTGACGATGAGCTTCAGCTCGGTTTCCGTGATCAGCAACGCGCTTCGACTCCGCCGTTTGCATCTGTGAAAACGGCCGCTCGCGAATCCATCGTCGCGGCGATCAACCGCCATTGGTCGGGCGTCGCCCCGCCATTGATCGAGCTGGGCGATGAAGTGTCGACTTCATGCGCGTCAATCATGAGAAAACCGTCTAAGGCAACCCACTAGTCGTATGGGGAATAAACCAGCACCAACCGCGTCTCGATTCACGTGAAAGCGGATTGGCTACGTTAATATGTAGCCAAGTGGATGGATCGTACCGGTGGGCTGAAAACAGACGGCCTACAACAGCGGAATCTGGAAGACTGTAACTAGCTATTGAACGCTTGCGTATTATTTCGGAAGACTTCGCACAGTGACATTTGCTCCAAAGCCTGACATAGGGTCGGAGCAAACCTGAGAACGTGTCTTCAAATTACGCGACCGGGAGGGCGAGGCTCCTGCCGAGCCTCTACTTCCGGTGCAAAATCGGCTCAGCGGGAGCTTCGCCCTCCCAAATTCCAACGTTCGGAACGTTTTGAAGACGCGTTCTTAGTAAAGCCGTGTAGGGTATTTACCGGATTGCCATATGAGCGATCTTTGGTATCCTGCAGAGGTAGAGCTTGACCCCCCCTTTTCGATCCACCTGACCGGCGGGCCTTTTCGCGTGAAACTTGACGAAGCGCACGGCGGCGTTGCTACGGCCAGATGGACTTCGGCGAAGGCATCAAGCGGTCCTTCGAGGGGACAGAGGTTCTTCGGAAGCCGCTTTTTCCGTGGGCGTGTATGATCGTGGAAGCTGCGGCCAAGGAGGTCCGACGTGGCTACGATCCTGATCGTCGATGACTGCGCGGAAAATCGCAACCACTTTGCGGCGCCCCTGCGGCACGAAGGTCATCGGCTCTTGGAAGCCACTGACAGTGCTCATGCTTTGGCATTGGCCCGGAGCGAGCGCCCCCATCTGATCATCGCGGACACTCAAGTGCCCAAGATGGATGGCTACGAGATCGTCCATCGATTGAAGGCCGATCGCGATTTGGCGCAGACTCGTATCATTCTTTATACCGACTGCGATTTTCAGCGCGAGGCGATTGCGTTGACTCACGCCGTCGACGTCCCGGTCGTTCTGCCCAAGCCGACCAAGTCGGAAGACGTCGTTCGGATGGTGGACCTTGCCCTGAACCCAATCAAGGGTTTTGCCGAGTCTGTTACCGCCACCCGCCGGAGACTCGACCACCGCCACTCGCGACTGACACCGATAAGCTCGCGCCGAGGTGCAATGCAACTGGAGAGGTTGACATCTGAAAACGAGCGCCTCAAGGCCGAATTGCGCCGCCGCGCCGAGGAGCTTGACCGAGAGGTCGCCAGGCGCGAACCGGCAGAGCAGACGTTGACGGAAACCCAAGAACGGAATTCGTTGGCACTTTCCGAGACGAACGACCTTCGATTTCAGGCGCTGTTTACCAAATTGATGCGAGATATCACGGAGCGGAAGCGAGCGGAAAGGCAATTGCGAGACAGCGAGGAGCGATTCCGTCAAATGGCCGAACATATCGGCGACGTTTTCTGGATCTATGATTCCACGCTATCGCGAGTCAGCTACGTCAGCCCCGCGTATGAAAAAATCTGGGGGCGAACTCGCGAAAGCCTCCTCATATCACCGCAGTCTTGGACCGAGGCGATCCATCCCGATGACCGTGACCGGGTCATCGAAGCCGCCGGCAAGATATACACCCACGCGACGTACGATGAAACCTATCGCATCGTGCGACCCGACGGTTCAATCCGCTGGATCAGATCCCGGGCCTTTCCAGTTTACGATATGGCCGGCAAGGTCATCCGGCTGGCCGGGATTGCCGAGGACATCACCGACTCGAAGCAGACCGAAGAAGAACTGCGTCACTACGCCCAGCGGCTTGAAACGGCGAGCGAGATCGATCGCGCTATTCTGGCGGCCCGCTCGGCGCAAGAAATTGCACAAGCGGTCGCGTCTCGCATCCGTCGGTTGGTTCCTTGCCAGCGGGCATCCGTGGTGACGTTTGATTTCGCGGCCGGTCAAGCGTTATTGCTCGCGGTAAGTGTCGACGGCGAGTCGCATCTGTCGTGCGGAGAGTGCGTTCCGATCGATGCGTTTGGCGACATGCGGGACCTTCGCTCCGGCCGGGCTCGCATCGCCCAGGATTTTCTGGCCCTCTCGGATCGACCGCCGGCTGTCCAGGCGATCCTAAAGGAGGGAATCCGATCTGGCATCGTGTCGCCGATCCTTTTACAGAACGGATTGATAGGTTCGCTCAATTTGGGGCATGAACAACCTGGCGCGTTCAGTCAGGAGCACGTCGAAATGGCCCGCGAGATCGCCGATCGCGTCGCGGTGGCCTTGCAGGACGCCCGTCTATTCGAGCAGGTTCGCAATGGGCAGGAACGACTGCGTGCCCTCTCGGGGCAGTTAATGAAGGCCCAAGAGGACGAACGTCGCCGTATTTCCCGCGAACTCCACGACGAAGTCGGACAGGCTTTGACGGTAACGAAGGTCAGCCTGCAATCCCTCACCCAAGCTGCCGCGGATCTTGCGGCCGCGGCGCAACTAACGACGACTACCGTCGAACATGTAGTCCAGCAGGTCAGGAATCTGTCGCATGATTTGCGGCCCCCCATGCTCGATGACCTCGGACTCGTGGCGGCGTTGCGCAGCCACTTGGATCGGCAAGCGCAAGTCGCCGGATTCTCCATCCACTTCGAGTTGGAGCCCATCGCCAGTGGAGTGTCGCCTGAGATCGAAACGGCCTGCTTTCGAGTGGCGCAGGAAGCGATGACAAACATCGTACGACACGCGCGAGCCCATCATGTTCGCATCGGGTTGCGCCAGTGCGAAACAGACCTGCAACTGCTGATCCACGACGATGGCGTGGGTTTTGACGTGGCGGCAGCGCGCCAGCGCGCAGCGCGCGGCGAGAGCCTGGGCCTTTTGGGCATGGACGAACGCGTCGCGATTCTCGGCGGTGAAATCGACATCAAATCAGTCCGAGATCACGGAACCGAGGTCCGCGCCCGCTTTCCCATGCACCCGGCCAGCTAACCTCAACAACAGGCACGAGCCATGGGTGTACCTGAAACCCCCGTGAAGCCCATTCGCATCGTGATGGCCGACGATCATCGACTGCTGCGCGAGGGGCTGCACGGCTTGCTTGCGAAGCTCGAGAAGGTTGAGGTTGTCGCGGAGGCCAGCGACGGCCGCGAGGCTCTGGCTCTCGTGAAGGCACATCAACCTGACATTCTGCTGACCGATATCGGAATGAAAGGCATGAACGGGCTGGAGGCCGCGGCGCGCGTGAACAAGGAATACCCTCACGTCCGCGTGATCGTCCTTTCGGTCCACGCGCACGAAGAATATGTGTGGCGAGCCCTGCAGGCCGGCGTTTCTGGGTATCTTCTGAAAGATTCCGGCGCCGCCGAACTCGAATTCGCGATCATGGCGGTCGCCCGGGGCGAAACGTATTTGACTCCCGCGATCTCCAAGCACCTGGTCGATGACTATGTTCGGCGCGTTGGCGGTGATCGCGGACCCTTCGATCGTTTGACACCGCGGCACCGTGAAATACTGCAACTGATCGCCGAGGGCAACACCACCAAGCAGATCGCGAACACGTTACACTTGGGCGTAAAGACGGTCGAAACGCACCGCATGCAATTGATGGAGCGACTGGACATCCACGACGTTGCCGGATTGGTGCGCTATGCCATCCGTCACCGCTTGATAGACCTGGACGGGTAGCGCCAATCGGCCCTGGAGTGTTCGCGGAGTGTCGGCTAAGGGACGACTCAAAAATAACTTCGTCCGCAGACACCTCTCCCTCTGGGAGAGGGCCGGGTGAGGGAAATCAAAATGCCGAAGTTATTTTTGAGTCGTTCCTTAGGGTGCAGCCTTGTCGCTCCATTGCTTGCGCGTCCCTTCCAAGCGAAGTGGGCCTGCGATCTCTTTCGAATCGCGTACGACAATGTAGGAATCGGCGCCGGAAATGCTGTCACATTGAAGCTTCGCCCGTCCTCTGGCCCGTGCAGAGCGCGAGGCGGCCGTGCGACGGCCTTGGGCGCCAACGGCAACGATCGCATACTGATGCTCGCCCGAGGCATCGTCGCTAACGATGGTCGGCGCCGCCGGCGTGGGAATTATCGCTTGCCGCACCTCGCCTCCCCAAAGCTGTAGCGTTTCAGTGGGATAAGGTAATCCGCCCCCACCGTATCCGCCTCCACCGATCGACATCATGCCTTGGCCCAGGAGAGCATCGGTCAGCGGCTCGCCGTGACCTGGCCGGAAGGTTTGAAAGCGGAGACGGCCGGGGTGGGTATGCCCGCTCCACTGCTCGCGTGGGACTTCGGACAGCTCAAGTCCCTCACCTTGGATTATCGCCATCTGTCGCCAGGCGCCGTCGAGCCACACATTCCATGAGATATGCCCTGGCGCACGGCGGAGACTGCCGTTACTTTCAATGGCGTGGAACCGGTCGTCGAACGGGTCGTCAATCTCACCCTTGATCAGACGGCTGCGAACCCAAAGACCCCCGGTCCCGTTTCCAAGCGAACGCGCGTAGACGCCGCGGGGTAGTTGATGGGCTTCGTAGCCTGTTTCCCAAGGCATACCTGTGTCGGACACAATCAATTCTTTCCTCACGATCAGCCGGTCGATGTCAAGTTCTTTCGGCCGCTCGGGTGTTGTTTTCATCAGTCCGAATGTGGCGGCAACCGAAAGCGCGATAGTGGCAAGGCGATCTTTCATCGGGAATCTCCCTGGTGCAACGGACGGAACATCACCTGAGACGAAAGCCGATTCTACCGCGCATTCGTCTAAGCGCGGCTGGACAAAACCTGTCGACCGGTGCGACGCTAAGCCGCAAGCGGCCGTGAAATGCCGCTTGCAAGTCCGACAGTTGGGTTTTGTCCGTTTGGTCTAAGAACGTGTCTTCAAATTACGCGACCGGGAGGGCGAGGCTCCTGCCGAGCCTCTACTTCCGGTGCAAAATTGGCTCAGCGGGAGCTTCGCCCTCCCAAATTCCAACGTTCGGAACGTTTTGAAGACGCGTTCTAAGTAAATTTGGACGGGACAGCGATCTCGGATCAGGTCATGGACGCCATCCAAAATCTTGATTGCAAGCCCCATGACATACCGGAAAGATCAAACGGAAAATTCAACTTCGGGAGCAAAAAAGTGGGGAGATTTGAGGGAGATTTTCGTTCCAAAAAGTCCCCTTCAAGTCAAACGACGTTTGAACGGACGAGTCGGACTGGAGTGGCCGCTCGGGGACTCGAACCCCGACGCCTTTCGGCACAAGATCCTAAATCTTGCGTGTCTGCCAATTTCACCAAGCGGCCAACCGTGTCCTACGTCCCGCGTGTTCGCCAATTCCGCCACTCTCGCTCTATCGGCTATGCCGACAGTTTGAGACCGTTCCGCGGAAGTGTCAAGGCGACCGATGCTCAGCCCAACTCCCGGCGGAAACCAGCAGGCTGCGGCGTCGACAACATCCACTCGCTAGCGCCGAGCGCACTGGGCACACACCAATTTCGACGGTCTTGGCCGCTGGCAGCAAGCCGAAGGCGAGCTCTCGATGATCGTTAAGTGCCCGCGGGATCGCGTGCTATTTCGCCGCCTTGAGCTTGTCGCGGATTTCAGGCAAGAGGCGGGTCAGCTCATCCTGATCCGGGATGCTCGCTCGCACCAACAATAGCTTCTGGAAAGCCACGATCTGGATAAGGCTGGACTTTCGGGCGGGGGGCCCACTCACGTTCGCCTCGTCGGACGGGCTGAGCAAGGTTCGTAACACCTGTGCCAGTTTTTCGGTGTCACCGACCGCGCTGATAAAGTCGCCGACATCGTAAATCCGCAGTTCGATCATGTGGCTGGCCGCCTCGGGCGTCGTGACCAGCAGCACGCCATTGGTGACGACGGTTGTCAAATCCAGATCGTGCAGCAGGAGCTTGAGCGCCGAATCGAGCGAGATCCCCTTCAACTGGCGAGTGACCAGCGTGTCGGAAGCAACGCCCGCGTCCCCGAGGGCCTTGCTGTCGAACTGAATCTCGATCCGGTGCAACTCTTTCAGGTAATCGACCACGTCTTGCAGCGGGGTCTTGGTGAATTCCATCGTGGTCGCTTCGTGGAGCGACGTGCGAATTTTGGCTTCCGATTGCGCACTGCAATCATTCGCTTTGCGTCGTCCGCGTTGCTCGATCGTCGGTTGCGTC
>JACQFF010000147.1 GCA_016200205.1 Planctomycetia bacterium
AGCCGAACTGAACGACTTGGGTCATCATGACATGTGGTGTCGTCACGGTGTGAGTAGATGGGTTTATTGTTCGACATCGAAAGGAGCAACGCGGTGAAACGTCTTAATACCGGGCTTGGCTTGATTAGCGCGGCAGCGGTTTGTTCGATTGTGGTCCTTGCTTTAGCGATATCGGTGCGGATGGCTGAGGGGACGTCGACCCCTCCCCAAATATGCTTGGGCGGTTGCATACATGAACAGGTACAGAGCTATGGCGACACGTACGATGGCATGACCGACAACGGCCTGTATTTTGATCCATTCTACGCACTTGCGGACGAACTCAATCCGACTGTCGTCGGAGGCCAGCTGAATAATAGTCCTCCATATAACGTTGACAAGTATGACGTTCCAGCGAAGCCGAAGTGCGCAAAAGATGAATCTGGCGGGACGCAACAGGAGGGGTCAGCGATTGGGACGGCAACGTTTCTTAGCACCGCTGTCGAGTCCCAGGTGTGTCCAAATGCGGGCGGGTGATCCGCCATCTCCTGGGGACGGTCGAACCCTCGGTGGACTCCAATTGCCTGGGGTCCATTTGCTGTGCCTTTACGATCGCGAATTGCGATGTTTTTGGCCTTTGGGAAAGCCAGCACCCTTTTGTGAGGATGCATGCGACGGTCAAAGTGTTGCGCAGGCTAACAATGTATGGAGTGTCGCGAGCAAACAGGCGTGATGCTACTTCAAACGAGTACGGCCGCGGTTGCGACGGTGCTCATCGTGGTACATTGCGGCCTATTGGGAGTGGGAGCGGTGGTTCACAGCCCGACGCTGAACGAACCGGCGCATCTGGTTGCGGGAATCAGCAATTGGACGTTGGGCTGTTTTGACATATATCGGGTCAACCCGCCCCTTGTGCGTATGATTGCCTGCGCACCGGTTCTTGTGGCGGACTATCAAATTGACTGGCAGGGTTTTCAGGGAACCGACGCTAGATACGAGTTTCAGTTAGGCGAGCAATTTGTGGCCGCCAATGGCGAACGGTCCTATTGGCTTTTCGCAATGGCCCGCTGGGCGTGCATACCGTTTAGCCTCGTCGGCGGTTTTGTCTGTTACCGGTGGGCGCGCGATTTGTACGGCGCTGACGCTGGTGTCTTTGCGCTAGCGCTCTGGTGCTTTTGTCCTAACATCCTGGCCCACGTGCAGCTCATTACGCCCGAAATCGCCGCCACGTCGCTTAGCCTGGCGGCCTGTTATACGTTCTGGCGATGGCTGCGTGAGCCGACTTGGAGTATGACACTCGTCAGCGGGCTGGTGCTCGGCCTGGCCGAACTGGCCAAGATGACGCTCATCGTCTTCTTCGCCATGTGGCCCGTCATGTGGCTGGTCTATCGGTGGGCCGATCGGAAAACGCTCGCGGGGCGTGATTGGCTCCGCGAGTTGGGCATGCTTGCCGCACGAATGCTCGTGGCGATCTATGTTCTGAATTTTGGCTATGGCTTCGAGGGCTCGCTAACGCCGCTTGGCAAGTTTCAGTTTGTCAGCGATACGCTGCGCGGAAACGCGGATGCGGCCAAGGTCGTCGGCAATCGGTTTGCCGATTCGTGGCTTGGATGTATCCCGGCGCCCGTGCCGAAGAATTACTTGCTGGGCATGGACTTGCAGAAAGTGGACTTCGAGCATTCTCGCGAGCTTTCCTACTTGCGTGGGCAGTTTAGCCCACGGGGTTGGTGGTACTACTATTTGTACGCGCTGGCGATCAAAGTGCCGCTGGGGACGTGGCTCTTGGCGGTGTTGGCGGCCCTTGCGCGTTTCTGGATCGTGCCGCGGGCGACCTTGCGCGACGAGTTTATTCTCCTGTGTCCCGCCGTGGTCATTCTGGCATTCGTCAGTTCCCAAACTGGCTTCAGCGAGCACATGCGCTACGTGCTGCCGACATTTCCTTTCGCTTTCGTCTGGATCGGCCGGCTCGCGCCGGCTTTTCGTGGGAGGCACATCGTGCTGGCCGGAACGATCGCGTGCGCACTTGTCTGGTCGGTCGGCAGCAGCCTTCGGGTTTACCCGCAAAGCTTGTAGTACTTCAATGAATTGGTGGTCGGTCCAATCGGCGGCCCAAAACACTTGATCCACAGCAACGTCGATTGGGGACAAGATTTATTGTTCCTCAGGCGCTGGCTCAAGGAGCATCCCGAAGCGAGCCCGTTGAAACTCGCGTACTGCGGCTATTTCGACCCGAAGCATGCCGGCATCGAGTACACCGCGCCCAGCAATATTGAAGCGCCCAAACTGGGCAATAAATCCCAAGCGGAAATCCCGCCGGGTTGGTACGCCATCAGTGTGAATTTCATCCGCGGATTCCCGTTTTTTATCTATAATGGCGATGGCACGAAATCAAACCTGCCCCAAAATGCCCTAGCGTGCTTCCAGCATCTCAAGCCGGTCGCCACCGCCGGCTATTCGATTTACATCTACCATGTGCGCGGAAACCCTCCGGGAGGAACCAGAAAATCGACAAGCCGTGTGCCGCCTTGATCAAGGATCTCAAACAGCGCGGACTGTTGGACGAAACGCTCGTGGTTTGGGGGGGCGAGTTCGGCCGCACGCCGATGGTCGAATCCAACGCCACGCTCGGCCGCAAGCTCGGCGGCGACCACCATCCCCAGGCCTTCACGATGTGGCTGGCCGGTGGCGGAATCAAAGCGGGCGTCACGCTGGGCAAAACCGACGAGCTGGGATTCCACACCGTCGAAGACCCAGTCCACGTGCACGATCTGCAAGCCACGATCCTGCACCTGCTCGGTTTGGACCACAAGCGATTGACCTATAAATTCCAGGGGCGCGACTTCCGCCTCACCGACGTCAGCGGTAATGTGGTCAGTAAGATTCTTGCCTAGAGAAGAATTGGCCCCCCGAGCCGTCATCGACCCCTATGAAAATCACCCAGATTGTTTGCCAGATTTTGCGGATCCAAAACGTGCAGGCAAAAACGGCCAGCAGCCAAGACGCCGTGATCGTGCGCGTGCGCACCGATTCGGGGCTGGAAGGCATCGGCGAGGCCGACGCCTCGCCCGAGGTCGTCAAGGCCATCGTCGACGCTCCCTTCAGCCACAACATCGCCTGCGGACTGCGACAAATCGTCTTGGGCGAGAATCCGTTGGAAACCGAGCGGCTGTGGCAGAAAATGTACCGCCGCACGATGTACTTCGGCCGCACGGCGGTCGGGATCGCCGCCATGGCCGCGGTCGATATGGCGCTGTGGGACCTCAAGGGCAAACATTACGGCGAGCCCGTCCATCGGCTCTTGGGCGGCAAGCAGCATGCTCGCATCAAGGCCTACGCCTCGATTCTCTTCGGCCGCGATGGCCAGGAAACGGCCGACATCGCCCGGCGCTGGCGTGAAGCCGGTTATCAGGCGGTCAAATGCGGCTGGGAGCCGATGGGCCAGAACGAATCGCTGGATATCGAATTGGTGCGCGGCGCTCGCCAGGGGCTTGGCGAGGGAACGCTACTCGTCGACGCCGGCTGCGTGTGGGATGCGCGCACGGCCTTGCGACGCGCCCAGGCGTTTGCCGAGTTTGGCATCGAATGGTTGGAAGAGCCGCTACGCGAGGACGACATCGACGGATATGTCTGGCTCCGCGACCGTTCCCCGGTGCCGATTGCCTCGGGCGAGGGTGAATGCGGCCGCGAGGCGTTTCGCCCTTGGATCGACCGGCACGCGCTCGACGTTTACCAGGTCGATCTGTCACGCAATGGATTTACCGACGCCGCCTACATTCGCGCCCGGGTCGAAGAGCGCGGCGCGCGGCTTTGCAACCATTGCTACACCAGCCCTTTGACTGCGGCCGCCAGCTTGCATTGGCTGAGCACGTGTCGCGACGCGTTCATTTTCGAAGACTGCGTGGAAGACTCGCCGCTGCGGCACGAACTGACCCTCGAAAAAGTGCAAGCCGTCGATGGCTGGATCACCGTTCCCGACAACCCTGGGCTGGGCGTCACGCTCGACGAGAGTTTCGTCAAAGCCCATTTGGTTTCGGAGTCGAGTTGAGCAGCTAGTCCAAAACCGCCGGGTACCGTCCCAATTTTGCCGAGTCTTCGCGGCAGAACGGGATTGTCCACTAATTGTGAGGCGGTTTTGAAATAGCGTCTAATCCGCTTCGAAAGCACCGACGATGCTTACCTCGCTGGCCGAACCGCGAATGCACCCCACGAACGTGCGGTACCGGGTTTTGGCGAGTTTGTCGCTGGTCGCGGCGATCGCCTACCTGCAGCGGCAAGTCATCGCCGTGGTAGCCGAGCCGCTGCAAGCCGATTTGCATCTGACTAAAACGCAAATGGGCTCAGTCATGTCGAGCTTTTACATCGGCTACGCGCTGTTTCAGGTCCCTTCCGGCTGGCTGGCGGATCGCTGGGGAAGCCGCCGGTCGCTCTCGCTGTTCGCGATGCTCTGGTCGCTTTCGGCGGGGGCCATGGCATTTGCCGGCAATTACGCCGCCGCCTTCTTGCTTTGGTTCCTGGCCGGCAGCGCTCAAGCCGGCGCCTTCCCTTGTGCGGCCGGCTCGGTTCGAAAGTGGATGCCAACCACGCGACGGGCGTTTGCCAGCGGAATGCTCGCCAGTTTCATGTCGCTCGGCGGAGCGCTCTCCTCGTATCTCGCCGGAATGCTGTCTGGGCAACTCGACTGGCGCTGGCTGTTCGTCATATTCTCGCTGCCCGGACTGGCCTGGGCCGCGGCCTTCCTCTGGTGGTTCAGAGATCTGCCCGCACAACACGAAGGCACCAACCTGGCGGAGCGACAACTGATCGCAAGGGGATTGCCCGATGAAACTGACGCCTCGGTTCAAGCAACCGCCGCGGTTCCGGTCCCCTGGCTTACGATGCTTTCAAGCCCCTCGATGTGGGCCATTTGTGGCCAGCAATTCTTCCGCGCGGCGGCCTACATTTTCTTTGCGACGTGGTTTCCCACGTACCTGGACGAGAGCCGCGGCGTTTCTCTCGATTCTGCCGGCCAATTGACCAGCTTGCCGCTGGTGGCCGTCGTGGTCGGTAGCCCCTTGGGAGGGATCGTCTCCGACTGGCTGTTGGTGCAAACCGGCAGCCGGTGGCTGAGCCGTAGCGTGCTGGCGGCGACCAGCTTGGCGACGTGCGCGGGCTTGATCATCGTGGCTTGTTTTGTCGTCGACGCCCCCTTGGCGGTCGTCATTATCAGTGCCGGATCGTTTTGCGCGGCATTCGGTGGCGTGAGTGCCTACACGATTACCATGGACTTGGGCGGCCAGCATGTTGCCACGGTATTTAGCGTGATGAATATGTGTGGCAACATCGGCGCGGCCCTTTTCCCCGTTTTTGTCGGCGCACTACTGGACCACGGGCATTCTTGGGACGAAATTCTGCTGGTGTTCGCCGCCATCTACGGTGCCGCCGCCGTGTGCTGGATGCTGACAAACCCACAACGGGCGATTTTTCTGGTCGCTCCTGGCGCTAGTTCATAAAGGATTTCAACTCATGCCGCACATCGACTTTCCACAAAACTACTGCCAAGGAGCCACTGCACGCCGCGACATCACGCCGCCGGTGGGCATTTACCATCGCATGTGGGGCGCGGCATCGCACGACCGCTCGACTGGCATTCATCGGCCGCTGTTGGCGACGGCACTGGCGCTGAGTGATTCGTCGAACTCGCAAGAGATCCGCGCGAAATCCGACACGCAAGTCCTGGTTTCGATCGATCATTGCCTGCTGTGGAACGAGCAAATGGACGCCTTGCGCGCGGCCGTCTGTCGGAATGCGGATCTTGAGATCGAGCAACTTCAAATCACCTTTTCGCATACGCACGCCGCGGGTTTGATGGATCCCGCGCGGGCTGACTTGCCCGGCGGCGAGTTGATCGCTCCCTATTTGGAACTTCTGGCCGAGAAGGTCACTGAAGCTGTCCGCGAAGCGATGCGATCGTTGCGGCCGGTGCGCATCGTCTACGGCGGCGGACGCTGCGGCCTGGCTCGGAATCGAGATTTGTGGGATGAGACAAGCGAACAGTTCGTCTGCGGCCTGAACCCGGCCGGCCCGACCGACGATACGGTACTCGTGGCGCGAATCACGGATGAACGATGCCAAACGGTCGCCACGGTCGTCAATTATGCCTGCCATCCAACAACGTTGGCTTGGGACAATTCGCTGATCAGCCCCGATTTTGTCGGCGCGATGCGCGAACTGGTCGAATCGGCAACCGGAGCCCCGTGTGTATTTCTACAAGGAGCTTCGGGCGATCTGGGCCCCCGCCATGGTTTCGTCGGGGACGTGGCGGTCGCGGACCGCAACGGTCGCGAGCTGGGCTATGCCGCGCTGGCCTCGCTAACGTCACTCCCCGCGCCCGGATTGCGCTTCATCTATACCGGCCCGGTCGTCTCCGGAGCCACGATCGGCACCTGGGATTATATTCCGCTGTCGGCCGAGGAGCTGTGCCAAAAACGTCTCTGGCGCCCTAGGCACTTTCACGTCGAGCTGCCTTACCGGACCGACCTGCCGACGCGGGCGGAAACCCAAGCCGAGCTGGCTCGCTGGCACGCCGAAGAACAATCGGCTCGCCAACGGGGCGATCAGGAAAGGGCTCGCGACTGCCGGGCTCAAGCGGAACGCATGGCGCGCCAACTTGCCCGGCTCCGCTCTCTGCCGCCAGGCAAGACCTTGCCCTTGGCCGTCACGGTCAGCCAGTTGGGCGACGCCTTTTGGGTCATGCTAGAGGGCGAGCATTACAACCTCTTGCAGCGGGCACTGCGCCAGCGTTTCCCAGACCGTTTGATCATCGTCGCCACGCTCACGGGCGGCTGGCGGCCAGGGTATCTGCCCACCGCCGAGACTTATGGAAAGGGAATCTATCAAGAGTCGATCGCGATCGTGGCCCCCGGGTCGCTGGAGTTGCTGATCGAGGCCATAGGAGACAAAATTGCCGAAACCGTAGGTTGAATCAAACGAAGCGCCGACGCTCCATTGTCTCCAAAACCAGGGTGCGTTCGCGCGGCGCTTGCCGCTTAGTCGTCCGGGTTGGTAATTGGGCGTCAAATTGGCTATCATGGATACGATAAGTGCCCACCTTGCCTTCCCTCCTTAGTCGCGTCACTGAGGGTCTTTTGAATGTGGCGTCGGGTTCCGAAAACGGTTTCGCCCTGGCTGCTGCTGGCGCTCGTGTTAAGCACCGGCCTGGCGGCCGATGAGCCGTATGGCCGGCATCAGTTCGAGGCCGGCGTTCGCGAGCATTGGTCTTTCCAAAGTGTCAAGCGGCCCGAAGTTCCGCCCGCTTCCGATCGAGTCTGGGCCCACAACCCGATCGATGCCTTCATTTTGGCCGGGCTCGAACAAGCTGGCTTGAAGCCGGCGGCGAGAGCGGATCGCGCGAAGCTGCTGCGTCGCGTTTACTTGGATTTGGTCGGGCTGCCCCCGACGCCCGCTGAATTGGACGCCTTTGAGGCCGATACCAGTGCAACGGCTTTCGAACGGGTGGTCGACGAGTTGCTTTCGCGGCCCCAATATGGCGAACGCTGGGCCCGGCACTGGCTCGACGTGGTCCGGTATGCCGAAACAAACGGCTATGAGCGCGATGGGTTAAAGCCGCAGGCCTGGCGCTATCGCGACTGGGTCATCGATGCATTCAATGTTGACAAGCCGTACGACCAGTTCGTGATTGAGCAATTGGCCGGCGATGAGATCGAAGGCTCAAGCGCCGAGACTCAAATTGCCACCTCCATGTTGCGCCTGGGCCCGTGGGACGACGAGCCGGCCGATTTACTCTCCGACCGCTACGACCAGTTGGACGATATCGTCGCCACGACCTCGGCCACGTTCATGGGCCTGACGCTCCGCTGCGCTCGCTGTCACAACCACAAATTCGAGCCGTTTTCGCAAAAGGACTACACTCGCTGGCAAGCCATTTTCGCACCGCTCAAGCGCCCGCAAAAGGATCGCGTCGAATTTGACCGCGAGATTGGCCCGCCCGATCGGGTCGCCGCGCACCTGGCGCTGGTGAAGCAGCTCGACTCGCAAACGGTCGATGTCGAAACACAGGTTCGCACGCTCGGATGGCAAGTTTGCCAGGAAGCGGTGGCGGCAGGCCGGCTGCAATTGGAGAAGACCAGCGACGCGGGGACAGCGGGGTCTGACGCTGTGCCCTCGGTCAAGGATGTGCCGCCCGAAGCGCTTGTTGCGCTCGCCGCCGAGCCCGTCAAGCGCAGCGACCAGCAAAAAAAATTGCTGGCCACGCACGCCGTCAAACTCGCGGCCCTGCTGCGCGAACTGGCCACCGCGGATCAGCGCGCCCGGCTCGACGATTGGGAGCAACAGTTGACGGCCGTCAAGGCCAGGTATCCCGCCCCGCTTGAGCGCGGCTACATCTGGTACGAAGAGGGGCCGACATTTGGCGCAAGCCACGTCTTCCGCCGTGGCGATCCGCGCAGCGAAGGCGAAGAGGTGGGTCCCGGCTTCCCCGCCATTTTGATCGACCAACCCCCTGCCGCGCCGACGCCGACCGCGCACTCGACTGGCCGCCGCTTGCAATTGGCGCGCTGGCTCACACAGTCGGACCACCCACTCACGGCGCGCGTGATGGTCAATCGGCTGTGGCAACATCATTTCGGTGACGGAATCGTGGCTACGGAAAACGACTTTGGCGTGATGGGTTCCGCCCCCTCGAATCAGCCGCTGTTGGACTGGCTGGCCAGCGAGTTTGTGGCCGGCGGTTGGCAAATAAAGCGGATGCACCGCCTGATGGTCCTGTCGCAAACCTATCAGATGGCCTCGACCGCCAATCCGGCCGCGGAAAAAGTCGATCCCGAAGGGGCCCTGATGTGGCGATATCGCCCACGGAGGATGGAGGCCGAATCGCTGCGCGATACGATCTTGGCCGTGAGCGGACAGCTCAACCTGGCGCCGCGCGGACCCGGCATCTATCCCAAAATCTCGCGCGCCGTGCTCGAAACCCAATCGCGACCCGGCGACGGCTGGCGCACTTCCGAGCCGGCGCAAGCCGCGCGGCGCAGCATCTATGTATTCGTGAAGCGAACCTTGCTAGTGCCGGAATTGGAAGTCCTCGATTTTCCCAGCACCGAGGAAACCTGCGAACAACGCGTCGTTTCGACGGTGGCTCCCCAAGCCCTCACCTTCCTCAACGGTGAATTCATCAACGAGCAGGCACAAGCGTTCGCGCAACGGGTCGCCGGAGAGGCGGGCGACGACAACGCCGCGCGAATCGAGCGGGCTTACCGCCTGGCGTTCTCCCGGCTTCCGAGCGAGAAAGAGCGGGCGACATTACTGGAATTCTTGGCACGACAACAACAGCAAATCGAAGCGGACGCAAAGAGCGAACCGAATGGCGAGCCGGCCAAATTGAAGGCGCTCGCCGCGCTTTGTCTGGTCCTCTTCAACACCAACGAGTTCGCGTACTTGCAGTAGAAAAAAGGCCAAACCTGTATATAGCCACACCGCTTGCCGCGGGCTATGACTCGCTCCGCAAGCCGAACGGCTTGACCAGCTTACTCTCAGGAGAGTCGACGTGGGCAATAAACAATACAGCCATCAATCGGCGATTCACAAGATGCCGCGCTTGACGCCATGCGGCCAAACGCGGCGCGAATTCATCTGGCAGGCCGGCGGCGGTTTTGTCGGCACCGCGCTTACCTATTTGCTGGCTCAGGACGGATTCTTCAATCGTGCCCAGGCCTCCGAATCGCCCGAGATATCACTGTTGACGCCCAAGCCGGCCCATTTCGCGCCCAAGGCCACGAGCTGCATTTTTCTCTTCATGTACGGCGGGCCCAGCCACGTCGATTTGTTCGATCCCAAGCCTGAATTGACCAAACGCAACGGCCAGCCGATACCCGACTTGGAGAACGATCCCCGCTTCGATGCCAGTCGCACCAAGGGCAAGCCGCTCTTGGGCAGTCTGTGGGAATTCAAGAAACACGGGCAATCGGGCATCGAGGTTTCGAGTCTCTTTCCCAAGGTGGCCGAGTGTGTCGACGACATGGCCATCATTCGCTCGTGCCATGCCGACAGTTTCGCCCATGGCTCAGGCCTTTTGCAGATGAACACCGGCAGCTTGCGGCAGGGCTATCCGAGCTTGGGGTCGTGGGTCACCTACGGCCTGGGCACCGTGAACCAGAACTTGCCCTCCTACGTCGTGCTTTTGGATCATCGGGGCGGTCCGATTGGTGGAGCGCCAAATTGGGGCGCCGGGTTCATGCCCGCCGGATTCCAGGGCACGCAATTCCGTACCAGCGGCGACCCGATCATCGATCTCTCGCCGCGCGGCGGCGTCACGCGTTCACAACAACGGCAGCAGCTCGACTTGCTTTCGCAATTGGGCGAAATCCATCGGGAACAGTTGCCGCACGACACCGAGTTAGCCGCGCGGTTGGAAAGCTACGAGCTGGCTTTCCGCATGCAGCAGCACGCTCCCGAAGCGGTCGATTTGACCAGCGAGGGCCCCGAGATGCTCGCGCGTTATGGTTTGGATCAACCCACGACGGAAAAATTCGGCCGCCGCTGCTTGATGGCCCGCCGGCTGGTGGAACGCGGTGTGCGATTCGTGCAGGTTTACTCCGGCGGTGGCCATTTCGACGAGAACTGGGACGCACATCAGGGAATGAAGAACAACCACGAGCTGCACTGCGCCGAAACGGACCAGCCGATTGCCGCTCTGTTAACCGATCTCAAGGATCGCGGGCTGCTCGACGAAACGCTGGTGGTTTGGGGAGGCGAATTCGGCCGCACACCCACCAGCCAGGGTGATAACAAAGGGCGCGATCACAACCCGCGCGGCTTCAGCATGTGGATGGCCGGCGGCGGCATAAAAGGCGGGGTGGCCTACGGCGCGACCGACGATTTCGGCTACGCCGCCGTCGAGAAGAAAGTCCACGTCCACGACCTGCACGCCACGATCCTGCACCTGATGGGCTTAAACCACGAAGAGCTGACCTTCTTCCACGGCGGCCGCGAAATGCGCCTGACCGACGTCGAGGGCAACGTGCTCGACGATTTGATCGCGTGAAACGATCTGCCAATAGTCTCCAATAGCGTATGGTAGCCCGTGCTGCATCCATTGTGTTAAAATAGCGTACAGCTCCATGGAGAACGACTTTGACCAGCGAACCTACTCAAATTGACGCGCAGCTTCTTGATCGGGCTCGTCGACTGGCCGCAGAACGACATTGTTCGGTCGACGAAATCCTGCGGGAAGCTCTCGACAGAGTCGAACGTCCTCTGCAGTCCTCCAAGTCCCTCATCGGATTGTTTGCCGATGTTCCCGATCTTGTGGACCAGGTTCTCGAAGACGTTTATCGCACCCGAGAACAGGGCATACTGAGACTGCCGAGTCATGGATAGGGCTTTGCTGGACACCGACATTTTTTCCGAGATTCTCAAGGCCAAAAACGCCACAGTGGCCGCGAAGGGCCAGGAGTACCGCGATACCTACGGGCTGTTCACCATCTCCGCTGTCACAATAATGGAGATCATCAAGGGCCTGCGAAAACTCGGTCAGCCAGAACGCCTCCGGTCATTCCTTGACGCGGTTTCCGGAGACGAAGTTCTGCCGCTTGACATGGCCAGTGCCGAGGTTGCCGGGAAGATTCACGGCGACCTTGAACGAGCCGGCCAGACCATCGGCCGCGCCGACCCGATGGTTGCCGGCATTGCCATCCACCACGGGCTGGTCCTTGTGTCCGGGAACACTGCGCACTACGAACGCATTCGCGCTCTCGGCTACCCATTGCAACTGGATAACTGGCGCGCCTAAGACGGGCCTTCGACGAACGTGACTATTTGCCGGCACCAAGTCGCCTGAAAACATGGCGAGCGCCAGTCAGCCGGTTACGGGAGGGGTCCGGGAGAATCCGAACAGTCCTGTTTCCTTTTCTGCCAGGTCCAGCCTCACGTCTGCCCTAAGTTTGGGCCGGAAGTCGGGAATGAAATCGTCTTACACCATGCTGTCAACTGGTTAATCGAGCGAGTTGCTACCTCACAAACTCGCGCCAAAACCGGAACGGTTGAATTCAGACAATACCATCTCAGAACGTCATCCGAGAAACCGGGACTAAGCTGCCACCAGCCTTGACTAGGGTGATTGGCAACCTGAAGTAGATTTCCTCCGGCTGCGGGGTGGCAGATATCCGACAGGAATCCATACACCAGTTGAATGAGGCCATCGTTCGCTTGATTCTGCTCAGCCATTTTCTTGCCGAGAAATCGCACCATCGTCAAAACGTTCGTCTGCTCGATATCGGGTTTCGGTTCCTTGTTGCCACCACGGACATACTCGGCGTACGCCTCGATCAGCGTTGACCGGCTGTCGTCTTGCAGCCACTTGAACCAGTCGAATCGCCCTCCACGAATGGACTTTTCAATTACGTCATTGAGCGCATCTGACTCCGATTGAGTTGTGACGCCTTTAGTCAGCGCTGCCGTTATCTTTGTTTCAGTCGAGACGAGTGAGGCAACGACCTCGATCACACTTCGGGTTCACAACGCCAATTGATAAAGACGCCTTGCGTTCAAGGCATGAATGCAATCCAACAACTGCTCTGCGATTCGTTTGCCGTGCAGCGTTTGCACTGTGACAAGCCTCGCTTGGACGACCTCGACAGGGGTTGCCTTCATCTGGGGCATCGTGTCTGCTTGTGCAAAACGTCGCGTGGGCAAATAGTAGAGCCGGTAGTATGCCTCGACCTGTTTCTGAGTATCATTGAATGCCGCAATAATCGTATCGCTGCCTCTCGAAACTATTTGGATGACATCTTCATGGATTGTCTCATAGGGCAACATGGCGAGCCTCGAATAAAGTTCTCTCTATTTGGGGAGAAGCGGGGACATTCTACCTTTCTCGTTTTCTCGAGGCCGCCCCCTCACCCGGCTCGCCGACCAACGCTTCGCGTCGGTGCCCGTCGCCACCCTCTCCCACGAGGGGTGAGGGTTTTCGCTTACGCCACGACTTCTTGAACCACTCGCCCGGCCACGTCGGTGAGGCGGAAGTCACGGCCGTTGTAGCGGTACGTCAGCTTCTCGTGGTCGATGCCTAACAGGTGCAAGATCGTGGCGTGCAGGTCGTTGATGCTGACGCGATCGACGACGGCCTTGTGCCCGAGCTCGTCGGTCTGGCCATAATGGGCTCCGCCTCTGACGCCGCCGCCGGCGAGCCAGGTGGTGAAGGCATGTGGATTGTGATCGCGGCCGGTGCCCCCTTTTTGCACGATCGGCAGGCGTCCAAACTCGCCGTTCCAAATGATCAAGGTCGATTCGAGCAGTCCCCGCTGCTTGAGATCCCTCAGCAAGGCGGCAATAGGAATGTCGGTCTCGCCGGCAAACTGCGTGTGGTTCTGGGCGATATTGGCGTGGCCGTCCCAACTGCGTTCGTTCTCCATTCCGCCGCTGTAAATCTGCACGAACCGCACGCCTCGCTCGACCAGCCGGCGGGCGGTCAGCACTTGCTTGGCGAAATGGGCACACTTCGGATTGTCCAGTCCATATAGCTCGCGGATGTGAGCCGGCTCCACACCAACGTCGAGTGCCGCGGGAGCCGCCATTTGCATGCGGTACGCCAACTCAAAGCTTTCGATCCGTGCCGCCAAATCCGCTTCGTGGGCTTGCGGCTGATGCTTGTTCAGCCGTCGCAGCAGATCGAGCTGGGCAAGCTGCTGCTGGTCGGTCATATCGGCGCGGCGATAGAGATTGTTGATCGGCGCGCCTTGCGCGTTGAGTGCGGTACCCTGAAAGACGCCGGGCAGAAACCCAGTGCCCCAGTTCTGAGCGTGACCCTTGGGCAGCCCGCGGCCGAGCGTATCGTACATCGTGATGAAGCCCGGCAGGTTCTGGTTTTCGCTCCCCAACCCGTAGGTCACCCACGCGCCCATGCAGGGGAAGCCCATGCGGCTCATTCCGGTGTTGATTTCGAACAGAGCCGGTGAGTGGTTGTTCGTTTTGGTGAAGCACGAATAGATGAATGCCATATCATCGACATGCTCGGCCATTTTCGGAAAGATTTCCGAGACCCAGGTGGCCGACTTGCCGTGCTGGGCGAACTTGAACGGCGACTTCATCAGCGGCCCGACCTGATCGGTGAAGAACCCGGTGTTCTTGTCGAACCCTTGCAGTTCCTGGCCGTCGCGCTTATCGAGTTCGGGCTTGTAATCCCAGGTATCGACCTGGCTGGGTCCGCCGTTCATGAACAACCAAATCACGCTCTTCGCCTTGGCCGGAAAATGGCCCGCTCGCGGCGCCATTGGGTTGATCCGCACGTCGCTCTCAGCCCGAGCCTCGGACGACAGCAGGCCCTGTTGCTCCAGCAGCGCGGCCAACGCCAACAGCCCACAGCCGGAGCCAGCCTGAGCCAGAAACTGCCGGCGCGACGAGTACATCGACGGTGGTGTTGCGAACAGATTGGGATGAGTCATTGGTGGTGGATAGTGGTTGGTGGTTGGTGGTTAGTGGGCAGTGCTTAGTGGGTTGATTGACGACTAACCACCAGCCACTAAGGAACGACTCAAAAATAACTTCGGCATTTTGATTTCCCTCACCCGGCCCTCTCCCAGAGGGAGAGGTGTTTGCGGACGAAGTTATTTTTGAGTCGTCCCTAATTTTACTGTCCAAACGGTGTTGGTTGAATGTAACGCTTTGAGGTATCAAGGGCTTTCACAACATCACCCGTTGAGGAGGCCCGTCGATGGAGCGACGTTTTTCCAGACGCAAGCAGGAGATGCTTGCAGAATGTGAAGTTGGTCCGGAATTGTTGCGTGACATACAGCCGCGGTTGGGTGAGTTTCTTGCGCCCTTCTCGGTGTGCTTGTGTGTCGAGGCGCAGCGCGTTCACGCGCTGGAGTTCTGCCAAGGGTTGCTGTCGAAAGTGGAGCGGAAGAACGTGGAGTCGATTGCCTACCAGCACGATCAAGACCGCCGCAACTTGCAGCACTTCATCGGCACAGCCGAATGGAACCATCAACCCATGTTGGACGAACTGTGTCGCCAGGTGGGAAGCGAGTTGGGCCAGCCCGATGGGGTGCTGGTCATCGATCCGTCGGCGTTTCCCAAGCAGGGCAAGAAATCGGTAGGCGTCGCGCGACAATGGTGCGGCCGACTCGGCAAGGTAGACAACTGCCAAGTGGGCGTGTACTTGGCGTATGTGTCGCGGCAAGAACATGCACTGTGCGACTTCCGTTTGTTTTTGCCCAAGGTGTGGACGAGAGATCGCAGGCGGTGTCGCGCCGCGGGTGTGCCCCAGACGGTCCGTCACCGCACACGGCACGCCTTGGCGTTGG
>JACQFF010000143.1 GCA_016200205.1 Planctomycetia bacterium
GAATGGTATGAAGGATGGGCGTCAGTGCCCCAATTGCAAAGGCAAGGGAGAAGTCTGCCCCAAGTGCGGCCACTGATACGGCTTCCAGGAAGTCGGGGCCGGACCCCACCCGTCGGCACTCGAGACGCTACCAGACGATTCCCCGCACGGCAAACATCGTGCTGAACGTCAAGCATCCAAGCATCGCCCCGGCAACCGTTTGGGACAGGGTGTGACGGCCAAGGTAAACTCGGGCCCAGGCCACGAGCGGCACCAAAAGCGCCAAAAACGATGCTTCGGTCCCCAGGGCCAGGATCGCAAAAGTCACCAGGCCGGCGGTGGTGGCCGTGTGAATGCTGATTTGCCATAGCAAAGTGATCAAAAACAGCAGCAGCGTCTGCGTGAATGCCGCCAGGATGGCCACCAAAAAGACCGTCGGCGCCGCGAAATAAAACAGCAGCCCGACCGCACACAAGGCAGAGCCGAGACTGATGGCGAATGGGCCCGTCCGGTCACGCCGGTCGGGTAGATGAAAATCGGTGACACGGCCCGACTTCAACAGCCACATCACGTAAAAGACCGGCAACGGAACCGCGACCAGAAAATAAAGCAAGGCGTAGCGGTAGGTGCCTGGCACGTCGCTGGCCCAGACTCCCAACGCCAGACACGGAATTCCCAGGACCGCCGGACTGAACACGTCGGAAACCGTCCGCGCGATCGCGACGCCCCGTCGCGACAGGTCTGGAGTTATCGGTCGGGATAGGGTAAGAGCGTTTGTCATTGGACTTATGCCTTTACCTCGGGAGGTTTTACGCTCCGGGTTCAAATGGGCAAGCCACTTTCATCCCGGGCAATCGTCGGAGGGAATCATCTAGCCTTCTAAGCGATTATCGTCCGCTTTTGTTACTTGACTGTCAAGAACTTCTAGCGTTAAGGGCGACGTAGACTTCCTAGGCTGGCTAGATTGACGCATTTCAGATCGAAAAGTAGGTCCGCGTATGCAATTCAGCGCCAAGCGCGTTCAAGAAACCCAATCCAGTTGCCGTGCATGATTCGCCGCGTATCTTCTTACCGCGCCGCGCGCGACAAGTGCCTTGATCTGTTCATCGGTAAATTGGCGCGTGTCGGAAACCAGCGCTCGGCAATTGTTGTGGCTGGCCCAAACGGGGCCCTGAAAGTGATCGAGTGCTTCCCAGAAGCCGTCGTCCGAGAGGTGGGTGGCGTCGAGAATCATGCCGAGTCGGTCCATTTCGGCCAGCAACTCTCGTCCGCGCGGTCCCAGGCCGCCGGTGGCGTGGGTCCCTTGCGCATACGTTCCCGGTCCGTAATGGGCCGGGCCGACGGCTCGAAGCCCTTGTTCATAAACGCGGGCCAGGTGGCCGGGCGTGAGGATCGAGTCGGCCCCTTCCAGACTCAAAATGTAGCCAATTGGCGCCTGCTCCGGAGGGTTTTTCCAAAGCTCTACGTGCTTTCTCAACTCGTTCGAATTGCGGATTTGCACCATTTGTCCCGACTCTTCCATGGCCCGATACCAGGCCAACTGCCCTTGCGTTATTGCCCAAGCGATCTCGGGGCTGTGATAACCTGGCAAGGGATTCCCGGCTTTCACATAGCGGGCAATCAGAGTAGCGACGCAAATTCCCACGTTCCCCTTGCGCATTTCCGGCAGGCACACGGTGCCGTTGCCCCGATCGGGTTTATCGGTCCGGCCTTGCTCCCGCGCGCGAATTTCGTCGATGCTTCGCGTCAGGTCGCGATTCCATTCAATGGCATTCATGCTCAAATCGAGGTGCGCGTCAAAAATCAGCATGGCGGTCCAATCCGATCGTGAAAGGAATGGTTTGCGGAGATCTCACCGAGCGGCTAGCTTGGATTGCGTCATGCTAGCCGTCGCTAACAGCAGAGGCAATCGCCAGTTTCGGCCACGACCGCCCAGCTAAAAAGAGACTGCTCGTTTGCCGCTCACCAGCCCCCAGCCTGATCCAACAGCGCCCAAACTCGACGCTGGAATAGCCGACATCGGCAGGCAACCGACGATCGTCCGCTACGGCGTATTGGCATTCTCGGTGAGCATGTCGGTGATCTTGTACTTGGACCGGATGGCGATCGCGGTGCCTGTGGTCGCCATGCAATCGGACTTGAATTTAGATCTCGCGCAAATTGGCGATTCCGTGGCCGCGTTCTTTTGGTGTTATGCGCTCTTCCAAGTCCCTGCCGGTTGGCTCGGCGATCGCTGGGGTGGCCGGCGTGTTTTAACGCTCTACGTCGTGGCCTGGTCGCTAGCGATGGCGGGCTTGGGGTTCGCGGTGGGATTTATATCGCTCGTGCTGATGCGCGCACTGCTCGGCATTGGGCAAGCCGGCGCGTATGCCACTACGGCCAGTTTCTTGCGCCGCTGGGTGCCTTTTGACCGGCGTGGATTTGCCAACAGCGCCGTGTCGCTCGGTGGAAGGGCCGGAGGTGTGATGGCACATTCCCTCACGCCATGGTTGATGGTGGCGGTCGCTCATCTCGGACTAACAAGCGATCGCTGGCGGGCCGTATTTCTGGCATACGGCGCCATAGGGCTGGTTTGGGCCTGGTTGTTCTGGCGGTGGTTTCGCGATCAACCGCGACTGCACCCTCGATGTAACGCAGCCGAAATTGCGCTCATCGAATGGGGCGAAATCGCCGGGCCCGCGAATGCAAATCCAACCAGCGGGGCGCTTCCCTTGCGCGCTCTATTGACCAGTGGAGGATTGCAGCGACTGGCCCTGATTAATTTCTGCGTCAACGTCGGCTGGATATTTTTAGCCACGTGGATGCCGGCGTATTTGATGAAGGTGCACGGAAAAAGCGAGACTGATGCCGGACTGTATACGAGCTTCACGGCCGCCGCCGGGATGGCGGGCTGCTTATGCGGCGGTTTTGCGACCGATTGGCTAGTGCGACGCGTCGGACTGTGTTGGGGGCGACGAATTCCGGGCCTCATATCCTATGGCGGCGCGGCACTCGGCTTGAGCGGATGTTGGGCCCTGGATGACGCCAATGCGATCGTTGCCCTCCTGGTCGTATCCTCATTTCTCGGTGATTTTGCTTTGGGCGCCATGTGGGCGACCTACCAGGACATTGGTGGTCCGCTTGCCGGAACCGTGCTGGGCTGGGCCAATATGTGCGGCAACATCGGTGCGGCTTGCGCCATTTCCGTGATCGGGCGACTTGTCGAACATTACGGTTGGTCCGCCACGTTTGCCATGTCCGCTAGCGCCTATCTCGTGGGCGCGCTGACCTGGTTTTTTGTCGATCCCCGCGTGCCGATTCGCGTTGCTCGGCAATCCTTGTCCGATCCATCCCCATCCCCACGGGCCTCAAGCGATTGAATGCTCCCGGGGCCTGACTTAAACTGAAGCGCCACCGAAATTCGTGGAACGTGAGCCGATCGACAGATTTTGCGATCGGCACGAGAGGCGAGAGGGAGCCGAAATGCTTGCCACCCGCAAACATCTACCACGGCGCATGGCACTCTTGCTAGGCGTCGCCTGTTGGGCCCTTTGGATGTCTATCGCCGTTGAGGCACAAGCGCCAGCCGAAAACAAACGAAAGACCGAGACGCACGACTTGTGGTCGCTGGCGCCGGTGGTTCGGTCGGAATTGCCGCTGGTCAAGAATATTGCCTGGTGTAAAACCCCGATCGATCGCTTTGTGCTGCCGGGATTGGAGGCAAAGCACTGGGAACCCGCATCGCCAATTTCCCGCGAGCGGCTTATTCGCCGCGCCTATTTCGATTTGTGGGGACTGCCCCCTTCGCCCGAGGCGGTGCGGACCTTCGTGGCGGAAGCGTCTCCCGGTGCGTACGAGCGGCTGATTGACGACTTGCTGGCCAGCCCACATTATGGCGAGCGCTATGCCCGCTATTGGCTCGACCTGGTTCGATTTGCCGAGACCAACGGGTACGAGCGTGATGCGCTGAAGCCGAATGCGTGGCAATATCGCGACTGGGTGATTCAATCGCTCAACGAGGATAAGCCTTACGATCGATTTGTGCTCGAACAACTTGCGGGCGATGAATTGCCCGACGCCAGCGACAGCACGCGGATCGCCACGGGCTTTTTGCGGATTGGCACCTTCGATGACGAGCCGAATGATCCGCTCAAATACAAGTTCGAACAACTCGATGATTTGATCCATGCCACCAGCACGGCGTTCTTGGCGATTACGCTCAAATGCGCCCGCTGTCACGATCACAAGTTCGATCCTATTCCGCAGACCGACTACTACGCGGTGCTCAACTTTTTCGCTGGCGGCAACCCGGCCGAAGGCCCGCTGCTGGCGTATACCGACGCGGGACCCCAAGCGCCGGCAGTGCAGCTCTTGCAAGGTGGCGATCCGACCCGCCCCGGACCGACCGTGGCGCCGGGCTTTTTGTCCATGGCCACTGCGGTGACGCGGGCCGTCGATCCGCCCGCACCTGACGCCAAAACGACCGGCCGTCGCACGCAGCTAGCGCGCTGGATCACGGATCCGCGCAACCCGCTGACGGCGCGCGTGATCGTCAATCGGCTCTGGCAGCATCATTTTGGCGAGGGCCTGGTGCGGACGCCCGATAATTTTGGCATGCTCAGCAGTCCGCCCACACATCCCGAATTGCTCGACTATTTGGCCAGTGAGCTCGTCGAGGCCGGCTGGAGGCTCAAGCGGCTGCACCGGCTGATCTTGCTGTCCAACGCCTACCAGATGGATTCGACGCACCCGCGCGAGGCTGAGTATTCGCGGGCCGACTTCGCCAACACGCTGTGGTGGCGAGCCAATCGCCGGAGATTGGAATCGGAGCCGCTGCGCGACGCGATGCTCACCGTTAGTGGGCAATTGAATCCGAAAGTCGGCGGGCCGAGTTTTTTTCCGCCCGCCACCAAGGAATCGCTGGAAGGACTGTCTAAAAAAGGGGCCGAATGGGGGCAATCGCCGCCCGACGAGCAGAGCCGGCGGAGCGTTTACATGATGACCAAGCGATCGCTCCTGCTGCCTCTGATGACGACGTTTGACTTCACCGACACCACGCAGCCCTGCAGCCAGCGCAATGTTTCGACGGTCGCGCCGCAGGCCCTGGCGCTATTGAACAACGATTTCGTCCACCAGCAGAGTGGCGCGTTTGCGGCCCGGGTGATTGCTGAAGCGGGGAAAGATCAACGCGCTCAAATCGAGCGGGCCTGGTGGCTGGCGCTCGGCCGAGCGCCCAATGATCAGGAACGTCAGGCGGCGGTCGGCCATTTGGCCGCGCAACGAAAACATTTGGCGTCGAGCGCGGCGAAAGATCAAAAGACGCTGGAGAACGGCGAGGTGGAGCGGCTGGTCTTGGCTTCGCTGTGTCACGTGCTGTTTAACCTGAACGAGTTCATTTATGTCGATTGAGAAGCCGGTTGAAGACGTGTCCCTCTCCCATCGGGAGAGGGCTGGGGTGAGGGGGAC
>JACQFF010000144.1 GCA_016200205.1 Planctomycetia bacterium
CCGCGGGAGTGTTTGCCGCCTATTTTTTGGCCGAGCAGGGTTATCGGCCGATCGTGCTGGAGCGGGGCCGGAATGTGCGCGAGCGGATCGCCGACATGCGGGCCTTCGATGCCGGCGGGCCGCATAACCCGCAAAGCAACTACTTGTTCGGCGAAGGGGGCGCGGGCACCTTTAGCGATGGCAAATTGACCTGCCGCAGCTCCGGAGCGGACGTGCGGCGCGTGCTCGAATTGCTCGCCGAGTGCAAGGGGAAGCCCTCGATCCTTTACGATCATCGGCCTCACTTGGGAAGCAACCGCTTGCCGGCCGTGGTAAAAGCGATGCGGCGGCGAATCATCGCCATGGGCGGCGAATTCGTTTTCAATTGCCAATTCGAGGATTTGGATCTTGCCAATGGCGCCGTCCGCGGTCTGGTCACTTCGTCCGGTTATTTGAAGACATCGCTCCTGGTGCTGGCCATTGGCCACAGCGCGCGCGATACGTATGAAATGCTGTTCCGGCATAACGTGCCAATGTTGCCCAAACCGTTCCAGATCGGCGGGCGGATCGAACAGCCGCAGGAGCAGGTGAATCGAGTGCAGTACGGCCCGACGCGGTTGGAAGCGAAGCTAGGCGCGGCTGATTACACGCTGGTCGCCCGCGGCCGGATCAACGTGTTTTCGTTTTGCATGTGCGCCGGCGGTTACGTAATGCCTAGCATTTCCGAACCCGGACACTTTTGCACCAACGGCATGAGCCTCTCGAAGCGCGATTCGCAATTCGCCAACAGCGGGCTGATGATCACGCTCGAACCGGAGCAGTTTGGTTCGCTGCATCCGCTCTCCGGCATGATGCTACAGCGGCATTACGAGCGCCGGGCATTTGAGGTCGGGCGGAACGAATTTCTCTGCCCGATTCAGGCCGCCAATGACTTTCTCGAACGGCGGGTGACCAATGCGCATTTGCCTTCCAGTTATCCGCGCGGAGTGGTCACGGCGGATCTCACTGAACTGGTGCCGCCGCACGTCGTCGAGGCGCTGGATCATGGCCTTCCGCTGTTGGATCGTCGCTGGCGCGGCGAGTTTTTGCGCGAAGCGACGCTCGTTGGTCCCGAGGCTCGCGGAAGTTCGCCCATTCGCTTCCCGCGCGATGAAAAGACCTTGGAAAGCCCGGGCTTGCGCGGGATTTATCCGGTGGGCGAAGGGGCCGGTTATGTCGGTGGGATCGTTAGCGCCGCGCTCGATGGCCTGCGGGCCGCTAAGGCCATTATCCGGCGTTACGCACCGCTGGAGCGGAAATAAGTCCGGTAACCGGATCGAAGACTTCCACGCGATTAACGATTTCTTCGACGCCCTCGATGCGGGAAACGATCGATTCGGCGAATTGCTTCAATTGCCGATAGGGAACGCCTCCACGGAGGATCAGCACGCCGGAATTAAACTCGCACCGAAGATTTTTGAGGAAGAAGTAGGGGCTTTCGCGGAGGCGCCGTTCAGCCAAATCCCCGATTCCCGCCGAGGCGGCATTGGTCAATTGCAGGATTTTCATCAGTTTTCCGGTCCGAAACGCGTTGGAAGTCGAGTTGCCTGGTGTCAGTGCTCGAGCCGGATCCTGTGGTACCCCAGGCAGTTTGCGCGACGGCCCAGTGAAAGCCGATTTCTTCCTTTATCGGCCATTCGACCTGAATAATCCAATCTTTGCCGGCATACTGGGCACGCGCACCTGACCACTGCTGGATATAAGGGCTTGGTTGTTCTTGGGCTCTGCGGTCTGCTAGGATTAAATGAGGGCCAGCAACAAGTTGAGTCAGTCGGTGCACAAGGCCGCGGTATCGAGTGCGCCGGATTCCTGGACTAAATGCGGAGGCATGGAAGGTTGGCTGGCCAGCCAGTCGTAGCGTCGTTGGAGGACGCCTCGGTCGCAGTATTGCGGGAGTGTGCTGCTTGGCCAGTTCTGAGCCTGTTACGACATCGGCCTCACTCGGCGATCGCGTGCGCTCGCTCCGATTGCCGTCGGAGCCGGGACGCGGCATGTTGCAGCGAAAATCATTCTGGGCCGCGCTGCTGCTTGTAACGGGAGGACTCGGCTGTCTGGCGTGGTGGTTTACCCGAGACAAACACGCGAGCGAACCGGCGCCGGACACGCGTCCGATCGGGACGTCACCCGCGACGACGAATTCCAATGCACCGCTGGCGCCTGTAAACCAGTCCGCTGGGCCGATTGCCGCTCCAGTAGCCGCGACCGGCGAGGTGACACTGGAGTCGAAAGGTTACATCATCCCGGCTCACCAGATCCTCGTCAGCCCCAAAGTCAACGGCATGATTATTTCGCTGCGATTCGAAGAAGGATTGCGCGTGCGCAAAGGAGACGTGCTGGCCGAATTGGAAAGCATTGATTATAAGGCCGATGTCGCCCGAGCCACAGCCGTTCTCGAGTCGGTCAAGCAGAAGTTATTGGAATTACAGCGAGGCTTTCGACCTGAAGAAATCGCCGCGTCAAAGGCCGAGTTGGCCGAAGCCGAAGCGCAGCGAGATCAACTTTATCTGGAATGGAAGCGGAACGTTTCGTTGCGAGGCAACAAGACGGTCACGGAGCGGGACTACGAACAATCGGAGAGCGCCTACAAAGCAATGGATCGTCGAGTCGACAGGCTATCGAGCAATTTGAAGTTGATGCAGGATGGCCCGCGCGTGGAACGCATTGACGTTGCCAAGGCGGAAGTGCTGCAAGCCGAGGCGGACCTGGCCAAAGCCGAATGGAAACTCGGAAACTGCACCATCGTCGCACCGATTTCCGGAACGATTCTGAAAAAGAATGCCGAGGAAGGCAACGTCGTCAACCCGATTGCCTTCAACGGCTCGTTCAGCTTGTGCGAAATGGCCGACTTGTCTGATTTGGAAGTCGATTTATCGATCCAAGAACGGGACATTGCTCGCGTGCACAAGGGACAAAAATGCAAAATTCGGGCGGAAGCCTTTTCCGATCGCGTGTACGATGGCGTCGTCTCGCGCCTGATGCCGATTGCCGATCGGGCCAAGGGCGCGGTGCCAGTTCGGGTGAAATTGGCAGTTCCGGCGGAAGAAGAGGGAGTGTATCTGAAGCCCGAGATGAGCGCCGTCGTTTCATTCCTCAAGTAGCCATCCCCCCAGGCTGACCGAATCGTCGCTTTGGAGCACCGCCCTAGAATTTCGGAGAGGACCATGCCATCGGATGGGATAATCGTGCGGGTAAGTGGAGTTCACAAATTCTTTACCCGAGGCAGCGAACAAGTCGACGTTCTCAACGATTTGAACTTGGAAGTGCCCGAGGGAGAATTCTTGGCGCTTATGGGCCCCAGCGGCTCAGGGAAAACGACTCTTTTGAATCTGATTGCAGGTCTGGATCGGCCCAGCCAAGGGGAAGTCCGGGTCGGCGGGCAACTTATTTCCAAAATGTCAGAATCGCAATTGGCGCGCTGGCGGACACGCAACATCGGCTTCGTCTTTCAGTTCTATCATTTGCTGCCCGTTATGACCGCCTATGAAAACGTCGAACTACCGTTGTTGCTGTTGCCGCTGTCGGCCGCCCAAAGGAGGCGACAAGTCCTGACGACGCTGGAGTTGGTAGGTTTGACAAATCGCGACCGGCACCGGCCGGGCCAACTTTCTGGTGGGCAGCAGCAGCGAGTCGGCATCGCGCGAGCCATCGTGACCGATCCGTCCCTGATCGTGGCGGACGAGCCCACCGGCGACTTAGACGCCAAATCGGCCGATGAAATTCTGGATCTGTTGTGCGAGTTGCGAGAAGCCATGCAGAAGACGATATTGCTCGTGACACACGATGCCCGAGCGGCACAGCGTGCCCACCGCATTCAATATTTGGACAAAGGAAAACTGGTTTCCACCGAAATCGAGTTGCCTCGGGCTTCGTAAGCGACGGCCCAGTGCTACAGCGAAGCTCGTGGCGACGGATTGCAAAAATGTTCAAATACATTTTACTGATCGGCAAAAATCTGCGCCGGAATTTGCTGCGCACCACGCTCACCGCGCTGGGCACCATGGTGCTGGTGCTGGTCGTTACGCTGGTTTGGTCGGTGTTGTACCTGCTCGACGGTGTCATGGCCGAGAAGGGTGCGAATCTCAAGGCAATCGTCACCGAGCGCTGGCAGGTTCCCAGTCAGATGCCGTTCGCGTACGCACGAACTCTCGGCGAGGGTGCTGCCCGCAATGCGGGCGACGTACGGCCGCAGGATTCGATGACCTGGCAGTTCTTCGGCGGGTCGCTTGAGCCAAACAAGCGGACTCGCGAGGATCTGGTGTTTGCTTTTGGAATGGAGCCGAAAAAACTGGCCACGATGATGGACGACCTGGACAATCTGCCGGCCGGCCAATCGCAACAACTGCAAGCCAACATTCGGCTCATGGAGGAGAAACGCCAGGCGATTCTCATTGGTCGACAAAGGCTGGCCGAGGTCAACAAACGCGTCGGCGAGCGAATCAAACTTTATGGAGTTAATTTTCGCGAGATCGATTTGGAATTCGACATCATTGGTTCGCTGCCACCAGGGCGCTACGATCAATTCGCGGTGATGAATCGCGATTATCTCAACGAAGCGCTCGACAATTATCCGCGTACTCACGCCGGCAAAAAACATCCTATGGCCGACAAGAGCTTGAACCTGGTCTGGGTGCGCGTGCCCGATCGCGAACAGTTCTCGCGGGTGGCCGATCAAATCGCCAGGTCCCCGCTGTACAGCGATCCGGCGGTGAAATGCGAGACCGCGTCATCGGGCATTGCGGCATTTTTGGACGCCTACCGCGATCTGATTTGGGGTCTGCGGTGGTTGCTGTCACCGGCCATTTTGGTGACCTTATCGCTGGTAATCTCCAACGCGATCAGCATCAGCGTGCGCGAGCGGCGGCTCGAAATGGCGGTCCTCAAAGTCCTCGGCTTCCGCCCCGGGCAATTGCTGATTCTGGTGCTCGGCGAGGCGCTGTTGATCGGCATTTCGGCGGGGCTGTTGAGTGCCGGCGCCACCTATTTTGTGGTGAACAAGTGGCTGGGAGGAGTTGCTCTTCCCATCGGATTCTTTCCGGTGTTTTTTATCCCGGTAAATGCCCTCTGGTGGGGCGTCGGTATCGGTACAGTGACTTCGCTCTCTGGCAGCATCATGCCCGCGCTCTCCGCGGGAACGGTAAAAGTCTCGGACGTCTTTTCGAAAGTTGCCTGAACCTCGATTCCTTTGACCGCGATGACCGCGAGCCAGCCAAACCTAGTTCTGTTTGCATTCTCCTGGCAGCTCCCGCTGTCGCTCGCGGTGCCCTTGGGCACCGCCGGAGCGGTGGTGGCTTTGCTTGTGATCGTCGGCAAGATTCCGCTGAGTTACAACGTCCGCAATCTGGTCGTGCGCTGGCGTACCACCCTACTGACAGCGCTGGCTTTTACGCTCGTGATCTCGTTGCAGACGGTCATGTTGGGTTTTGTAAACGGGATGTATCAACTGACCGACGAAAGCGGCCAGCCGGGCAATGTCATCGTGCTTTCCGATGGCGCGGTGGACGAACTGGTGAGCAACTTGGGTTTCAGCGATTTGAACGATATCGACCACCATCCGGGAGTGCTGCGCGACGAGCGTGAGCAACCACTCGCCAGTCGCGAAGTCTATCTTGTGGTGAACCAGCCCTTGTCGGCTGCTCCCGGCCAGCAGCAACGCCGTCGCTTTACACAAGTACGGGGAATCGAAGATCCATTACTTGCGACCCGCGTGCACGGGCTCGAGCTCTATCCGGGCGGGACGTGGTTTTCCGAAGCGGGCGTGCAGGCCGTGCCCGGCGCGTGGGGCGACGAACAGCAGCAGGCTATCCAGGCGGTTTTGGGCGAGGGCGTCGCCGGCCAAATGGGCCAAGACCGCGGCAAGCCCCAGTTGGAAGTAGGCGATTTATTCGAACTCGGACCTCGCAAGTGGGTCGTCGTCGGAATCATGCGTTCCGCGGGCTCGACCTTTGGCTCGGAGATTTGGTCGAAACGGGCCTTGGTTGGCCCGATGTTCGGGAAAGGGGCGTATTCGTCGATCGTGCTGCGAACCCAAGACGCGAAAACGGCCCAGCAAGTGTCCGATGACTTGACGAAGAACTTCAAGAAGGCCGCCCTCCAGGCCCAGCCCGAGACGGTTTACTTTTCGAAGCTTTCGGAAACTAATCGTCAGTTCTCCACCGCGATTGTATTTGTCGCCATCGTCATGGCGGTCGGCGGTGTGTTCGGCGTAATGAACACAATGTTTGCCGCCATCAGCGGGCGGACCAAAGATATCGGCCTGCTGCGAGTCATCGGCTTCGCGCGCTGGCAAATCCTGATCTCGTTTTTTCTCGAATCGCTCACGATCTCGTTGGCCGGTGGGCTCTTGGGCTGCGCGTTAGGGTTTTTGGCCAACGGCTGGACCGCCACCAGCATCGTCAGTGGTGGGCAAGGTGGCGGCGGAAAGTTCGTCGTCCTCGAACTGGTCATCGGTGCCGATACCCTTTTTGCCGGACTCCTGCTGGCGCTGGCCATGGGGGCGATCGGCGGGCTATTGCCAGCCATATCGGCGATGCGGTTGAAGCCGCTGGAATCGCTGCGTTAGACTGGCTCGATGTTCCCCGATCCGCGGAATAAATTGCAGAGGCAATATGGCCGCATACGATGCGATCGTGCTGGGCGTGGGGGGGGTGGGGAGTGCCGCCCTGTACCATCTCGCCCAACGCGGCGCGCGCGTGCTGGGCATCGATCGCTTCGAGCCCGGTCACGACCGGGGAAGTTCTCACGGCCACACACGGCTGATTCGCCAGGCCTACTTCGAACACCCCAATTACGTGCCGATGGTTCGACGCGCGTTTCAACTTTGGCACGATCTGGAGCAGGAGTCGGGCGAACGACTCTATCACCAGGTTGGGCTGCTGCAGATTGGTTTGCCGACCGGCGAAGTCCTCAGCGGAGTGCGCGCCAGCGCCCGGCTGCACGGCCTGGCAATTGAAGAACTTTCCGCGCGCGAAGCGGGTGCGCGCTTTGGCGGTTTCCGCGTCCCGCCCTCGTGCGAGGCAATTTTCGAGCATAGAGCAGGTTATTTGTTGGTCGAACCCTGTGTGTTGACACATGCCGAACAGGCCGCCCGCTTGGGAGCCGAACTTCACTCGGGCGAAGCCGTCCGGGGTTGGCGTGCCGAGGGCGCTGGCGTCATCGTCGAAACGGACCGCGCCACGTACACCGCCGACCGGCTGATTATTTCCGCCGGCGCTTGGGCCAGCCAATTGCTGGGCGAGTTGGGAATTCGCTTTGAAGTGCGCCGCAAGCCGCTGTACTGGTGGCGAACTCGCCATGACACGTATCGGGCCGATCGAGGCTGCCCGGGCTTTCTTTACGAGCTGCCGCAGGGCTGTTTTTATGGCTTCCCGCAAATTGATACCCGGGGCATCAAAGTCGCCGAACACACCGGCGGACCGGTGGTCGAGGACCCGTTGACGGTTGCTCGTGAGATCGATTTGGAGGACCAACAGCGCGTGGCCGGCTTTGTAAATGAATACTTGAGCGAAGCGACGAAACACTGCACCGACCACATCGTGTGCATGTATACGATGACGCCCGACGGCCATTTTGTCGTGGATCGCCATCCGGATCATCCGCAGATTGCACTCGCCGCCGGCCTCTCCGGACACGGGTTCAAATTCACCTGCGTGCTCGGCGAAGCGCTTAGCCAGCTAGCCCTCGATGGCCGCACGGAATTGCCGATCGAGTTCTTATCGGCCAGCCGCCCGGGATTGCGACTTAAATGATTCAAGTCCCCAGCATGTGTTCCTGCTGCGCGCGATGCAGCCGCGAATAGACGCCTTCGGAGAGAATCAAATCGGCATGTTGCCCGATTTCAGCGATTCGACCGCGTTCCAACACGACCAGCCGGTCGGCTTTGCGGAGCGTGCTCAGACGGTGCGCGATCGCGATCGTGGTCCGCCCTTGCACGAGGTTGTCGAGGGCCAATTGAATCTCGCGCTCCGTCTCGGTGTCGACCGAGGAAGTCGCCTCATCGAGAATCAAGATCTGCGGGTCGATCAACAGCGCGCGGGCAATCGAGATCCGCTGCCGCTCGCCGCCGGAAAGGGACTGGCCCCGCTCTCCGACCAATGAGTCATAGCCGAGCGGCAGCCGCAAAATGAATTCGTGAGCCCGAGCAGCCCGAGCGGCGGCGATGATCTCGTCGCGCGCGGCGCCCGGTCGGCCATAAGCAATGTTTTCGGCCACCGTGCCATAAAACAGAAACGGATCTTGCAGGACCACGCCGATGCGCCGGCGATATTCTTCCACCGGGAACGAGCGGACGTCGACGCCGTCAACCAGAATCGCGCCTTCGGCCACGTCGTAGAATCGACACACCAGGTTCACCAGCGTACTTTTGCCGGCGCCGCTGGGGCCCACCAGCCCGATCATCTCCTGCGGCCGAATGGTGAGGTTCAATTCTTCGATCACCGGCCGGCTGCCGTGGCGGAAGCCAACCTTGCGGAACTCGATTTCGCCGCGCAAGTGGCCCGGATGGACAGGATTCGTGGGCTCCGCCACGCTGGGCTTGCGATCAAGTATTTCGAAGATTCGGTGCGCGCCAACGGCGGCCCGTTGCGTGTTGGAAAACATTCGGGTCATAGCCTCCAATCGCGTGTAAAAGAAGAGGGTGATGAAGGCCAGAAACTGGTTGAGGGTGCCGAAGTCGATGCGTCCGCGGTACATCAGCCAAGCGCCGAAGCCCCACACGATCAACAAGCCAAACTGGTTGAGCAGCGCGATCACCGGCCAAAAGAAGGTCCAAACCAGGTTGACCCGATCGTTGGCCGCGACGATCTGGTCGTTGGCTCGGCTAAAGCGATCAATTTCGCGTTTTTCCTGGGCGAACGCTTTGACGACGCGGATGCCCGGGATCGTGTCGGCCAGAATGCTGGTCATGTTGTCCCAGGCCCGCCCGCCGCGTTGAAATCCACGCTGCATGTGATTGCGCGCGTAATAGACCAGCCACGCAATCAGCGGAAAGGGTAGGAGTGCCGCCAATGCCAGTTTCCAATTGATCAACAGCAAGATCACCGACGTGCCGATGATCATCAGCACATCGGTGCCAAAGTCCACCAGGTTGTCCGACAGGAAGTAGCAGATGCGCTCGGTGTCGTTGCTGATGCGGGCCAGCAGGTCGCCCGTCCGCTTGCCGCCGAAGTATTCCAATGACAAACGTTGCAAATGCGCGTAAGTATGATTGCGCAGGTCGGAGCTGATTCGTTCGCTGGCCCAGGCCATGACGATGCCGCGGGCCCAGGTCAGCAGCCAGGTGAGCACGGCGAAGCCGCCGATGGCGGCTAAACACCACGCGACCATCTTCATGCGTTCGTCTTGGGGAACCGAGGTGTCGCCGGTGAGCAGGTTCGTCAGCGGCCCCACCAGGTAGGGCGGCACGAACGCGGCGGCCGTGGCCGCCAAGGTCAGAATGAAACCCAAGATCATCAGCCCAGCGCGACGGCGAGCAAACGTGAATAGACGAAACAGCGCTCCGGCGTTGGGACGCGTCAGGAGGCCATTTTCTTCAGAAATCGCCTCGTCCCAGGTTTCGTCCTCCTCGATGGCGCCGCGCGAAAAGGCTTCGAGTCGTTGCGCCAGTCGGTGCGCGGACGGTGCGCGACTGACCGTGTAGCGCCAATTTGCCAACAGGCCGGAGGGCCCTTCCAACTCGAGCGTGCCCAGTCCCCAGCGGTCTTTCGCCCGCATCGTTGAGATCTGGTCCAACGGCCAAAAGCGCGCCACACTGAGGTCCGCCGAACCATCGTGGGTCTCGGCCGACGCCGAAAACGAGATTAATCGACGATTGGTCAGAACGACGACGCTCTCGGCGTAGCGCAAGTCGAGATCCAAGTCGCTCAGGAACCAGGCGACCACCGCCTCGCCCGGCTGGAGCTGGGCGGTGATCCGTTGGCGCCACTTCGTGGGCAGCCGGTTGCCTTCATCGTTCCGTCTTTCCAAGGAAGAACTCCAATTTCGTGAGGTGCTCGAACGCGTAAGCTTGCATGCGGAGGCCCCAACTCTCTTTCCTCAATATTTTAGAACATATATACTTCAGGCTACAGAGCGTCGAGTCGGTTTTATAGGCCAAGGATTTCGAAACGCCCTCCCAACGTGCTGTCTGACCGTGTAGTGGCGAGCTTATTGATACCTGTACTGTCAATGTCGGGCAGTGCCAGCGGAAGCTCCGATGATTCCGGGGCTCCCGTCGGTCGCCCCCGCGACATTGACATGCCAGGTGTCGGTAGCTCGTCGGATGTGGATCAGCCTTTCGCGGCGCGAGCAGTTGTTCATAGCCCCGATCACACTGGCGGTCATCCGAGAAGCCGTTTTGCTGCCCAGCCCCGTTGGCGCCCTGTCCAGACCTAGCCAGCCGCGGAATGGCCCAGACCTGAACGAAAAGAAGTCGTGGACATGGAAATCCGGAAAATCATAGCACTGCGGGGCCCCAACATTTGGGCCAGATATCCCGTGCTCGAGGCCTGGGTGGAGTTGGGCGACCTGAAGGATTCGCCGTCCAACGAAATACCCGGCTTCAACCAGCGCATCATGAGCTGGCTTCCGCTGATGATCGAACATCGCTGCAGCGTCGGCGAACGCGGAGGCTTTTTCGAACGTTTGAGGCGGGGCACGTACTTGGCCCACATCTTGGAACACGTCACGCTCGAGCTCCAGTCGCGCGCCGGCTACGAGTTCGGTTTTGGCCGAGCGCGAGAAACGTCGAAAGAAGGACTGTTTCGCGTGGCGGTTCGCTATGAGGACGAGGCAGTCGGCCGGGCCTGTTTGGCGGCGGGATGCGAACTCTGTTTGGCAGCCGTTTACGATCGTCCCTACGACGTGAACGAGGAGATTCGCAAGCTCCGCGTGCTGGCTGACGACGTGCGACTAGGACCCACCACCCGCACGCTGGTCAATGCGGCCCGCGCGCGGGACATTCCGGTCTGCCGGTTGAATTCCGAGAGCCTGGCGCAATTGGGAAATGGCGCGCGTCAGCGCCGGATCCGGGCGGCCGAGACCGATCGCACCGGCGCCATTGCCGAATCAATTGCCCAGGACAAGGAACTGACTCGCACGCTGCTTCGCCAGGTGGGACTGCCTGTTCCGGCGGGCCGTCCGGTCAATGATGCCGAAGACGCGTGGGAAGCCGCGGTGGAAATCGGTTTGCCGGTGGTCGTAAAACCGCAGTGCGGCAATCACGGCAATGGCGTCGTGATCGGCGTTTCCAAGCGCGAACAGATCGAAGCCGCGTACCACTTCGCCGTCACATTGGCCAAGGGCGTAATGGTCGAAGAGCTCGCACATGGCGCGGAACACCGGTTGTTGGTCGTGGGCGGAAAGTTAGTGGCGGCTACTCGTGGTAAGCCGGCTTTTGTCATCGGCGATGGCCGGCAGACGGTGCGTGAACTGATCGAATCGCAATTGAATTCCGACCCTCGCCGCGGCCGGGACTTATCATGCCCTCTGTGGCCAATCGAACTCGACGCGACCGTGCTGCTGGTGCTGGAGCAAGAGGGCCATCGCGTCGATTCGGTGCCGCCTGAAGGCAAAAAGGTCATCATTCAGCGGAACGGCAACTTGGCCGAGGACGTGACCGACGCGGTGCATCCCGAGGTGGCGCGGATGGCGTCGTTGGCCGCTCGCGTCGTGGGTCTTGACGTGGCGGGCATCGACATCATTGCCGACGACATCAGTCGTCCCCTTGAAGCACAAGGGGGCGTGGTGATCGAGGTCAACGCCGGCCCCGGACTGCAAATGCACGTCGAGCCCGAGTCGGGCACTCCCCGACCGGTCGGCGATGCGATCGTCGCCACGCTGTTTTCCCAAGGCGAGGATGGGCGAATTCCAATCGTAGCGGTCACCGGAGCCGAAAACACTCCGGCGGTCACTAAGCTCGTTGCGCACATGCTGGCCAGCACGGGACTGGTCGTGGGCCACACTTCCGCCGACGGCATATTTGTGGGCAGTACGCGCACCCAAACTGACGACTGTCGCGATGCCGAGAGCGCGCGCGACGTCCTGCTCAATCCGCTCGTGGAAGCGGCCGTCTTCGAAACGTCGCTCGAGAGCATTTTGGAAGAAGGTTTGGGGTTTGATCGTTGCCATGTGGCAGTTGTCACATCCATCGCCGAGGGCATGAAGCTCGATTTCGCCGAGTGGGACACGCCGGAAAAAAGATCGCTCGTCTATCGCGCTGTGGGCGACGTGGTCTTGCCCCATGGCACGCTCGTGCTCAAGGCGGGCGATGCGCTGGGGCCGATCGTGGCCAAGCACTGCCCCGGCTCGCTCGTGTTGTTTTCCACCGATGAACATGAGCCGTTGCTCCAGGCGCATCGGGTCGCGGGCGGCAAAGCCGTCTTCGCGCGCGGAAAAGACATTGTTTTGGGGAGCGGTGTCGAAGAACGCAAATTGCCCGAAATGCCCCTGGTCGGCTCGCTGGAAGTCATTTTGCCGGCCATCGCCGCCGCATCGGCGCTGGCGCTTCACGACGAGCAGATCGTGGCCGCTCTGCGGTCGTTTCGCCAGTGCGGCTAGCGCCACGGCGGTGTGCGTCGGAATATTTTGACAATCTTGCCCATTTCGAGCATACTAGCCATATTGAACCAACCTTTCTAAAGCTTTGGCCATACCGCCTCACGTGGCCGGCGTGCCGCTCCGACACGCGGCTCCTGAACAGAATGTCTCGGCCCGTTTCGAGCGAGGTCACATGCGCGTTTTCATTTGTCCTTTAGCGACGATTGCCCTGACAGCGTTCATCACGGTGGCAGTTCCGGCCGCCACGGCTTGGAGCCAGGAGTTCGTCGAAGATACGGTGGTTGCCGACGACGACGCCACTTCTTCGGCTGTCGGCACCTCGGCATCGAGCGAAAGTGATACCGGTGCCGCTGGCACTGTGAGCGTGAGTCCGAAGCCTTCCCATGCAACGGCGAAAAACAAATATGCCGTCCCCGACCCGGCTCTCGAATTGGCCGATCCGCGCACGTACCGCGTGAAAGTGCTCATTCGGGTCGAGGCCCCTGACGGTGCGGTCAAGAACGTGATCGCCACCGGCCCGATTCCAATGGATTGGCCTGAACAGAAGGTGCGGCTGATCAGCGAAAAAATGAGCCCACAGGGGAAATGCAGCGAAGTGATTCTCAAGGGTCAGGCCGCGCTCATCAAATTTCAAGTGCCGGCAATCCCCAAAGGGGGCTCGGCCTTTGTCGAGCGGCTTTACGAAATCACCCGATACCGCACGAAGTTTTCCCTGCCGGGCGAAGAGTTGAAGTTGGCGCGAGCGATTCCGCCGGAGTTGAAAGAGCAGGTCGCCGGCGTGGCGCCCGGAGTGGAAATCAATAGCCCTAAAATGATCGAACTGGCCGAATCGTTGCGTCGCACGACCGAAGAGTCGGGTCCGTGGGAAACGATTCGCGGCTTTTGGAGTTGGACTCGCGACAACGTGAAATTCCAGAACGGCGATTTTCGCGGCGCGTTGTATGCGATCGAGAATCGCTGCGGCGACTGCGAGGAGATGAGCGCGTTGTTTGTCGGCTTGTGCCGGCTGTCGAACATATCAGCGCGCACGGTGTGGGTCGAAGGGCACGATTATCCGGAGTTTTATTTGGTCGATCGAGAGGGCAAGGGACATTGGATTCCGGCCCAGGTGGTCGGGCCACCGTGGTTCGGAGAAATCACCGAATATCGACCTATCTTTCAAAAGGGCGATCGGTTTTACGACGCGCTGCAAAAGCAATATGTCCGCTACGTGCCGCATACCGTGAAAGTGGCCGATGGCCAGGCCCCTCCCAAACTCATCGTCGATCACCAGATTATCGCCGATTCCGATATCAATGGTCCCTCCTACAATAACTCCAAATAGGAGGATCTCGGTAGAAGTCGGACCGCGAGGTATTTTGATATGGGCTTTCGCACAGCGAGCACACGTGGGCCTTGCGAGGCCATACGCCTGGCAGCCGCGATTTCTTGTTCGCTGGCCCTGTTCGTGCTCGGGCTTGAAGCCGTTGCCGCCGACACTCTGGGTGCTGCTGCCGGCTTGCCTGCAAGCGCCACCGCTCAGTCGGCCGACAGTGTGCCGAAGCTCGATAGCGAGCAACAGCTCATCCAGCGGCGTGCATCGCGGCTCGAGCAACTGCCCGCTCCGCCCACCCCGCCCGAAGTCGACGCTGGCGCCTTCAACCCCATCGATCAGTTCATTGCGGCCAAGTGGAAATCGGCCCCCAGCCAGGCCGAGCCGCAATGGTGTGACGACGCCACGTTTTTGCGCCGCGTCTATCTTGACGTGATCGGCGCGATTCCCACCTCAACCGAAGCCAACCGCTTTTTGGCGTCGCCGGCGAACGCGGCCAAGAGGGCGAAACTGATCGATCAATTGCTCGCCCGGCATGGCGACTACGCTGCCCATTGGACTGCGTTTTGGGAAGACGCCCTGGCCAGCCAGAACGTGCTGGCGACGGGCGGCATTTTGACGCGTGGCAATTATCGCGATTGGCTCCTTTCCAGCTTCGAAAGAAATCGGCCGTACGACGTGATGGTGGCTGAGTTGCTCGACCCGACGATGCCCGGCCGGAAGGGGCCGGAAACCGAGGATGTGCTGGGCTCGAAGTTCAGCATTGAATACGTTCGCAACGAAGACCACACCGTCACGCTGCAAACCGCGGCCAACGTGGCGCAAGTTTTCTTGGGCACGAGCATGAAATGTGCCAGTTGCCACGACCATTTCGAAAATAGCGAATGGCCGCAGGATCGCTTTCTGGGGTTTGCCGGCCTGTTCGCGCCGAGCGATCTGGAGCACATTCGCTGCGAGCTCAAAAGCGGTAAGACCGTGCCCGCACGATTTCCGTTTGAGCTGCCCGGCGCGCCGGCCGAGGTTCCCGCCGACCTGGCCGGGCGTTTGCATCTGGTGGCGCAATCGATCACCGATCCGGCCAATCCGCGCTTCGCCAAGACCGTCGTGAATCGGCTCTGGAAGCGGTACCTCGGCTTGGGGCTGTTCGAGCCGGCCGACGATTTCCGCCTCGATTCGCCCGCCAGTCATCCTGAACTGCTCGATTGGCTCGCGTACGACTTTGTCGAACACGGCTGCGATCTGAAACACACCATTCGATTGATTCTCACAAGTCGCACCTATCAACTTCGCTACGATCCGCAGTTGGAGGATCACTTTTCCGCCGGCCAGAAAAACGCTGCTCGCTATTACCGTTCGCCCAGCTTGAGGCGGCTCACGGCCGAGCAGTTGCTCGACAGCATTCGCGTGGCCACCAGCGGAAAGTGGGTTCCGGCCGAACTATCGTTTCTCGATATCCGCTCGACGGCCCTGACCCGTGCCTTGGGCCGGCCGGCCGCGCGCAGCGAAATCAGCACCGCCCGGCCCGACGACGCGGCGGTCGTGCAATCTCTCGAATTGCTCAACGGCCGCGAGCTGCACGAGATGATATACGCCAATGCCCTGTTTACCGAAGCGGCCGGCCGTCGCGATCCACGGCAACTGGTCGACCGGCTGTATCGCGCGGCGCTCAGCCGTCCGGCTACCGTGGCCGAGAAAAATGCCGGCAAGGCGTTTCTCCAAGCGGCCGACTCGCCCGACGAGGGTTTGAAAGACATGCTCTGGGCCCTGGTGTGCAGCCCCGAGTTCCAATACATCAAGTAGGTCAGGTGATGAGTCACAGGCTCGATCGTCGGCAATTCGTCAAGCTGTCGGCAGCCGCGACTGGCGCGATGCTCGCGCCCGGCGCAGTTGGGGGTCTGAGTGCATTCGCAGCCGGCACTCTCGGTTCGAAACCGCTCGTGGCCAAAGCCGACGCCGTGATTATGATCTGGCTGCCGGGCGGGATTGCGCAAACCGACACCTGGGACCCCAAGACCTACACCCCGTTCGCGCCCGGAATGAAGGGCAGCGAACTGCTGGGCACCTGCCCTTCGATTCCCACTTCCGTCGACGGCCTGCGGTTCGGCGACGGGTTGGAACAAATCGCTTCTGTAATGCACCATGGCACGGTGCTGCGGAGCCTGACCAACGAGACGAAATTCGGCGCGGTGCATCTCAAGGCCCAATACTACATGATGACCGGCTATCTGTTCCCGGTCGGCCTGAAAGCGCCGAGCATCGGCGCGGCGGTGGCCCGCACGTTGGGCCCACGACAGGAAAACGTGCCGCCCTACATCTACATTGGTCGCGAAATCGATACCAGCGACAGTGAAAAGCAATTCATCAGCGATTACATCGGCCCGGGCTTCTACGGCGTTAAGTATGCACCCCTGATGATTCCCGATGCGGCCCAGGGGCTCTCCACGTTGAGCGCGGCGGCCGGCATGGACGTGGCGCGGCTCGACCGTCGGCTCGGCTATTTGAAATCGATCAGCAGCCTTTCGTCGGAAGCCCTGCGCCGTTCGCCAAAGGCCGAAGATTATGTGAAAATCATGGACGCGGCCCGCGCGATGATGGACTCGCCGATCAAACGGGCTTTTGATTTCGCCAAGGAGGAGAAGCCGGGCACGCTGGCGGCCTACGAGCCGAAAATCGCCCGCGGAGACGTGCAGGATAAGTCGTATTACTTCGGCACGCGGTTTGGCCAGGGGCTGCTGCTTGCCCGGCGGATGGTCGAGCGCGGCGCGCGATTCGTGCAGGTCGAATACCAGTACGGGCCCTTCCGCGGTTTCGACATGCACGAGGACGGCCAGCCGCGGATGGTCGAAATGAAGAAGCAAGTCGATGGCCCGATCGCACAACTCATTCGCGATCTGGCCGAGCGGGGGCTGCTCGAGCGAACGCTGGTCGTCGTGGCCACGGAGTTCGGACGCACGATCGCCAATCAGCCCAAGGCCGGCGTCGAGCCGATCGGGTTCGCCGAGCAGCAGTCGGGCGACAGGCTAGTGATCGAAGACAAAAAGATGTATGGCTTTCACGGCCATTTCAGTAGCGCCAACTCGATGCTGTTCTTTGGCGGCGGTTTCAAACCCGGTGGCGTTTATGGCCGTACGGCCGATCGCCATCCGATGCTGCCGATCGAGAATCCCGTCTCCCTTACCGACGTTCATGCCACAATCTACAAAGCCCTCGGCATCCCGGCCGACCATCACTACGTCACCGAAGGCCGGCCGTTCTACGTCACCAAAGACGGTAAAGGCCGCTCGATCGACGCGCTGTTGGCGTGAGTTTTCGTTCTCCTGGCGGCGTGTGTCACTGGCTCTGTCGGTCGGTGAATGACCTCAGGATTTCGCACTGGCGGCGCCCGTGGGACACGGCACGGCCTAATACGGTGATCGGTCGATTATCAAAGAGGCTGCTACGATCGCTCGTCGAGAATGGGCGAGCGTGGAGCGATTGGCGCAGGTCTTCGGTCAGCTTCTCGCCTAGCTCCGGGCGGACCGTGCATCAACAAAACTCCTTCTTCGCCGAATTTAATAACTGGAAACCCGGCCCTCGTTCAAGTATCTTGCGACTGTGCCCGTTGCCTGCCTTTAGAGTGAGCCCGCCGTGAACCCGCCTCAAGTAGCTCAAGAACATCAAGAAGATCCTGTCGTTCGAGCGGCGCGCCGCGAAGCGTGCCTGGCGCTGGGCATGTGGGTCGTGGCGATGTGCTATACCGTGATCTATTGCTACCTCAACGGCTACGGCCGCTCGGTCGAGAGTCTGAGCTTTGTGCTGTGGTTTCCCGATTGGGTGTTCTGGGGCATTATTGTGCCGTGGGTGCTTTGCGTCGTGTTGTCGATCCCGTTTGCGTTTCGCGTTATGGGCGACGAGTCGTTGGGCGAAGAGATCGACGACGAGGCCGGCGGATCGGGTAGCGCAGCGGGCGAGGTGAACCATGGCTGAGCCGGTCTCCGCCGCAAACTATGGCACCATCGCGGCCCTGTTGATCGTGATGGCCGTTTCGGTGTGGCTCGGCACGCAGGCCCAAAAAGCGGTTGAGAAGGGTGGCTTCATCAAGGGCTACTTTCTTGGCAACCGCGGCTTGGGCGCGTGGGCTCTGGCCTTGACGGCCACCGTGCAAAGCGGCGGCACGTTCATGGGTTTTCCCTCGTACGTCTATACCTACGGCTGGGTCGTGGCGCTGTGGATCGCCAGCTACATGGTGGTGCCGATCACCGGCTTCGCGGTGCTCGGCAAACGGTTCGCGCAGCTTTCGCGGCGCACCGGCGCGATCACGGTGCCCGATCTGTTCGACGCCCGGTTCGGCAATCAAAAAGTCGGCCTGATGGCCTCGCTGTTCATCATGTTCTTCATGACGTTTTTGATGGTGGCCCAATTCAAGGCGGGCGCGATCGTGATGAAGCTGGCCTGGCCGGGCAATGGCACACTGGCACTGGCCGAAGACACGGCGGCCGGCGGCATCGACAATGCCTATTACCTCGGCCTGGCGGTTTTCTCGCTGACGGTCGTCGGCTACACGCTGATCGGCGGGTTTTTGGCCTCGGTGTGGACCGATCTGTTTCAAAGCGTGCTGATGGTCATTGGCGTCGTGATTTTGTTTTGCATCATCGTGCCCGCGGCCAGCCAGCAGGGGATGGAGCGGCCCACGCTCGACGCCATCGCCGCCACCGGACCCGACTATGCGTTTGGGCCGGGGCATCCGAAGGACGGCCGCTTGTTTTTGCCGTTGGGCGCGGCGATCTCGTTTTTCTTCGTCTGGCCGATCGGCGGCATCGGCTCTCCGGCCAGCATGGTCCGCGTGATGGCCTGCAAGGACAACGATACCATGCGCCGCTCGATCGTGCTCTTGAGCTTTTACAATTTGCTGATCTATATTCCGCTGATCGTAATCTGCATCTGCGGCCGAGCTTTGATGCCCAACGTGCCGCACGAGGACGAGATCATTCCCCGGCTGGCGATCTGGTCGACGCGCGAGTGGACCGGCGGCTCGTTTATCGGCGGCTTGATTCTGGCGGCCCCGTTCGGCGCGGTGATGGCCACGGTGAGCACCTACCTGGTGGTGATCGCCTCGGGCCTGGTCCGCGACATTTATCAGCGGTTTTTGCGCCCCCGGGCCGGAGACGACGAAATCCGCCGCATGTCACACGTGGTGATGATCCTCTTTGGCCTGATCGGCGTGGCGTCGAACATTCGGCCGGTCGGGTTTTTGCAATCGTTGATCGTCTTTAGCACCACCACCACGGCCTCGACGTTTGTGGCGCCGGCCTTGATGCTCTCGTTTTGGCGGCGAGCGACCGCGGCCGGAACGATGGCGGCGATGCTGGCCGGGGCGGGCACGATCCTGGCGCTATTCATTGCCGGATCGATCATCGACGGCACGGCGTTTCAGGCTTACATGTTGTGGAACCTGGAGCCGATCGTGTGGGGGCTGACCGTGTCGGCCGTCGCTGGGATCGTGGTCA
>JACQFF010000134.1 GCA_016200205.1 Planctomycetia bacterium
GCCGGATTTCTGAAACTGAGTCTAGTCTGAGTTCTCCGTTTTGCCGCTCGGATTCCGGGCCACGACGGAGGCGAATCGGCTTGGATTTCCGCGAGGGGCGGCTGGCTTTGCGGCTCGGCGGGCGTCTGGTAGGATGAGGTGGCATTGGGATTTTCGCCGCGGCCAGACTCTTCCGGGGTGCTGGCCGTCGGCGTCTCTGGGGCTAAATTTCTGCGTCGGTGAGTTCGGTTTCCGCCGCTCGAATCGCGCGTTCACGTTCGGCCGTCGAGCGGATCGTCGGGGCACTGTCGTTGTCGCCTTCGAAGCGCGCAAATTCCGAAAGTGCGCGCCATGTTGTGTACGTCCGGGCGCCGATTTTCACGACCGATAATCGTCGACCACCAACGCCTCTTCGATACCAACGCCAAATCGTTGACGGGGACGGCGCATGAGGTAGCAACTTTGCGGCTTGGCTCAGCGTCAGTAAGTTATCGTTCTCGATGTCAATTATCATGGGTCGAACCATTAGTTGTGACGAATGAAGTCAACAACCACACGGTACACCGAGACAGCGAGAAATGAGTGGTGGGATAATGGTGGAAGAGTGGGATTTTGTGTTAGCGGTGCACGATCGCATATCGCTGCCAGGGACCACCGGCCATCTTGATTGCCGATTTCCAGCCGGTCAGTTTTCTCAACTCTCGAAGATACTTCACCGCGTCGCCTTTGCCGCTTTGACTCTCTAAATCCGGCTTGCTCAATCCGTCGGGACCGGCGGCAATGAGGGCCTCGATTACTTTGTACCGCGGCTCGCTCAGCGATTTAACTATCTTCCCGTTGACGATTGGATTCTGTGCGATGCCGCGCAATTGGACGACGGGGCGCGGCTCGGGCTCGTTCTTTTCGGATACGCCGGGAGTTTTCGAGCGGAGCCAGCGCACGATTTCCACAATCGCCATTTCGGCGTTGTGCAATGTGCCGGGATTGGCAGTGCATCGCGGGAAGTCTTTTTCTCCCAAGTGCGCCAAGTGCGCCGATAGTCGATCTACGTTTCGCAAAAGCTGTTGCGCGGCATCGAGCGCGGCATCGGGTTGAAACGCGGTGGAATGCTCGCGCATTAGCACGACGTTGGCGGCCATCGGCTCAAGCCAGGCGAGCACGTCGGCCAGCGTCTTGATCGGCTCCGCAGGCGGAGCACCTTCCCAATCGAGAGGCAAGGGAAACCGAAACGCGTTGGGAAAATCGTCGGCCTGAAGAATGGCTTCGCCCATGATGGCACCTACTTTCCGCCGGGCGGACGGCTGGGCCGTGGCGTAGGTGCTTGCCACAAACCACAGCCGGCCAATCGCGGGTGTACGGCCCGCAACCCGGCAAGTGAGAATGATTCTATCCGACTTCGGCCGCAACCCTGACGCCCAAACCCTCATCTCTTGCGGCGTAGATTTGCGAAACGTCCGCTCGGCTGTGCCCTAACAAAACTTGAACTGCCTCCAGCCCAAACTTCCGGCGTACTTCGGTGGCCATGCTGTGCCGTAGTCTGTTTGGCGCCCACTTGTCGATGCCGGCCGCTTCACAGGCTCGGGCAATCGCACGATTGAGGGCATCCTTGGCGTACCGCTCGCCTGGTTGGTGCTTGGGCTTGCGGCGGCGGTTTGTTCCGGGCCGGTTTCCACACGATAGGGGCGTTTTGCGTTTGGCGTGCAAAGCGGCAAGCCGCTTGCGTTCACTCTCGGCCGGGACGAAACAGTATGTCTCGGCCGGGCGAAGCAAGTAGGGTCGCAAGATTTCTTGAGCCTTTGGGCCAACGAAAACAATTCGCTCTCGGCCGTGGTGCTCCGTTTTGTGAAAATGCGGCCGATAGAGCCAGACGGTGCCCGTGCGGTCCACGTCGATGGGGCGAACGATACAGGCTTCCGTCGGCCGGCAGCCGGTCAGGCGCTGAAAACGCACGATATCGGCCACGACGGCGGGCAGGTGGGGTAGGGTGGCGTCCACGTCGGCGTCACTTACCGGCTTGATTGGCACGGTTTCCGGGGCTTTGGTTCAACCTCGCTGTAGACCGCTCACCGACGCCAGAGCATGGGCCAGACTCGGGGGTGCCAATTCTTCGCTCACGGTCCATTTGAACACCCGTTTGACAATGCTGATTCTCCGATTGACCACTCCGCGTGAGAGCCCCGCCTCGACCATCGCGGCTTGAACCGCCTTCAACTTCAACGGGCCGAAGTCCAGGACCCTCTCGCGGCCGAACAGGAGCTTGACCGGCCTGATCGCATCGTCGATGTTGCCGAGCGATCTTGTCGCCCGGCCGCTTCGCCGATAGTGCCCGACGGCAAATCGCCTGAATCGTGCCAACACCTCGACGATGGTTAGATCGTCGCCCGGTGTCGTCAGGGTGCGGCCGTTGGCCAGCCATTGGGCGATAAGGCGGTCGTATTCGAGCTTGCTGGCCTTCGTGCCGTGCGGGCCGAGATAGTGATCGCGGCCGGCCAGCGTGACGACGGCTTGACCAGAGGCCCGGTGCCTGCGGTACTTCGGTAGCTTTTCGCTAGTGAGAATCGGCATGGTGCAACCCCTTTTTTCTAGGCTCAAAACGGTACATACCGTTTTTCGCTCGGGAAACGGGCCGCACTGCCAACCGCTGGCAGGTAATCTAAGGCAAGATTTCGGCGGGACTTAAAACCAGTGGGCGATGAGGGACTCGAACCCCCGACATCCACGGTGTAAACGTGGCGCTCTAACCAACTGAGCTAATCGCCCGCGGCATAGTGGAAAGTCTACTGGCTTAGGACGCTGCCCATGTGAGAGTGGCGCAGATCGGACGCCGTTGGTGAGCCTGGCGCGGTTGAGACGCCGTCGCCTGCAAATCCGTGCTTCGTCCGATGACGGATACAATACCTTGCGAGCGATTAGCAACCGTCGATCGTGTAGGCCAAGGCGCAAACAATTGGTTTTGCGCGGCTGATGTGGCCAAGCGCGGCAATTCGCTTCGCGCGTGCGTTGAAGTGAGATGGCTAGCGCGAGAGATGGTGCCACGCTCACCCCGCTAGCAGGGCACGTCCGGTTGTTCTAAGCTCGTCGTGCACCGCGCGAGAATGAGCACGAATTTCGAAACTGTTACCAATCACATGAATTCTCAGGCCGCTCGCTTCCCCAATCGCGCGGTTCGGTATAAGCTAGCCAGACCGATTGCGGTGTAGTGGAACTGTATTGAATCGTTTTTCTTCGTGGAGAGCCCGACCTTGGCGAAAAAGCAAGCAAGCGCAAAAGGCGCGAACAAGAGCGACACGATTCGAGAAATTCTCAGCCGGCAGCCCAAGGCCACCGTGAAAGAGATCAAGGTGGGATTGCAAGAGCGCGGAGTAAAAGCCTCGGATGCGTTGATTAACAAGATCAAACAGGGACGAAATCGTTCGAAAGCCGGCGCCAAGAAGTCGCGCGCGCGACGAAACGAGACTTCGCCTATTAGCAAGGCCGATGCGATTCGCGGAATGTTGCGCGAATTGGGCGTCAAGGCTCGCCCGCGCGATGTGATCTTGGCGCTGGCGACCCGCGGCGTCGTTGTTTCATCGGCGCAAGTCAGTGGCGTGCGCAAGACGCTGTCGCGGCATCGAAACTCCCCGGCGGGGCGCGTGGCCGGCTCAGTTTCGCTCGACCACTTGATGGCGGCGAAAGTGTTGGCCAAGCGTTTGGGCGGCATCGAAATCGCGCAACATGCGCTTGCCAGCCTGGCCAAAATCATGGAAAACTAAGCGCACTGGGACGGGTCATTACGCGCTCTTCGGCTTGTGATTTTCATGCGTACCGCTTTCCTGTGTTGTCAGGCTAGCAGTACGTTTTTTTGTCGCCGGGGTAAAACAGTCCGTTGGGTGCAATCTCCCGATTGCGTCGGATTCGCGGTGAGTTCAGTTTCGGTTTTTTTCACCCGCTGAGGTTTGGACGTGCTGGCAGTAGTCCTGGTCGTGCTCCTAAGCGTGCATTTGGTACTGGTCGATATCGCCATGACCGGCCCCTTTGTCTGTGTCTGGCTGGAATGGAGAGAAACTCGTCACGCGGACGAAGTGGCAGGTCGCGTGGGCTTGAGATTGGCCCGCTGGGCCAATTGGGCCTTGGCCGGCGGCATCGTGGTGGGGTGCCTGCTCCTGGCGATCCGGTGGTGGCTCGACGATCAAACTTACTTTTCGGCTGTGGCCACGATTCCCCGCGATCGGCTCTGGTTTGCGCTGGGGGAATTATTTTTCTTTTTTGCCTGCATGGGCGCCTATCAGGGGCTTTGGCAGCGCTGGCGGCAGCGACGGCTCGCGCATCGGGCGCTGGCAATCGCCGCCGCGTCGAACCTGTTGCTCCACTTTCCGGCGCTATTTGCCATCATTTCCGTGCTGACCACGCGGACCGATCTTTTGAACTCCTCGCTCGATCGGTCCGGCTACCAGCGGATGCTACTGGATTGCGAAGTGCTTTCGCGCGTGGCCCACGTGTGGCTGGCCGGATTCGCAGTATCGGGCATGGCCCTGATGGGTTTGGCCTTGCGCATCGAACGCGGCGACGATCGCGATCCGTCCCGAATGCGATTGATTAAAGGGGGCGCGCTACTCGCCCTCGTGCCGACGCTGCTTCAGATTCCCACGGGGCTTTGGGTTGCGATGGAAATGCCCGATACGGCCCGCGATCCCCTCTTCGGCGGCGATTGGCTCGCCACCGGCCTGTTCATAACGTCGCTTTTGCTGACATTGCAATTGATGCACTCTCTGGCCGGCATCGCGCTGGGCGATCGCGAATCGCGCCAAATCCGCAACGCGATCGCGGTCATGATGCTTGTGGTTTTGTTGATGGTGGGCACTCGCTGTCGAATTCATCACTCGATGTTGTCGATGGATCGTGGCTCGTCGCCGCCGAGTACCGCGGGGCGCGCTGCCGCAAAACATCATTTTCATCTTGTTTCCGGCGCAGCTTGGGTTCCAATAGGGGCAGTTCACGGCCGATCACTTGTTGTCGAGTCAAAATAACACCTCGATTCATTATGGCACTAGAAACACTTACCATTTCGGATCCCGCGAGCGGCGCACAGGCCAGGATCCTGCCCAGCATGGGTTTTAATTGTTACAGTTTTGTGGCTGTCAATTCCCCCGGGCCGATCGAGGTCTTGTGGTCGGCCCCCGATTTCTCCGCGGGCGCTGGCCGGCCTTCGGGAAGTGGCATTCCCCTGATGTTTCCTTTCGCGGGCCGGATCCGCGGCACCTCGTTTCGGTTCGAGGGCAAGCAATATGCTCTGGAAGCTGGTGATAGTTTGGGTAACGCCATTCACGGGTTTGTGATCAACCGACCGTGGCGAGTGACTCACCAGGCGGGTAATCGTGTCACGGGACAATTTCAAGCCTCGCTCGACGACGCTTCACTCCTGAAGCATTGGCCCGCCGATTTTCGAATTACGGCCGATTACCAACTCGTCGGCAATACGTTGGTCAGCGAGTTTTTGATTGAGAATCCGGATACCAGGCCATTGCCGTTTGGTTTTGGGACCCACGGCTACTTTCGCGTGCCACTGGGTGGCTCGACGGGCGCCGAGTGTCGCGTCACCGTGCCGGCGGAATCTAGCTGGGAGCTGGAAGGATTGTTGCCGACCGGCCGCAAGACGTCGCCTGCCGTTGCGGCCGAGCTTTCGCGCGGAATGCTCGTGAGTGCAATGAAGCTCGACAGCGTGTTCGGCGGACTCAAATTCGAAAATCATCGTTGCGTCACCACGGTGCACGACCCACACAGCCGCCGCACGATGGCCATGACATTCGACGATCAGTTCACGGCGTGCGTGATCTACAATCCGCCGCATCGCGAAGCGGTTTGCATCGAACCGTACACTACCGTTCCCGACGCGTTCACGCTGCGCGAAAAGGGAATCGATCCCGGTTTGCGGATCTTGCCGCCGGGCGGCGCATTTCGCACTCGCATTCACATCCGCCTCGATTAAAAAAGCAGGACCCCCAGCATGTCACGCGCGGTTGCCTGCCTGGCCGTCCTGGTAAGCTGCCTGATGTGGCACTGCCATCTTGCAGCCGGTCGGTCTCGCGGGCCCAACGTGCTGCTGATCGTCACCGACGATCAAGGCTGGGGTGATGTGGGTTTTCATGGCAATTCGCATCTCAAGACGCCCCACCTCGATCGCCTGGCCCGTGCCAGCGTTGAGCTCGAACAGTTCTATGTTTGCCCGGTTTGCAGTCCCACGCGCGCTAGCTTGTTGACGGGCCGATACAACTATCGCACGGGCGTGGTCGACACCTATTTGGGCCGTTCCACCATGGCCGGCGATGAAGTCACGTTGGCCGAAATGTTCGTTGCGGCCGGCTATCGCACCGGAATTTTCGGCAAATGGCATTTGGGCGACCATTACCCGTCGCGCGCAATCGATCAAGGATTTCAAGAAGCCTTGGTCCATGGCGGAGGCGGCATCGGACAGCCGGCCGATCCGCCGGGCAATAGCTACTTCGATCCCGTGTTACAGCACAACGGCGAGGAAGTGAAAGCGCGTGGCTATGCCAGCGATATTTTTACCGACGCGGCGATGCGATTCATAAGCGAACATTCCCAAGAGCCGTTCTTTGCTTATTTGGCGTTCAATTGTCCGCATACCCCCTTGCAGGTCCCTCGCGAGTATCACGAGCGGTACCAATCAATGGGCCTCGGTGCTGACACGGCCAAGGTTTATGGAATGATCGCGAACATTGACGATAATCTGGGACGTCTGTTCGCCAAACTTGAAGAGCTCGAATTGCAGAACGACACCGTCGTTATTTTCATGACCGACAATGGTCCGCAACAGGCGCGCTATAACGGTATTTTGAACGATCTGAAAGGAAGCGTGCACGACGGCGGCATTCGGGTGCCCTGCCTGGCGCGTTGGCCCGGCAAATTTCCCGCGGGTTCCAAAGTCGCGCAAGTCGCGGCCCACATTGACATCGCCCCGACGCTGTTGGAGGCGTGCGGCATCGAGCGGCCGGCGGATATCGCCTTTGACGGCGTTAGTCTGTTGGGTTTATTGCGGGGCGAGCAAGTGCAATGGCCGGATCGAATGTTGTTTTTTCAGTGGCATCGTGGCGACCAGCCCGAGCGATATCGCGCGTGCGCCGTTCGTTCGTCGCGGTATAAGCTGGTGCAGCCGGCTGGGCGCGATGGCCTCGAAAAATTTACGGCGGCGTGGGCGTTGTACGATATGTCGGCCGATGCGGGCGAGCGGCACAATTTCATCGACCAGAATGCGGCCGTGGCGGAGCGGATGAAATCGGCCTACGAATCGTGGTTTGCCGATGTCAGTCGCACGCGAGGTTATCCCGCTCCGCGAATTATCGTCGGCACGAAGCACGAAAACCCCGTCACGCTCACGCGGCAGGACTGGCGCGGCCCGCGCGCCGGGTGGGCCGAAGACAGCTTGGGACACTGGGAAATTGAAGCGGCGGACGCCGGGACGTATGACATCACCTTGCGGATGCCGCCGCAAGATTCCGCGATGGTGGTCCGCTTGCGCGTCGGTGAACTGGAGCTCAAGGCATCGCTTGCCGAGGGTGCCCAACAGGCGATTTTCAAAACGGTGCCGCTGGCGGCTGGAAAGAATCGGCTGGAGGGGTCGGTCGATCGTGCGACTCGTACTGTCGGTGTTCACTACGTCGACGTGTTGTGGCATGATCCGGCGAACGCAAGGCGCTGAAGTCCCGCTTTGGCGGCGCATCGGCGAGACCGCAAAGACCATTAAAAAAGCAGGCCGGGCCCGAAGGACCGGCCTGCAACTGACTTCCGCGGCAAGTGGATCGTGGTTATTCTCCGTCAGATGCCGCGGGTGCCGCGGATTCTTCGCCCCCGGGCAGTTTGCCTTGCTCGAGCAACTCGCCAAAGGTCGGGGAGCTGGGATCGTTGGGATTGGACTTCATGCCGGCGACTTTTTCCAACGCGGCTTGAATCTTGGGAATGTCCTTGATGTCAGTTTTCTTGTCCAGCAGTTCGTCGAGAGCCTTGCCGTATTCATTGCGGACTTTTTTGGTCTTGCCCATGTGGCACACATTGCACTTCACCTTGGCCACGGCGGCCGCCAACGCCTTTTCTGAATCGTTGGTGGACTCCTTTTTCACATACTTGTTCTCAAATTCCTTGTTGAACGCCGGGATTGCGTGGGCCGATTGGACAACGGCTAGCACTACGAAGCACGATAAGGCCAGCAAGCACAAGTTCTTCATAAAGATCGATCTCCAATGCAAGTCGACCTGCCAAAATAGCGGAATTTTGAAACTGACGGAGGGTCACACGCGAGGATAAGGAGGCAGGATATTTGGTGGGCATCCGCTACTGACTGCTAGTAGAATCAGTCCACAAAGGCCTGTCAAGCGAGCCGCCTCCCGACGAGCCGCCTCCCGACAATGCCGCACCGCGTGCAGGTTGGTGGTGGTTCGCCAGGTTCTTACGAACCATTCGCGCCGCGCGCGGGCAAAATGGAGTTGCGCGGCGTCGGTTTCGTTTCACCGCGCTCATCCGGCGGCAAGAGAGGCAACTGCTTGACCAGGCAGCCGGCATCGAGGCCGTCGCTGGCACCGCCCGAGGCCCCCTTATGCGTGACGTCGAGGTCCAACGCATAATCGTTGGGCGTATGCGTGTGGAAAGGACGGTTCGTGCCGGGCAAGTGCTTCCAAACCACTGAGTCACGCGTGGCCAAACGCGATCGGCTGTCGCCCCAGAATTGTTGCCAATCCGCGAAGCTCATCTGCTTCGAGCCGGCTGCCTCGGCATTGTTGAGAATTTGCCAGAATGTTTCGAAGCCCGCGAAGAAATCGCGATCGCCATTCCATTGCAATCGCGCGAGGTACTCCTCGATCCGATCCGAACCGCGCTGTTCAATCAGCGGCGGCCTGGCCGTTGACACCAGGATGCTGTCCACACAATCGATCTCGGTGAGCAACTGGTAGGGGGCGTCTTCGCTGTTAATCAAGAGAGCCAAGCCGTTGTGAAGCATCGCCGTGAGGTGAGCGAGGTGGAGCTGGGTATGCCCGAGTTGCCGCGGTTGCGAAGGACCGCCCGCGGCTACCAGCAATCGCTCGCTGGTGGCCAACAGTCCATTGTCCCAAGTAAGCCGAAATGCCTGCAACTCGTTACTGCGAACGAACGCCGCTTCGCCCCGCGCAATACAGTGCTGCAATTCGATCGTGACGATCTGGTCCTCCATGACATTCGGATCCATGGCCATCACGTTGGTGCCGGGGGGCGCCTTGATGTCGAAAAAAGCGACGCCGGCATGGTAGGCGGTCTGGCCGAGCGAAGCATTGCGAACGGTAAAGGTGCATTTCTCGAATCGCACCAGGTCGGCCCGGCGCGTTTCGAACAGGGCCCAATCAGCCGGCACGTCGCGCGGCAAATCGAGTTCCCAATGAACATTGCTGACGTTGAGCTGCCCGCCCGCGATGCTCAACATGCTGGGAGGAAACTTGACTGGATCGGGCTCGGGACGAAATACGACCACGGGCTGATACTGTTCACCGGCACGAATGGTCAGTTTGAGATTCGAGATGGTGATTGCTTTTTCAAGACGGCGGCCATTGTAGCGCAATTCGATGATGTCGCCGCTTTTGGCATCGCTGCATGCGGCGTGCAAAGTCGCATAGTTGCCAGCACCCGCTGGGCCATCACTCACGGTCAACAGTCCGTCTCTTGGGGCGATCGGTTTGGACTTTGGCTTGATCTCGGCCGCGTCGACCGCCGGCTGGCCGGTGGAAATTGCCGCGTCTTCCGGAGGGCCCAGCGGGCGGGGCGCGACTTGCGAGCCGAGTTTGACGGCGTCGGCAGCCCGCGCCGTCAATTCCTCGAAATTCAATTCCGCTCCCCACGACAAGGTAGCCAGTCGGCGCATCCATGGCGCGGATTCCGGGGGCACGCCCTGCGGAGCATCCGGGAGGAACTCGGCTCCCGGCGGCTCACCGGCACGCGCGCTAGGGGTTGAAACCGCGGGCTTGGGAGCCAACGGCGGAACCACCGGCTTGTTGGAAATAAAGTGCGGACCGGTTGCCGGCGGGTTCGTCGGCGGCACGGTCGTTGCGTTGTGCGATGAATCGGCATTCGCCGCGGTGCCCGCCGGCGCGATCGGACCGACAATTTCGTGATGCGCGGAGGACCAATAAAAATCGAGCCCCAAGACAATCAGACACAGAGCCCCGATCGGAACGATCCACGGCAAATGATGCTGCCAGCGCGCGATCGGATTGGGACGCGGAGGTACCCACGCGGTCCGCGAGGAGCTGAGTTGCATTCCCAGCTTTTCGCCCAACGCGGCGAGCTCTTCACTCAATTCGCCGGGCTGCTGGTAGCGCTGAAGCGGATTTTTGGCCAACAGCCGTGCCAAGATCTGGGTCACCTCGATCGGCAGTTCGGGCCTGGCGGCGCGCGGATCGGGCGGATGATCGGCTTGATGTTGCAGCAGCTTCTGCAGCACGGTGCCGTCGGGAAAGGGAGGCCTGCCCGTGAGCATGTAAAAGAACGAGCAGCCCAGCGAATAGAGATCGCTGCGCACGTCGGCGCTGCGTGGATCGCGGGCCTGTTCGGGCGAAATGTAGTCGAACGTTCCCAGCGTCACGCCGCTGGCCGTCAAGTCGTTGTCGGAGTGCGCGACCTGGTTAAGCCTTGCCAGACCCATATCGACCAGCTTGGCTTTGCCGTCGGGAGTGATCAGAACGTTCGAGGGTTTGATGTCTCGATGTATCACGTCGCGCTGGCTGGCATGGGCCAGGGCCTCGGCGATTTGAAAGGTGTAGCTGAGCGCCTCGGGAAGCGGCAGCGGCCCTTTCTGCTCGACTAAATCGCGGATGTTCACTCCTTCAATGAACTCGAAGACGATGTAGTGCACTCCGCGGTCCTCGCCCACGTAATGCACGCGGGCGATGTTGTCGTGGTTCAGCCGTGCGGCCGATTGGGCTTCGTTGCGGAAGCGGCGGAGCGTTTCTTCGTCGGCCGATTGATCGCGCGACAGGACTTTGACCGCGACCTCGCGATTCAGCGTGGTGTCGAGCGCTCGAAAGACGACGCCCATGCCCCCGCCGCCCACAAATTTCTGCAACAGAAATTGGCCCAGCCGCTCGCCTTCCAACAGGCTGCCCGCCTCGAGTGGCGGCACCCCGCGTCCCAACTGCAAATTGGCGAGCGGCGGACGGGCTGAAATCACAGTCATTTGAGGGTCTGTCAGGTCCTGCGGAGCCGAACGGTTCGAGCCCTCGCCACCAGCGGTTTTGGGGGCTGCGCTCGACTCCGAGGGCGTCACCGGTGTGGCCTTATGGCTGGATGCTTCGCTCATCAATATCCTCGCCAATCGCCTGGCAAAACGTCGAGCGCTAGACTGTCCAACTCGCCACCCCTGGATTGCGAATCAGTGACGAGAACAATCGCAATCCGATAACGGCCGCAGGCTGTCGGACGAACGTCCTTCAGATTGCCTGGATCGGGCGCGTACTCTGATTGCAGATATTTTAATCAACTAAATTCTGCTCGTCAAACAAGTAACCGGAAGTGCCAGTTGGAGTTACGGCGGATTGCGTCATTTTTCACGAATTCTCTCGCCAGACGTCGCGCACTATAGCGACCGCCAGCGAAGGCCACCCAGTTCTGTCTCCTCGTATGCAGCGCGCCAATTGGGTGATTTCAGTCCACGGAGCTTGTGATTTCGGGCTCGCATCGTGCGCGGCTTGTCTGGGCCTTGCGGTGATTGCTTTCCAGGCGAATTGGACTACATTGCTGGCAAGCGCTGGCCAAACATTTGTGTTTGGACGTCGTGTTCGTAAGGATTCTCTTTGGTCCCGTCACCTCGCGGATTTGCACCCATGAATTTTTCGGTGAATCGCCGTGGCTTTCTCCAGCAATCGGCTTTTGCCGCCGCGGGCTTGGGCTTGGCCACCCTGAGCGAAAATCGTGCGTTAGCCGACGAAAAACCCTTGTTATTCAAGATCTCGCTGGCCGAGTGGTCGCTGCACAAGACGCTGTTTAGCGGCAAGTTGAGCAATCTCGATTTTGCCCAGCAGGCCACGACCGAATATGGCATCGATGCGGTTGAATATGTCAATCAGTTCTTCAAGGACAAGGCCAAAGATCAGAAATACTTGGCGGAAATGAAGACCCGAGCGGCCGATCAGGGCGTGAAAAACGTGCTGATCATGATCGATGACGAGGGCAATTTAGGCGACCCCGATTCTGCCCGACGGACCAAAGCCATCGAGCGCCATTATCCTTGGGTGGAAGCGGCCAAATTCCTTGGTTGCCACTCGATCCGCGTGAATGCTTATTCGAAGGGGACCCCCGAAGAACAGGCCAAGCTAGTGACCGACGGCTTGCGGCGGCTGACCGAGTTCGGGGCGTCGGCTGGTATCGGAGTGATTGTCGAGAACCACGGCGGCTTGTCTTCCGATGGCAAGTGGCTGTCGTCAATTATTAAAGCAGTGAATCTGCCAAATTGCGGTACTTTGCCGGACTTCGGTAATTTTACCGACTACGATCGCTACAAAGGCGTCCAGGAAATGATGCCCTTCGCGAAAGGCGTCAGCGCCAAAAGCCACGACTTCGACGAGCGGGGGAACGAAACCCACACCGATTTTCGCAGAATGTTGAAGATCGTACTGGATGCCGGATTCCACGGGTACTTGGGTGTCGAGTATGAGGGGTCGAAACTTTCCGAGCCCGATGGAATTCGAGCCACAAAAAAGCTGTTGGAGCAGGTGCGTATCGAACTCTCCTGAGTTCTCCTATTTCATTTGAATCAACGGCTCGTCCCATTTTGTCTAGGACGGGCCGTTTTCTTTTGCCCGCTGCGAGATTCTGGAAGAATTTTTCAAGTTTTTCGAAAGTGCTATCACTGGACATTTGGCAAACGGGAAAATGACCGATGCCTATTTTTTGTGCAACATGGCCTTGCCTCGTTCTGAAGCAGGGGAGCACAAAACATGTGCAGCCTTGTGTTCGTGACGCAACTGCTATCAAAGAAATGACATCCGTGCTGGTCTTGATCGTCCTGTACGATTCGGTCGTTAAGGGTCACGTAGGCCCGTGTCCTTCCGAACATCCCGTTTCAGGAGATTGAAAATGAACGAGCAGCGACAAGATGTCTTTCGCGTTGCCGACGAGATTTTTCGTCAGCGGCCCAGTTGGGTCACATTTTTTCGCGAAGTGCTAGGCGTGGATGGAATCGTTCGCCAGTTTTACTCGACTCCAGAGACTTTAACCGAGTTCGAACAGACTCCCGAGTATCAAAAGATCCAGCAGATGCTAGCAAAGCTGCGCGAGAACGACGCCGACCTGCCGGGGGGCCCTCGGGAGCCGACGCGCGTGATCACGGTCCGGTTGCCCAAGAGCCTGCACGAATCACTGCGAGTCGAAGCTCATGATCGACATACCAGCATGAACAAGCTGTGTATATCGAAGTTGCTTCAGGTCGTTGACGAAGATCTGGTGCCGGCCGAGGCGGCGGCGGCGGAAGAGTTGTCGACTTGAACGGCGACGGTGTGGGCGCGAACAAGAAGATTCGGAGTGGACCTATAAGCCGGGTTCTGTCCCCCTGCGGCAGTAATGCCGCAGGGGAGCGGCCATTTTTCTAGGAATCTGATTACTCAGATCCTCAAGCGGCCTACCCGAAAGTGATAGCGGGCCGGACTAGCCCGCCAAGGGTCACCCCTTGTCCTCTCTGTTTGGCCTTGCTCCTGGTGGGGTTTGCCTAGCCAGGCTGGTTGCCCAGCCTGCTGGTGAGCTCTTACCTCGCCGTTTCACCCTTACCTGCGAAGGCGGACCTTCGTAGGCGGTTTGCTTTCTGTTGCACTTTCCCGGGCCTTGCGGCCGGTGGGCATTACCCACCACCCTGTCCTGTGGAGCCCGGACTTTCCTCCCACTGGCTCGATTGAGCCAATCAGCGGCCGCCCAGTCCACTCCGAATCTCCCTTTAGAATACGGATTTCAATGTCCATTTAATAGGGTGGCAGCAAGGACCTGCTATTGAATTTGCACGCAGCCTCGCTGGACCGTGTGGCTTAGGAAGCATCTCCGAGCACGAGTTTGGCTTGGACATCCCGCCAATGCGGAGAAATACGCAAGATAGCGCCGGTCTGAGGCTGGTCGCGAATAGATTTTACAAATCTTGCGTGCTTTAACGATCCTAAGGAGGCCGACGTTATCAGCGGTGATAGCGAACGCGCGAACCGTGCGATTTGTGACGACTTTTAGTTCGCCAAATGGGCCACCAGTCGGGCCGAACCTTCATGACAGATCGGGGTGCTTCCCATTGCGTTTCCTAGCCGCGCCGAAAAGGCGAGCCAGTTTTGACCGGCCGATTGGGGCTTCGGCCACGCCAATTTTGCGGAGTGGAGCCGCCTTGGTGCTTGCCATGGTGTTGTGCGCCGACTTGCGCGCTCAAGCGCCGAAGCAGGATCCGACCCTCGTCCATGGCGACGATAATTCCCCTCAATTGAGGGTCACGCGTTTGCCTCCCACTTTTCCGCAGCGACGCTTCGAGGGAGTCCAGGTTTCCGCAGCGGTGCAGCCAACGATTGAGCCGGCCCCCTCGGCCGACCGCGCGCCGGAGCCGATTCCTAGCGGCCAGGAGGATTCGACGCAAACCACGACTCTCGACGAACTGGCACAGGTGGCCCTCTCTACCAATCCGGCTATTCGTGAAGCCGAGACGCGGGCGATGGCGGCCCGCGGTCTGGCAATACAGGCGAGGCTATATCCGAACCCCACGATGGGCACCGCGTCGCCGCAGTTGGCCGGGAATCAGAGCCAATACAACGCCTATATGATTCAAGACCTGGTTACAAAGGGAAAAATCGGGCTCGACAGCGCTGCGGCGGAGCGCGCGGCCCGCGAGGCCGAATTGGCTTTGGTGCGTGCTCGCTTCGAAGTTTTGACGACCGTTCGACAGCGGTTCTACACGGTGCTCGTGTCCCAGCAGCGAGTTGATGTGCTCGGCGCGATGGTCATAATTGCCCGGAAATCGGCCGACATTGGCAGACAGCTTTTGAAAGCCGGATTTGGCTCCAGAGGCGATCTCTTGCTACTGCAAATCGAGCTTTCGCGCGCCGAAACAGAACTTAATAACGCCATCACGTTGCTGGCCACGAGCAAACGTCAATTGGCCGCCGCGACAGGCTTGATAGATACGCCGATTGACCGCCTGCGCGGGGACCTGAAGCAGCCACTCCCCAATTATGAACTGATCGCCGTGCAACAGGGGGTAATTCAACGCAACGCGCTGGCCCGCAGCGCGGAAATCGAGATCGCCCGTTCGCAGATCGTGTTGCGTCGTGCCGAAGTCGAGCCGTTTCCGAATATCAATTTTATGGGGGGATACCAGAATCAGCAGCCGGGCGCCTTTGCTCCACAAGCTCAAGCCTTGTACCAGGTTCAGATGGTGGTCCCGCTGTTTAATCGGAATCAAGGGAACATTCGGGCCGCACAAGCGGGGGTGGGGACAGCCGTGGCGCAGTTGAATCGAATACGCGTTGAGCTGGCCAATACCACCGCGGCGGCATTGGGCCGATACCTGACCGCTCAGCAGTCCGTTGAGCGATATGAGAAGGAAATCTTGCCCAACGCAGTCGAGGTGCAAGGTATCATGTACGAGCTCTATGCCCGTGGGCAGTTTGATTTTCTGCGCTACCTGGCAGCGCAGCGCGCCCTGGTGGACGCAAATCTGCTGTACCTCAATTACCAGGAAGCCCGGTGGACTGCCGCGGCCGAAGTGGCCGGCCTGCTGCAGAGCGAGCGATTTCCGTAAACATTACAATTGCGTAAGGTTTCGGTCTGGTCTTCAGCCATTTTCCGCCAGCGCGCATAATGGATTCTGAGTCCGGTGCGATCCGGGAAGGTGCCGTAGAATATAAGGTACCGCGATTGGGCCTCCCCCCGCTGAAATTGGCTTGGTCGCTTTAACCGGCAGAACAGATTCTCTCAACCGATTGCATACCAAGTACTCACCACACTGGTGGAACTCCGCGTAATTTCCTACGTAGAACTCATACGACCGCCGATTTGCATAACCGGGGTGTCGTAGGGTTACATACCGGGCAGGAATTGAAGTTTAACAGGCACGGTTATTCTGATTGGGCGGACTATGAGCAGCAAAGGACGTCGTTCGGCGCAAACCCTGTTGTGGGTCTTCGCGGGTTTGTGCCTGATTGGGGTTGTCGGCGTGATGATTTCGTCGACACTCCAGCGGGGCAGCAGTGCGCCGGCGAGTGCCGGCGTCGGGACCCCCCAATCGTTGCAACTGATGCCGGGCAAGGCTAACACGCTGCAGCTTTCCGATGAACTGATCAACACCTTGGGCGTGCGAACGGTCCAGGTGCAGAGCGCCGCGCCCCACGACGCGCTGAATCTTTCGGGTTTGCTGGATGTCGATCCCAACCGCATGGTGCGCGTGCACTCGCGGTTTGCCGGCGAGGTCGTTTCAATTGGCGGCAACCTGTTGGGTGAACCGGGTGCCAAGCCCGCGGAATCGCGGCTCCTGAGGCCTGGCGATCGAGTGACCCGCGGCCAATTGCTGGCAGTGGTTTGGAGCAAGGACGTCGGCGAAAAAAAGAGCGACTTGGTGAACGCGCTGTCCATGAAGTACTTGGATGAAACGCAGTTGAACAGCCTGCAACAGCTCGGCAAGGATGTGATTGCCGAACGGCAGTTGCGCGAAGCCAGCCAAAAATACGAAGCCGACATTATTGAAGTCGACCGATTGGAGCGCACGTTACGCTCTTGGCGGCTGAGCGAAGCGGAAATCACCGTCGTTCGCGCGGAGGCGAAGAAGATCCACGCTGGCGATGTCGAGGCCGACATGGCCGTCGACAAGAGTTGGGCCGAGGTGGAGGTCCGCAGTCCCTTCGACGGCACCGTGATGGAAAAGAACATCGTGGCCGGCGACATCGTGGATACGAATCTCGATCTGTTCAAAATCGCCGACTTGAGCGTGCTCAGCGTCAGGGCCAACATCTATGAAGAAGACCTGCCGGCGTTGGAGGCCCTGCGGCCCCAGGAGCGTCATTGGACGATTTCTCTCAAGTCGCAGATTGACACGGCGGGGATTCCAGCCACATTTGACTTGATCGGCAATATCGTCGATCCGAACCAACATACTGCCGCCGTCTTCGGTTGGCTGGACAATAAAGATGGCCGGCTGCGCGCGGGCCAGTTCATTACCGCCACCGTGGAACTTCCGGCCGTGGTGGGTGAAGTCGTGATTCCGGATACGGCGCTGATCGAAGAAGGAACGCAGTGCGTCGTGTTTGTAGCTTCCGACGTGAGCGGCAAGGAAGTGGCTCGCCGCAGGGTAGCCCTGGCGAGTCGCGGTCAAGACGTGGCCTTCGTGCGTTCTCAACCCACCGCGGAAGAGGAGGCCCAAGGTTGTCAACCGCTCCGGCCCGGCGAATGGGTCGTCGCCGAGGGAGGCATTTTACTGGACGGCGCGCTGGATAGCGCTCTGGCCACGGCGCCCTCGGAGCGCGAATCGGTCGAGAACTAAGTCTTTCCGCGACGCTGCCGTGTCGATCCCTCCCAAGGCGGCGCCTAAAAGCCAGTACTTTGTAGGGGTAAATCCATGGTCCACCGGCTTATCGCCTGGGCAGTACACAATCGCCTGGTGGTGATTCTGACCTCCATCGCGCTGGCGTCGGTGGGGATCTTTGCGCTTCTCAACATCAATGTCGAGGCTTACCCCGATCCGGCCCCGGCGATCGTGGAAGTCGTCGCCCAATATCCGGGCGCCTCGGCCGAAGAAGTCGAGCGCCAGGTCACGATCCCGCTGGAAATCGCGCTGGCTGGCATGCCGGGGCTCGACTATTCACGCAGCAAATCGCTGTTCGGGCTGTCGCACCTGCGGAATCAATTCAGCTATTCAACCGATTATTTCCGTGCGCGATTGGAAGTCCTCAATCGTCTTAATACGGTCGACCTGCCTCCGGGAGTCCAGCCGGAAATTGCGCCGACTTCTCCGACGGGGGAAATCTATCGCTACATCCTCAAAATTCCCAAGGACGCGCAGGGCAAGGATGTTTACACGTTGTACGATTTGAAATCCCTCAACGATTGGAAGCTCGAAAAGGAATTCCGCCGCGTGCAACGTATTGCCGACGTGGTGAGTTTTGGCGGGGCCGTGAAACGCTATGAAATTCAGCCTGACCCGGCTCGCTTGAAACAATACGGAATCACACTCGAGCAACTTGAAACCGCCATTACGCAAAGCAACGCCAACGTGGGCGGCGATTACTTGCGCCAGGGCGATTCGGTGCAAGCGGTCCGCGGACTGGGCTTGATCGGCGGCGGCCAAGACCCGACTGAACAGTTGAAGCCCGGCATCGATCCCAAGACCGCCGGCATGCAGTTGCGCAGCGAGGAGAGCCGGCGCCTGCGCGAAATTCGCCAGATCGTGCTCACGGCCACGAACAACGTGCCGATCAAGATATCCGACGTCGTCGAGGGCGGGCGCCACCTCAGTCCCAATCCGGCCGAACGCCATGGCGTGGTGGTCGGAAGTCGCACGCGAGCCGGTCGCGTGGCGGCCAGCCAGCCCAAGCTCAATGAGCATGGTGAAGAAATCGTCGACGAGCAAGGCAATCGCCTCTGGGAAGACAACGAAGACGTGGTGCAAGGAATCGTGCTGTTGCGCAAGGGCGAGAAATCAATGCCGGCCCTAGCCGACGTGCAAGCCAAAGTCAAACAGCTCAATGAAACCCCCGGCGAGCTGTTGCCAGGCGTCAACGTGGATACGATCTACGACCGCACGAATCTCATCCATCGGACCACGACTACGGTGCGCGAAAACGTGCTGGTCGGCATCGGATTGGTGATCTTCATTCTGTTGGTTTTTTTGAATCACACCCGCAGCGCGCTGATCGTGGCGCTCAACATTCCATTGGCGCTGCTATTCGCCTTTGCCATGCTTTACCTGCGCGGTCAATCGGCGAACCTGTTGTCGTTGGGAGCAGTCGACTTCGGTATCATCGTGGACTCGTCGGTGATCATGGTCGAGGCCATTTTTCGCCGGCTGAGTTCGGGCGAGGATCCCGATTTGCCGTTCATCGAGCGAATTCTGCGCGCGACCGGCGAAGTGGAGCGTAGTTTGTTCTTTTCCACCTTGATCATGGTTTGCGCCCTGCTGCCATTGTTCACGATGAGTGGGCCCGAGGGGCAGATTTTTGGTCCCATGGCCGATGCCTATGCCTTTGCCCTGGCCGGCGCGCTGCTGTTTGCGCTGACGCTTTCGCCGGTCTTGTGCCGGATCTTCATGCAGCGCGTCACGAAAACCAACGACAATGTTCTGGTGCGCGGCCTGAAGGAGTTCTATTTGCGGCAACTGGACATCGCGATGCGGCACCGGCTGTGGGTGCTCGCCGGATTTGCGGGCCTGTTCGCGGTGACCGTGCTGTCGTTGCCCTTCTTGGGCCGCGAGTTCATGCCGGCCTTGGAGGAAGGGAACATCTACATACGCGGAACGTTTCCGGTCAAGGTGGCGCTCGACGAAGTCGTGCGGCGCTCGAAGACGGCGCGCATTCTGCTGCGAAAGTATCCGGAGGTGCAAGCGGTGCTATGCCAGATGGGCCGCCCCGACGACGGAACCGATCCGACCGGTTTCTATAATGCCGAGTTTCAGGTGCCGCTCAAGCACGAAGACGAATGGCCAAAGCTGAAAGAGCGCTCTGGCTGGCTGCGCGTGTTTGGCATGCGCTCGCGGACGAAAAATGAGTTGATCGAGGAGATGCAATTCGATTTGGACAATGCGATCACGGGTGTGGATTGGAACTTCTCCCAGCAAATCCGCGACAACGTGATGGAGACACTCTCCGGCGTGAAGGGCGAGAATTCAATCAAGATCTTCGGGCCGGACCTGGACGAATTGGAACGGATTGCCAAAAAGGTCCGTGCGCGTCTGGTGACGGTGCGCGGGATCGAAAACGTCGGCATTTTCCCCATCAAGGGCCAATCGAATCTCGAATTCGCAATCGATCGCGAAAAATGCGCCATGTGGAATGTCAGCGTGGCGCAGGTGCAAGATGCGTTGCAGACTGCCGTGGCCGGCAAGGCGTTCACGCAAATGGTCGAAGGGGAGAGGACCTTCGACATTACCGTTCGCTGGCCGGACGCGCTGCGGAAGAACAAGAACTTGATCCTCGACATTCCGGTCGACGTGATCAAGAACCGTGTGATCGCCGACAACAACCCCCTGGGAGGCATGTCGAGCAACGATCTGGACCTCCGCGGCACGAGCGTGCCGTTGCCGGCTTTCAGCGGCAGCAGTTTCAATACCACTTACAACAACGCCAGCGTGCCTCGCAGACGGCTGCTCGACCTGGTCGTGCCCCTCGACGAACACGGCGTGCCCGATCGCCACGGCAATTTCGTGCGTTCCGGGGCTTCCACTATCGCCCGCGAGCAGGGCAAACGAATGATCGCGATCAAGTTCAGCGTGCGAAATCGCGATCTGGCCAGCGCCGTGGCCGAAGCACAATCGAAAGTCAAGGGTTCCCTTCCACGGCCGTATCGCGCCAAGTGGAGCGGCGAATTCCAGGAAATGAATGAAGCGATTCACCGGCTCGTCATTGTTGTGGCGCTCTCGTTGGTTCTGATCTTGATTCTGCTCTATCTCGCGTTGGGGTCCGTCCTCGACGTGGCCGTGGTCTTCGCCAATGTGGTCGTGCTCTCGATCGGCGGTGCGTGGGCTTTGATTTTGACCGCGTCGAACTTCAACATTTCGGCCGGCGTCGGCTTCATCTCGATCTTGGGCGTGGGGATGATGAATGGGCTGATTCTGGTCTCCGGATTCAACCAGCGGCGCGCTCACGGAATGCCGCTACCCGAGGCGATTCGAGATGGATTGGAGAAGCGGATTCGCCCCTTGACCATGACCTGTCTAACGGCGATTTTCGGAATGTTGCCCGCCGCGTTTTCCACGCGGATTGGCTCGCAAACCCAGCAGCCACTGGCGATCGTGGTCGTGGGCGGCATGATCACGACGATGCTGCTGATGAATTTGATGCCCGTGTTCTACAGCTTTTATGGCCATCGCGAGCCGCACGCCGGGGCCACGATCGGCCATTAAATAGGCCCGGGTAACGGCACAATACTAACCCGACGCGCCAGCGAGGGCTCGGCGTTTTCCCGCTCGTTTGCGAGTCGGTGCCGTCAATTGGCCACCAATTCCGAAACGAACTTCACGCTCGGCTTGCCGCCGCGTCCTGCCGCGGAGAAGTATTCCGTGACGTAGCGCAGCCGCTCCTTGGGATTCTCCGGATTCTTATAGTTGTCGCCCTTTTGAAGAATTGGACGCTGCTCGTCGATCGCGCCAAACGAGCGCGTGCCAGCCGGTTGGCAGGGGAACCAATGTCCCTGGCCCTCATCGTCGTCCAGATAAAACTCCGCGTAGCAATGCCCCAGGACGAAGACCGTTCGGGCGGGAATTTTGTGGACGCGGCACATGGCGATAAACAGCGAGGTCAGTTCGTCGGCGCCGCCTTCCTTGTCGTGCAGAGCTCGAGCGGCCCCTTTCAGCTCGCTGTTTTTATACACCACGTGTTCGCGGGCCCAATCGTAAATCGCTGCCACTTTTTGCCAATCGGTTTCTTTGTCCTCGATCGCTTCCTTGGCGGCCGCGACGATTTTTGGGTGCCGGCTTTCGATATAAGGGCTCGGCCCAATGTTAATCAACATTTGCCGGTCGAGCTTTTTGGGGATTCTGTAGAAGCTGGTGTCGGCCGGCGCCACGAGCGCGTTGCGGGCGACCTCAAAGGTGATCAGCGCTTTGGCTTCCTGGCCGGAAGAGAGTTGCGGGATTTCGACCACCATTTGTTTCAAACCGCCTCCGCCGCGGATCGTCCGGTAGGTAACACTTTTCACCACGGCCGATATATCTTCATTGACGATCTTCACTCGCTGTTCCGGCCAGTCGGTAGGCACCGGCGCCGTGGCTACCACGCGTTGTAAGCTCCCGCCCGTAGCGCTGACGATCTCGCCGACTTGAATGCGCTCGGTGATTTCACGATCCAGCTTGGGGCCCTTATCGCCGGTCTGGTCTTTGAATTGGGCCAGTGCGGTAGCAGGCACGGTCGCCAGAAGCAGGCCGAAAACAATCACGCGCACGGTAAACAATCCCGCGGACTTTAGCTTGGGTGCGGCGCGATGGAAGTGCCAGAACAGGCACAATCGCCACTCGATACCTCTTCAGTCTAATCTACCCAGAGCGCGTTTTGAACTGGTCGGAGAGTCCCTCGTGCGGTCATTCCGCCGTTGAATCCGACGCCGGATATTAGGGTTGTGAGGGCTTGCGGGCAGCGGGCTAAACGTTGAGCGCCGACCGAGGCGGGACAAACCCGACTGTCCACCGCGAGGGGCCGCTGTTCAGGGTTGTCAACGGCTGACTCGCGATGGACCGTGAGTTAATTGAGCCCGAAAACGGCTCATGGGATGGAAGGTGTGTAGGTTTCCGGGCCGGGATTCAATTGGCCGGGGATAATCTGTGGGGTCAAGTGCGGTACCGTGGTCACGGTGCCAGGCGTGACGTAGGTCTCGACTCCAGGCGTGCATGCCGGCGCCGGCACGCACGGGGTGCACGGCGCGCCGCGCGAAGACCAGCGCGCACAGCCCGTGGAGCCGGCCGCCAAAGATGCTACGATCGTCAATAAAAGAAGCCTCTGCATGGCTCGTATCTCCATCATTCCATACGGGGTCCATGGCGAGGGCTGTGGGGGTTAAGCAACTCTACATCGCGCGGACCAATGTGCAACCGATGCTTGATAACTTTTTCCGACATGCTGCAAAATCGCCACACACACGCAGAAAAAATGCTACATTTTTACGAAACCTCACGGTGGGTGTCCGCCGAGAAACTTTGAATCGCGGGACCATTCCTTGTCTTCTCAATGAATGTTGTTGCCGTGATTCTGACGCCCCGATTGACAGCCATGCACTCCAATCATCGTTCGCGTTATCGGCGCGTCAGCGTCGGTTTGATCGCTAATCTCGTTGCTGTGCTGGCGATTCAAATTAGCTGCGCGGCGTTGCGAGCCGGCGAACCCACGGCCTTTGATGCCCTGCCGCGGCCACAGGACCAGCTTTGGCTGGTCAGCAGTCGCTCCCTGGGCTGTGGTAATCTGCCACAGCGGGTAGCGAATATTCAATACTGGCGCTATGAGCGCGAGCATTCTTGGCTCCAGGCGAGCCTCGACGATTTGCTGGCCGCCGGCGAGGAGAACGTGGTCACAACTATTTTTGTTCACGGCAATCGGATCTCGTGCGAGGAAGCGTTCACGAGAGGCTGGGCCGCCTATCGCGCGATTGTACGGTGTACCGACGAGCGGCCCATTCGATTCGTGATTTGGTCTTGGCCAAGTGAAGCGGTGCACGGGCCGTTGAACGACGTGCGTTTGAAAGCCTGTCGTACCGACCCGGCCGCATTTTGCTTGGCCTGGTTCGTGGATCGCTTGAGTCCGAAAGTGCCGGTGAGTTTTTGGGGACACAGCTTTGGCGCGCGCGTCGTCAGCGGAGCCCTGCACCTGCTCGGCGGAGGCGCGATCGACGGCAGTCGGCTTGACGAGCGGCTGCACCCCGATCGACAACCAATGCAAGCCGTGCTACTGGGCGCTGCGATGGACAAGGATTGGCTGCTCACCGGGCGTTGCCACGGCCACGCGCTTTCGCAAGTGGCTTCGCTCTTACTCGTCAACAACGGCTGCGATGCACTCTTGAAACGCTACCACCTGATTTATGCCGATCACGGCCACGAGCAAGCCCTGGGTTACACGGGCATCAACACTGCGTGGTTGCCGGCCACCGATGCGGCCAAGATCAGCCAGATCGATGCATGCTGCCAGGTCGGAAAACAACACACGCTCGACGTCTATCTGGCGTCGTCGTACCTGCTTGCTCGGATTCGACCCTATCTGCTATTTACCACCAGCAAGACGCCGCCCGATTCGCAACCCGAGCTTGCCAGCAAGCGTGACGTGGAAGTCGCTGCCAATACTCGGTCGGAATAAATCACCGCGAGGAATGCTCGAGACAAGCAGGCTCTGTCATTGCGGGGCTGCTGGAGAGAGTCACCCATGCACCCGGTCAACTGGGGCGGAACCGCGGTCGTCGTCGGGTTATATGCGGTTTTTCTGCTGGTGGGCTGGATGGCTTCGCGCAGACACAAGCTCGGGACCGCCGCCGAGTTGCTCGTGGCCGGACGAGCCATGCCCTTTTGGATCGCCACCCTGACCATGGCCGCCACATGGATCGACGGCGGATACCTGCTGGGCACGGCCGAAGGCGTGTTTTCGAGCCTGGCGTCAGGTTGGCAGGGCGGCGTCTGTTTCGGTTTGAGCTTGGTCGTGGGCGGCTTCTGTTTCGCCCGCCAAATGCGACGACTGCGGTTTGTCACCTTGGTCGATCCGTTGGCGGCGCGGTTCGGAAAGCATTGGGCAGCCGTGTTGTCCGTGCCGGCGATGTTGGGCGAAGTGTTTTGGAGCGCCGAACTGTTGATGGCGATCGGCGCCACGTTCGGGGTCCTGCTGGGGACGGATTTGACCGCCGCGATTCTCGTTTCCGCGGCCGTGGTGACGCTCTACACAGTGTTGGGCGGAATGTGGAGCGTGGCCTATACCGACACGGTGCAGTTTGCGTTGATTCCCATTGGGCTGTTTTTGGCGCTGCCCTTTGCGCTGGGCGCCGTCGGCGGGCTCGACGCCTGCTGGGACCACTATGTTCAAAACAAACGCGAGGCGGCCTTCCTGGTTCCTCCGCTAACTGTCCAAGGCTACTGGACGGCGCCAAGAATCGTGGGCTGGTGGGATCTGACGTTTATGCTCGTCCTGGGTGGGATTCCCTGGAATTGCTATTTTCAGCGAATCCAGGCCTGCCAAACCCCAGCCAAGGCCCAGTGGCATTCGATCGTGGCCGGACTCATCACCATCGGCCTGACGATTCCGCCGCTTGTCCTGGGCCTGGCGGCCTTCGCTTTCGATCACTGGACCAGCGAAGCCAGCGCGGAACTGCGGCGGGCTCCCACGATGGCTTTGCCGCTGCTGTTGCAACACGCCACACCCGCCGTAATTGCTGTCGTCGGTTTGGCGGCGATCGTCGGGGCCGTGACATCGAGCTTTAGCGCCTCGATCCTCTCGGCCGGCTCGATGATCAGTTGGAATATTTTTCGCGGCTTGCTCACTCCCAATATCGGCGCCGCGAACATGCGGCGGATGATCCGCGTTTCGATTCTGGTGCTGGGAGCCGTTGCCGCCATTCTGGCGCTGCGCGTGCAGAGCGTTCAGCGACTGTGGTTCTTTACGGGCGACCTGGTCTTCGTGCTGTTGTTTCCGCAATTGCTCTACGCATTGTTCGATCCGCGGGCAAACCGCACGGGCTCGATGGTTGCTTTTTTCGTGTCTTTGATTCTGCGACTGGGCGGGGGAGAACCGATCTTCGCGCTGCCGCCGACGATTCCGTATGTGGAGATTTTCGCCCGTGTTCTGCCCGGTGCGACCGAGCTATGGTTCGATGCGGCAGAGCATGCTACCCTGTTTCCGGTCAGGACATTGGCCGCGCTGGCCGGGCTCGTTCTATTGCCGGTTGTTTCTCGGCTGACGGCAAGCTGGGATCCGCCGCGCCCACTGCCTCGGCCAGAGGACGAACACGATTTCAGTGATGCCGATGGCCTTTCTTCGACGTAAGCGAAATTTCGAGGCACCCGCGTGATCGAGCGGTTCCGTCCGGATCCAGAATTTTCGCCTCTCAGGCGCTCGTTGGCGTGGAGCGCCCATCTCTACACGGCGCTGGGGCTGGTGCTTGCGGCCGGCATGGGCGTGTGCATCGTGCGCGGTGGTGCCGATGATTTTCGCCGAGCCTTTGCGCTGATGCTGATTGCCTGTCTGATCGATGCAACCGACGGAACGCTGGCCCGCCGCCTGCGGGTCAAAGAGATGCTGCCGCATTTCGATGGCGCGAAACTCGACGACCTCATCGACTTTCTCACGTTCACATCGCTGCCGCTGGCTCTCATTTGGCGGGCCGAACTGCTGCCTACCGCGACTGAATGGGTGTTGGTCTTCGCGCTGCTGGCGAGCGGTTACGGGTTCTGTCAAATCCCGACCAAAACGACCGACGGCTATTTTGTCGGCTTCCCGTCGTACTGGAATATCGTCGCCTTCTATCTCTACGTGCTGCCGATTCCCGGATGGATCGCGGCCAGCTTGATCTTCGCGTTGGCGCTGTTGACGTTTGTGCCCAGCTACTACATGTATCCCAGTCGAGGCGCCATGCTGAGCCGGCTCACTAATTTTCTGGGTGGCGTGTGGGTCGTGCTATTGGTTTGGATCCTCTGGTCGCTGGGAGTAAAGGATCGATCGCCAGATCCATCCGCGCCAGCCCAGGACTATTCTCTCACCCTCGTGTCGCTTTTCTATCCCGTCTACTACATGATCGTTTCGTGGGGTATCAGCATAGAGCGCTGGAAGAGGACCCACGCACCGCGCAAACAAAAATGACCGCAACATATTAGGCTGCGGCGGTGATAGCGGTACGACCTTTGCCCGGCCG
>JACQFF010000135.1 GCA_016200205.1 Planctomycetia bacterium
CCTCTCCCATCGGGAGAGGGCTGGGGTGAGGGGGACCGCAGTCAACGCACAGCCCTCGCCCTACCCTGTCCCAGTGGGAGAGGGTTTTGAGAGACCGCCGCGGCAATTCGACCATCTTGACGCCGCGCATCGCCCACCGAGCGGCGCGGGTCTGTTTTCATGCGGTCAGACGCGGCGCGAATTCGTGTGGGAGATGGGCGCCGGCTTTGTCGGACTGGCGCTGTCGAGTTTGCTAGCCGAGGAGGGTTTTTTCGCCCGCCATGCACGCGCGGCTGAAGCCACGCACAATGAGAATCCGCTCGTGCCCAAGCCGGCTCAATTCGCGACCCAAGCCCGCTCGTGCATCTTTTTGATGATGAATGGCGGCCCCAGCCACGTCGACACGTTCGATTACAAACCGAGCCTGGCCAAGTACGCCGGTCAGCCATTGCCGGCCGAGAAGCAGTTTACCAACTCGGGCAATCGAAAGATGGGCTTTCTCACGCCCGCTTGGCGCGAGTTTCGTCCCGGTGGACAAAGCGGGCTGATGATTTCGGACTACTTCCCGCGCGTTCGCCAGCATGCCGACAAGTTGGCTCTAATTCGTTCTTGCCACACCGACAGCCACGCGCATGGATCGGCTTTGGTGGCGATGAACACCGGCAGCATCTTCATCGGCCGCCCGTCGTTGGGCTCTTGGGCCGTGTATGGCTTGGGCACCATGAATCAGAGTTTGCCCGGCTACGTGGCGATCATGGACCGCCGCGGCGGTCCGATTAGCGGTCAGCCCAACTGGTCATCGGGCTTTATGCCGGCCAGTTTCCAAGGCACGCTGTTTCGGCCGGTGGGCGAGCCGGTGCTGGACCTGCGCGGACCGCTCGATCGCGCCTCGCAGCGCGAGCAGCTCGACTTGCTGGCCAGGCTGAATCAGCAGCATCTCGACCAACGGCCCGGCGGATCGGAATTGGCCGCGCGGATTCAAAGCTATGAACTGGCCTTCCGCATGCAGTCCGAAGCTCCCGAGGCGGTTGACCTGGGCAAGGAAGATCAAAAGACGCTGGACATGTACGGCGTGGGGAGCCAGCCCACCGACGAGTTCGGCCGCAACTGCCTGGTTGCGCGTCGACTGGTGGAGCGCGGCGTGCGATTCGTGCAGCTTTATTCCGGCGGCGGGCATTTGGAAGAAACTTGGGATGCCCATGAAAGCATCGAAAAAAACCACGGCCGGCACGGGGCTGAAGCCGATCAGCCGATCGCGGCGCTACTGACCGATTTGGAACGCCGCGGGCTGTTGGAGAGCACCTTGATCGTGTGGGGCGGCGAATTCGGCCGCCTGCCGATCGCCGAAGGCGAAGGCGCGCCGGGCCGAAATCACAATCCGTACGGCTTTACCATGTGGATGGCCGGCGGCGGCGTCAAAGGTGGGATTTCTTACGGCGAAACCGACGAATTTGGTTTTGCCGCCACCGTCAACAAAGTACACTTGCATGATCTCCATGCAACGATTCTGGCGTTGCTCGGTTTGGATCACGAGAAGCTGACATATTTTCACCAAGGAAGAGAGGAACGGCTGACCGACGTATTCGGAAACGTCATCCACGACATCATTGCTTGAGTGCTTGGGCACGGATGCTGACTTCACGCGGGGTTCTACTGGGTATGACTCGGCGCTGTCCTGTGAGGGCACGCCGGAGGCCAACAGAACACGGGAGCATGTGCCATGTGCTTTCGACGCTCGGCGGCGGTCTTGGCTGCGGTGTGGTTGATGGGGGCAATTGGCAGCGACGTCCGCCCGGCAGTCGCGGCTGACGGGCCGGTGGCGGACGATTCGAAGCCGGCCAGCAAAATTGTCCCCATTTACAAGACCGATGCCGAGTGGAAAAAGCTGCTCACTCCGAAGCAATTTGATGTGACGCGGCGCAAAGCCACGGAGGGGCCTCACACGGGCAAGTACTGGCACAACAAGCGGCCTGGCACCTATCGGTGCGTTTGCTGCAATCTCGAGTTGTTCAGCTCGGAAGCCAAATTCGACTCCCATACGGGCTGGCCGAGTTTCTGCGCGCCAAGCGACGGGGACCACGTGAAGCTGGCCCCTGATCTCAGCGAAGTGCCGGCGCGGACTGAAGTGCTTTGCGCCCGCTGCGCTGCCCATCTGGGACATGTGTTTGGAGACGGACCGCGTCCGACAGGGCTGCGATATTGCATCAATTCGGCGGCGCTGGATTTCCAAGAGGCCAAGGATAAAACGGCTGCCCATCCGCAGCCATCGTCGCCGCGCTCTTCAGAACGTCGCACCGGGCAATAGCGCCGACGAGGCGCCCGGCCGGAGCGATTGCTTTACAGCGCAATCTTGCGCCGGCATACTACCGCACTACCGTGGCAGTTTTTACCTTCGACCTCCTCGCGGAGTCTCTTTCGTGCGATGGCACCTTGCGACGGCGCTCGTGGCTGGCTGTCTGCTGGCGGCAGATTCGCCCGATCAGGTGGCCAAAAAAGATATCGAGAAATGGCAGGGAGCCTGGCGAGCGGTCTCGATGGAGAATAACGGCAAACTCACGCCGTCCGACGCGCTCGAAAAAATCAAACTGACCGTAACGGGCACCGATTATCACTTCCAAAACGGCGCGTTCAACGAGCATGGCAGTTACAAATTCTACGCCGCCAAGAATCCGAAAGAACTGGATATTGTCGTAGGCGAGGGGGCGGACAAAGGGAAGATTTATTTGGCGATCTACCAAGTCGATGGGGACGAGCTCACGATTTGTCTGGACAGCGCCAACAAGAACCGACCTCGGGAATTCACCGGGAAGGCCGGCAGCGGCTGCGTGCTCGAGGTTTGGCACCGAGTGAAACCATAAACCTTGAATTGATTCATCGTCTCGCATCGACCTATTGGGAGTAAAGGATCATGTTTTCTCATAAGCGGTTTAGAGTGTGTGCGATCGTTGGTTGTGCCGTCGGAGTCCTGGGATTTCAATCGACCGCCAGGGCGGAAGAAAAGAGCGAATTTGCTCGCGGCACGATCGACTTGGGCGTGGTCGTCAGCCAGGTGGGCAAGTCGGTCAAGTTTTACACCGAGGCGATCGGTTTCAAGGAATTGCCCGCCTTTTCGGTATCGGCTGATTTCTGCGCCGACGCGGGCTTGACGGACAACCAGGCGCTGAGCATTCGCGTGCTTGCGCTCGGTGATGGCGACTCCGCGACCAAGCTCAAACTGATGGAAGTGCCCGGCGTGGCCAGTCAGAAGAGCGACAACGCCTTCATCCATTCGCAGCTCGGCTATCGCTATTTGACGATATTCGTGGCCGATGCGGACGCCGCTTTAGAGCGGCTGAAGAAGGCGGGGGTGAAGCCTTTGGCCAAGGGGCCCGTGGCGCTGCCCGCCGGCTTGCCAGCCGGAATGGCCCTGATGGTAGTCCGCGATCCCGACGGTAATTTGATCGAGCTGATCGGCCCGAAACACTGATCCTGAAATTACTTTTCCCTCGCGACGCTAACACGAATCGCAACGGTATTCTGCTGTTGCGCCTCGCGCTATTGTTTTCCAGCTTGCATGACCGAGCGGCCCAACGGTTTGCTTTGCGTCCATGCGTTGCGTGGCCTATGATCAAGACTGCGTCGAATGAATTGCGGCGAGTAGGCTCTTCAATGCGTGGTCTTCATATTTTCGTTTTGACACTTGGGATCGTGGCCAGGTGGGTTGCGATCGCGATCGCTCAAGAAGCCCAAGCGGAGAGTCCGCCCGGTGAGGCTACGCCGCCGGCCGCAGAGTCGGTCGAGCAATTGACCCAGAAGGCTCGCAAATCGGTGGCGGTAATCACGTCGGTCCGCCGCGACGGGCAGCACGAGGCGCTCGGATCTGGGTTTGTGATTGCGCCGGACGGCCTGATCGCCACGAATTTTCACGTTATTGGCGAAGGCCGGGCCATTCGCGTGCAACTGGCCGATGGGCGGCAATTCGACGCTACCGCGATCCACGCTTCCGACCGCCAGCTCGATTTGGCCATTGTGCGCATCGACGCCAAAGATCTGCCGTCGCTCGAACTGGGCGACTCCGACTCGCTCAAGCAGGGACAAAGCGTCGTGGCCTTGGGAAACCCCCAAGGCCTGCGCAACAGCGTCATGGCCGGCGTGGTCTCCGGAGTGCGAGAGATGGAAGGCCGGCCGATGATTCAGTTGGCCATGCCCATCGAGCCGGGCAACAGCGGCGGACCGCTGGTGGATATGCGCGGCCGCGTGCAAGGCATCATCACGATGAAATCGCTGGTCACGCCCAATTTGGGCTTCGCCGTCACGACCAACATGCTCAAACCACTTGTCGCCAAGCCGAACCCGATTCCGATGTCGCGTTGGCTGACGATCGGCGCGCTCGATCCGCGGGAATGGAAGCCGCTGTTCGGCGCCCGCTGGCGCCAACGGGCCGGGCGAATCACGGTCGACGGCCTGGGCCAAGGCTTTGGCGGCCGATCGCTGTGTCTGTGGGAAATGCCCGTTCCCGAGCGGCCGTTCGAAATCGCGGTCACCGTGCAGTTGAACGACGAATCGGGCGCGGCGGGCCTGGCCTTTTACTCCGACGGCCAGGATCGGCACTATGGCTTTTATCCCACCAATGGACATTTGCGGCTGACGCGATTCGATGGTCCCGACGTCAGCTCGTGGACGATCTTGCACGACCAGCCGAGTCGCCACTATCAATCGGGCGGCTGGAACACGCTGCGGGTCCGTCTGGAAGCAGGAAAGATTTTGTGCTATGTCAACGACGAACTGGTTGTGGAAACGGCCGATGGCGAACTGACGTCAGGCAAAGTGGGACTCGTGAAATTCCGGCAGACGCACGCCCAGTTCAAGAATTTTCGAATTGCCCGCGAGATCCCCCGCGCCACCGTGCCGGCCGATGAAGTCGCGCGGATCGCGAAACTCGTGGCGGACATTCCGGCCAAGGGCCCGCTCGACCCAAAACTCGTGGAAGCCCTCGCGGCCGATCCGGCTCGGAGCGCCGCGGTGTTGCGACAACGCGCGACGCTGCTCGATCAGCAGGCCGCGCAGCTTCGGCAAATCGTGCAAACTGCCCACGAACATCGAGTGATTGCCGATCTGGTGCAAGGTCTTACGGGGCCGGAAGACAAAATCGATCTGTTCCGCGCCGGCTTGTTGGTGGCCAAACTGGACAACGAAGAGGTGGATGTCGACGCCTATCGCGAGGAATTGGAACGCATGGGCCGCGAGCTCGCGGCCAAACTGCCGGCGGACGCCGCCGAAGCGCTCAGACTCGACACGCTGCGAAAATACCTGTTCGACGAAAATGGCTTCCACGGCAGCCGTGTCGACTATTACTATCGCGCGAACAGCTATTTGAACGAGGTGCTCGACGATCGCGAGGGATTGCCGATCACGCTGTCGATCGTGTATTTGGAGCTGGCTCGACGAATCGGTCTCAAGGTCGAAGGCATCGGACTGCCTGGCCATTTCGTGGTTCAGCACGTTCCGGCGCAGGGTGAATCGCAACTGATTGACGTCTACGACGGCGCAACCCCCGTGAGCCGGGAGGAGGCCAACCGTCGTGTCAAGGAGGCCACGGATCGCGATCTGACGGACGAAGAGTTGGCCCCCATGCCGAAGCGCGCGATCATCACGCGGATGCTGCACAATCTGCTCGGCCTGGCGGGCAGCGAGCCGCCGGTCATGCATCGCTACCTGAACGCGATTCTCGCAATCGATCCCAATTCCGCCCAGCACCACTGGCTGCGAGCGATCGTCCGTTACCGGCTCGAGCTGCGGGAGGGATCAGAAGAGGATGTCGACTGGTTGTTGGAAAAGCGACCGGCCGGTATCGACCACACCCGGGTGCTGGATCTGCGGCGGGCACTGGAACAGCCGCGGTGAGGGGACGTTTGCGGGCCCGGAAGAATCAACCACAACGGCACAAAGGGCACGAAGGAAAGAATCAATAAAGGCTGGAGGCGGTAGTCCAAAGGCTGCAGGATAGAAAACCTCTCTCGTCCTTCCGCCGACGGTTTCCAGCCTGTTTTGGTCTTCGTGTTCTTTGTGTCGTTGTGGTTGTATCGTTTTTGTGCGAGCGCACCGGCCTACAGCATCATTCGCCGGCGCTTGAGTGTCCTTTCGGGGAGTGATCTCGATTGACACATATGGAAATAAATACCATAATGTACATAATGCATCTATAGGCGGTTCCTGTCGTTCGGAGGCATTTTCGATGAATGCGAGCATCGTGAATATTCGCAGCAACCTCGCGGACACGCTCAATCGCGTGGCCTACGCGGGTGAGCGGGTCGTTTTAGAGCGGCGCGGCAAGCCGGTCGCGGCGCTGGTTTCGATCGAAGACTTGGAATTGCTGGAACGCCTGGAAAACGAGGCGGATTTGCAGGCGGTGCGAAAGGCCCGCAAAGAGCGCGGCAAGCCGGTGCCGCTGGCGAAAGTCAAGGCCCGGCTGGGGATGAAATAGCCCGTGGCACGGTACGCGATTGAATTCCTGCCGTCAGCCGACCGCCAGTTGCAGCGATTTCCGGCGGAGATTCAACGCCGGATCGTCCGCGCGGTCGAAACATTGGCCGACGAGCCCCGTCCGCCTGGCGCGGTGAAGCTCGCCGGCACCGAAAGCGTATGGCGAATTCGCGTTGGGCCATATCGCGTGCTCTATGAAATCCACGATAAGCGTCTGCTCGTGCTGGTGGTGCGAGTCGGACATCGGAAAGACATTTATCGGAAAGGGTGATGCCAATCCCTGGGATCCCGATAATTCGAGTGGTACAATGTGCGAGAGCCGCGTGGAGATCAGGCGGTATAAGTACCCGTCAGGCCACGACTGGAAATCGCGATGGGACGCATCGTCAAACATGAATTTGGCTTCGAGGACACACTTGATCTCTACAAAGCGGCGTTACGCAGACTGTGCGAGATCACTATTGAGAAGCTGGCTCGCGACTACCCGACAGGCGATGCACTTGACGACCTCTCGGAGCTATATCTTCGTGCCCACCTATCTGAGTTATACGATCGGGTTCGGGATGCCTGTGGAATCCAGCCGATCGCTTGCCCGGCAAAGACAATTGAGAGTTTCAACGCCCAACTCAAGTTGATCGTGAAACACAACCCAGAGCTCGCCCCGATTTTCAAGGTTGCTTCGCACGAACTCAAATCGGATGTCTCGCAACGGTTTGAGTCGTATAAACGTCGCGTGAGTGACGAATATGCTCGGGATGTCTACGAGACACTTGACCGGCACCAAATCACTTCGCCAATCGAGCAAATCTTCCTGTTGGAATGGAAGCTCCAACGTATCGAGGAAAAGTTCTCCGTCGAACTCATACCACAAGCAACGGTTGGGTCTCGGATCGGTAGTTTTATTTTGGACTTCCTTGTTAGATCAAAATCGGACGATCGCAAGAATGTTCGGGTCGGTATCGAGTTGGACGGCCACGAGTTTCACGAAAAGACAAAGGAACAGGCCACCCGTGACAAAAGACGCGATCGCGCGATTACGAATTCGGGGGTTACCGTTCTCCATTTTTCGGGGTCTGAAATCGTTTCTCAGACGTCCAAGTGTATTCGCGAGGTAATTGATTTCCTTAAACTGGACTGAGCAGCAAACCGCCAGGTGCCGCCCGAGACACGGCGCTCTCGCATAGGCTCTTAGCCCAGCAGTTGCAGGCAAGCCTTGAGCGCGCGAGCGGTGGTCTCGATGTCTTCCTCGCGGTGCACGGACGATACGACGCCGCCGGGCCAGGGGAAGATGTCGACGCCGCCGAGAATGAGCCCGCAGCGCAACTCGTGAATCAGCGCGGGTGGGGTTCCGCCTTTCAATTCCTCGGCCGGTACCGCGCCGGCGTAAATGTCGGCCAGCCGCACAGTTCGCTGTTGCGGATTCGTGAACAGGTGAAAGCCGGAGAACTCGCCGTAAGCGAGCCACGATGAGCCAACTTCGCGAATCACGTCGTTCAAACGGTCGCGCAACAGCTCCGCGGCCCGATTGGCTTGCTCGATAGCGTCCGTCTCGGCGACGAGTTTCAGCGTGGCCAAACCCGCCGCGGCGGTGATCGGGTTGGCGTTGAACGTGCCCTGATGCGGCACGCGATGGCGAAGATTCCAGTCGCGGTCGTCGCGCAGGGTCATGACATCCATCACGTCGGCGCGTCCGGCCACGGCACCGCCAGGAAACCCGCCGGCTATGATCTTGGCCAGCGTGGCCAGGTCGGGCGTTACGCCATAACGCTGCTGTGCCCCGCCAGGCGACACGCGAAAGCCGGTAATCACCTCGTCAAAAATCAACAGCACGTTCTTGCGAGTCGTCAACTGGCGAACTTTGGCGAGAAACCCATCGGCCAGCGGCACCAGGCCAAAGGTAGCGCCGGTCGGCTCGAGTATCACGGCGGCCACGTCGTCGTGCTCATCCAGCAGTTGGCTCAACATCGGCAAATCGTTCGGCGGGCAAACCAGCGCGCTGGCCGCCACTTCGGGCAGAATTCCGGCCGGGACCGAACCGTCGAAATGCGAGCTGACGCCAAAAGCCACCTGATCGTGCCAGCCGTGAAAATGGCCGGTGAAGCGGGCGATCTTTTTCTTGCCCGTAAATGCGCGAGCCAGGCGGATGGCCAACAGCGTCGATTCGGTGCCCGAGCCGGTGAAGCGCACCTTCTGGGCACAGGGGACCATCTTTTGAATTTGTTCGCCCCACCGCACTTCCAGCTCATGGGCCGCACCAAAGTGCGTTCCTTTGGCGAGTTGTTCGCGGACCGCTTCGATGACGACGGGATGATTGTGGCCCAACAGCAGGGCTCCGTGTCCGCCGATGTAGTCGACGTACTCGTTGCCGTCCACGTCCCATTTGCGCGCTCCGCCGGCCCGTTCGATATAGAGCGGATGGGGCTGCAAATAGCGCGTGTCGTGGGTCACGCCGCCGGGAAAGATTTCAATCGCCCGACGATAGAGGCGTTGAGAGCCGGGCGTCTTGGCGATGTATTGTTCGAGGATGGAATTTTTGCTGGTCATTCGCATGAAGCAAGCCCGTTGACTCGGACAACCGTCAGGCCACGATGCCCTCGATCACATGCCCGCCGACGATGGTCAGCCGCTCGGCGCGGCCGTTGTGCATCAGGGTTAGTTCTTCGTGATTGAGCCCCAGCAGGTGCAAGATCGTGGCGTGGATATCGTTGACGTGGGCTCGGTTTTCGATCGCATACAGGCCGATTTCGTCGGTCGCACCGTAGGTGACACCTCCCTTGACGCCGCCGCCGGCCATCCAGATGGTGAATCCATAGGGGTTGTGATCGCGTCCATTGCCGCTTTCGCTCATTGGCGTGCGGCCGAATTCGCCGCCCCAAATCACCAGCGTGCTTTCCAGCAGCCCGCGGCGCTTCAAATCTTTGAGTAGTCCGGCGATGGGCCGATCGCTTTCGCGGCAATGCAGGGAATGGTTTCCTTCCACATCGGAGTGGGCGTCCCATTTGCTGCCCGAGCCCATGTAAAGTTGCACGCAGCGCACGCCCCGCTCCACCAGCCGCCGGGCCAGCAGGCAGTTGCGTCCGTTCTTGGCGGTTTCCTTTTGATCCAAACCGTACAGTTCGCGCGTTTCGACGGTTTCGCCCGACAGATCGATCGCTTCCGGAGCGGCTGCCTGCATGCGAAAGGCCAATTCGTAGCTGGCGATGCGGGCTTCAAGATTGTTGTCCTCGCCGCGTCCTTGTTGGTGCTGGCGATTGAGCTGTTGGATGAAATCGAGTTTGCCGCGCTGCCGGCCGCCGGCCGAGGCGTCGGGCGGGGCGACGTGCAAAATGGGCAGCTTGCCGTCGCGGAATTTCGTGCCCTGATAGGTGGCCGGCATAAAGCCGGTGCTCCAGTTGCGATTCCCGCCCGGCGGGGTATCGAGGTTGTCGGTCAACACCACGTAGCCGGGCAGATCTTCGCACTCGCTACCCAGTCCATACAAACACCACGAACCCAACGAGGGCCGACCGCCCAAAACGCTGCCCGTGTTCATTTGGCAAATGCCGCCGACATGATTCAATCCGTCGGCATGGCAACTGCGGACGACCGCGAGATCGTCAGCGCAGGTGGCAATTTCCGGATACCAATCGCTGACCCAGATACCCGACTGACCGTACTGGGCGAATTTGCGCTGACTTGCCAAAAGCGGCGTAAACGCCGTGCGGCCCATGGCGGTGATCGGCCGCTCGAAACTGTCGGGCAGTGGTTTGCCGGCCAGCTTATGCAACTCGGGCTTGGGATCAAACAAGTCGATGTGGCTCGGCCCGCCGTCGATAAAACACCAAATCACGTTTTTGGCGGTGGCTGGAAAATGGGGTGCTTTGGGCGCAATCGCGTTGCGAATCGATCCGTTCTGTGGGATTGTCGCGCCGGCCTCACGTGATAAGAGTGCCATCAAGGCCAGACTGCCAAAACCGCCGCCCGCGCGAGCGAGAAAATCGCGACGTGACACGGGCGACTCGAAATGCGGCAGTGGTGATGCCGATTGCGACGAGCGGAAAGTTGGCATGGCGCGAGGGACTCAGGGCCTGGGTTCTAAGAACACGTCTTCAAAACGTTCCGAACGTTGGAATTTGGGAGGGCGAAGCTCCCGCTGAGCCGATTTTACACCGGAAGTAGAGGCTCGGCAGGAGCCTCGCCCTCCCGGTCGCGTAATTTGAAGACACGTTCTAAGTGCGAACTAGGAAAGAGTTATGGTGTTTACTAATCCGAAGCGCAACAGAAATATGCGAGTGCAAGCAATAACTGGGTGACCCAGACAACTTGTTGTCTGGGTCCCGAAGGGACAAGAGGACCCTTTTGCGGCGTCAAGCGTCTCTGGTTGCTTTGCAACGCCGACAACGAGTTGTCGGCGCCACCCAAAACGTCGTGCAAGCTTTTGCATAATTCTGTTGCGCGTCGGGTTATTGTAGTGCATTCCACGGATCCGCCCATTTAATCGACGTACAAAAACTCATTTGAATTCAATAAGGCATGGCAAAAATCAACAATCGCGGCGGCTTGAGCCGGATCGAGGCCGGCCGGCATGGACGTTGGGAGCGTCGCCGACGCCGTGGCATCGCCGCTGGCAGCGATCGTTTCGGCCTGGCGGACCAAGAATTCGCGGGCGACGCGAAGCTGTTCGTCGCTGGGCGACCGCGCGAAAGCTTCCGCATATGCGGCAAGCACTAGCGCGGCGAGGTCCCGGCCGTGCTCGATCAACAAGCGTCCGCTCCAATGCTGCGCTTGAATAAGCGCAAAATCGCTGTTCAGTAGCGCGAGCGCCTGCGGGGCCGTCGTTGTCGTGCTCCGCTGCGGACAACTATTGTGCATGTCGGGCAAATCGAAAATGTCCAGCAGCGGATAACGCAGATTGCGCTTCGCCAGCACGTAAATCGACCGCCGGTTTCGATCGGCAACCGCGGCGTCGGGCTTCCATGCATATTTCGGTTCGATGCCCTTCGGCAGCTCCGGGCGGGCGCTGGGGCCGTACATCTGGCCGTTGAGCACGCCGGCGAGTTCGAGCATGGTGTCGCGAATCGCTTCGCCTTCGAGCCGCCCTCGGCGGGCATGCCACAGCAGTTTATTGGCGCCATCGAGGTCGAGCGCCTTGGCATGGACGGGGTTGTCGAGATCGACCAGTGACGACTGGCGATACGCGGCCGAGGTGACCATCAGCCGGTGCATCGCTTTGGTGCTCCAGCCCTGGGCAACGAATTCGCAGGAGAGCCAATCGAGCAATTCAGGATGCGACGCCCCTTCGCCCATGGCGCCGAAATCATTGGGGGTGCCAACAATCCCGCGGCCGAAATGATGCTGCCAGATGCGGTTGACCATCACACGCGACGTCAGCGGATGATCGCTTCGGCAAAGCCACTCGGCCAGCGCCGAGCGGCGCCCGGAGGACGCGGCGCCACTGGGAGGCACAAGCCGCGGTTCGCTGGAACCCAAGAACGACGGAAAACCGGGCTGCACCTCTTCGAGTGGCTTGCGAAAGTTGCCGACCGCCAGGCGAAACGTGGGAGGTGCTTGAGCCGAGGCATCGCTGACCGCCATGGCAGTGGGAATCGGTGCCGGTTTTACGCTGTCGAACCCGGCAAGTTGCTGTTCAAGCTCCTCGTATTGCCGTTTCTCGTCGCCTTTCAGTTTGTCCGTGATTTCCCGCAACTTCGGCTCGACGTACTTCATGGCCTGCGTGGCCATCCGCTTGTCCATCGCCGAGCGTTTTTCCGCGGGCGTTTCCACCGCCTGGCGAATGTCGGGCTCGAACTTGAGTAGCGCGTCCTTCATGGCCGCATCGCGCTTGGGGGCCAAGATTGCTTCGATAGAATCGCGAACGGATTTCGTCGCTTGCTCCCAATCGGCCAATTGCTGGGCATATTGCCGCCGTTGTTCGCGCGTGGCCAAGGGCACGTCGTCGCGCGGCAACATGGGGGCGAAGAACGCTTGCAGCCGGTAATAGTCGACTTGCGTTATCGGGTCGAACTTATGGTCGTGGCACTGCGCGCATCCGATAGTCAGGCCCAGGAAGGCCAGGCCCAACGTCTCGGTCAAGTCGTCGTGAATTTCCTGCAACCGCTGCCGCACGTTGGCGGCGTTCGATTCATCGGGGTAGAGGCGGTTCAACCCGGTGGCGACGAGTGCCTCTGGATTGTCGGGCTCCAATTCATCGCCCGCCAACTGCTGGCGAATGAACCGGTCGTAGGGCAAGTCGGCATTGAAAGCCCGAATTACGTAGTCGCGATACGCATGAGCATTCGGCCGAAACGCGTCTTCTTTGAAACCATCGGTCTCCGCGTACCGCACGACGTCGAGCCAATGTTGCCCCCAGCGCTCGCCGTAGCGGGGCGAATCGAGCAATCGATCGACAAGCTTTTCATAAGCGTCGCTGCTTTGATCGGCCAGGAAGTCGTGCTGTTCAGCAGGCGAGGGTGGCAACCCGGTCAAATCGAACGTCACGCGACGCAAGAGTGTCAACTTGTCGGCGGCCGAATTGGGCTGAAGCCCTTTTTCCTCCAGAGCGTGAAGGATGAACGCATCGATCGGACTGACAACCCAAGCCGGATTGCCGACCGCAGGCAACGCCGGCCGCTCGGGCGGGCGGAAGGGCCATTTGCCGCTCTTGAAACTCGCCGAGGTTTCCGCTGCCCAGAGTGGGCTACACACCGCCAGACCCAGCAGGCCCGCTACAGCACAATGCCACCTCACGTTGCGGTATCGCCGGTATCGCATCGCGGCTTGATCCTCGAATCATTCTGTTGGCCAGCGGCGAAGTCCATCATAGCCGCCCGGAGGAAGTGCCGGCAAGCTCTGGCAAAAGACGGTTATGGGTGTGTTAAGAGTGTGGTGGGGAATCCAGGTGTCTTGAGCGCTCGGCGAGTTTGGGCCCTACGCTCATTCCGGCGATTATAAGCTAACACTGGGCGGCACCGGCAACTTGTCGAGACACTCCGGGAATTCAAATCTACTAACCCGACGCGCAAGCGAGGGAAAATCGCGGCTCAGCCCTCGCTTGCGCGTCGCGTTAGTGGATCGACGCTTGACTCCGGACATTTTCGCGTGACGAGTTTCCGGACAGTCTCAACAAGTTGTCTGGGTCACCCCGGACATGCATGCCAACGTTACACTACCCGCGATCGAGCGCCGGGTTTGACTGCGAGGGGGCCGAAATCGATCCATCGCCGAGCGTCTGAATCTCGACCATTTGCCGGTACAGCCCACTTTGCGCGAGCAGCTCTTCGTGCGTGCCGATTTCGACGATCCGGCCGGCTTCAAGCACCACGATCCGGTCGGCATGTGCGATCGTGCTGAGCCGATGGGCGATCACGAAGCAGGTCCGGTTGCGCATCAGCGTCACCAGGCTCTGCTGAATCAGGCGTTCGCTTTCGCTGTCCAGATTGCTCGTGGCCTCGTCGAGAATCAGAATGCGCGGGTCGGCCAATAGCGCGCGGGCAATCGCAATCCGCTGGCGCTGCCCGCCGCTTAAGCGCACTCCGCGCTCGCCGATAATCGTCTGATAACCTTGATCGAGGGCCGTGATGAATTCGTGGGCGTTGGCGGCTCGGGCGGCGCGTTCGATATTGGCCTGGCTGGCGCCGCGCACCGCATAGCCAATGTTGTCGGCGACCGTGCCGTCGAAGAGGAACACGTCCTGTTCGACGATGCCCAACAGCCGCCGGTAGCTTTCGACGTCGATGTTGCGCAAATCGATGCCATCGAGTTCGACGGGCCCTTGGGTGGGATCGTAGAACCGGGCCACGAGATTGGTGAGCGTCGTTTTTCCGGCGCCGCTGCGGCCGACTAGCGCGATCGTTTCTCCGGCGTGCACTTCAAGTTCAATGTCCTGGAGCACGAAATCGCTCGAGCCCGGATAGCGGAAGCTTACGCCCTGCAACGACACGTCGCCGCGCACGTCCTGTTTTTTGATCACGAGTGCTTCGGGATTGTCAGTCATTTCCTGGGGTTCGCCCAGCAAGTCGAGCACGCGATCGAGGCCGGCGAGGCTGCTTTGAAAGTCCGCGGCGCTGGTGGCCAGCACGGCCAACGGGCCCAAGAGCATGACCAGATAAGCCAAAAACATCACCAAATCGCCAGGCGTGAGGTTGCCGGCCAGCACGCGCGAGCCGCCGTAGAGCAATAATGCCGCCGAGGCGAGCGGAATGAGGATTTCCCAGACCACTTCCACAATGCGGGCCCACCACCAGACGTGAAGTTGCTGGCGGGCCATGTAGTGATTGGCGCGCGTGAAGCGTCCCGCTTCGCTCCGCTGCCGGCCAAAGGCGCGCACGACCCGCATGCCGGCAAAGGCTTCGGTGGCGCTACTGTCGATGTCCTGCCGCTGGATGCGAATGTCGCGGTAGAGCGGCCGGATGCGCGAGATCCAGGTGCGGTGCGTCAGAAAAATGACCGGGAACAAAACGAGCGAGCCGACCAGCAGCCGCCAGTCGACCCAGGCCAGCACCGCCAGGCTGCCCAGGAGTTGAATGATCGCTCGCCAGGGGTTGTAGAGCATGCTGAAGATCAGCTCCGCAACACTGCCGGCGTCGTCGCGCAGAATGCTCGCCACTCCGCCACTCTTGAGCTGATGCACCCGATGCAGCGGCAGCCGCACGGCATGTTCGAACGCTCGTTTGCGCGTGGCGACCTGCACGCGTGCGACCGTGCGGGTGGCATACCAGCGGCCCCACAGTCGCATGATGGTTTCGACCAGAGAAATGGTCACCACGCCGCCGGCCAGCCACCACAACAGTTGCACCCGGCTTTGCGGAGTGGGAATGAAGTTGGACCACGGAGGTTCCAGGGGGCGGACGGTGAACACGTAATCGATCGCCAGCTTCGTTGCCGCCGGTGGAACCAGCGCCAGGAGCGTCGAAATCGTGACCGTAAAGAGTGCAAACGAGACGGCCAGCCGGTGCCCTTCGAGCAATCGCCAGAATTGGCGGAACAGGGTGAAAAACGACCGCGGCCGGGTGCGCCCTGCCCGCGATTCTTCGGGCGGCGCCTGCTTGCCGTTGCGGCGGTTCTCGCGCAACTGTCGGCGGTATTGGGCGAAGCGAAGTCGGCTTCTCTGATGAGCCATACGATCTCACAAGAAAGCGTTGCGTTCCTGGTGAACGCTCTATTGTATGCAACGCGTCCATGGGCTGCCCATCCTGCTGAGACCAAACCAGCGGTCCAATATGGCCGTTGGGGCTTAACGGTGGTATGTTGTGCGGTGGCGGATTTAGCGGAAAAGGAGCTTATCGATGGCGGAAAATGACAACTGGTTTTATGCCAAAGACGGAAAATCTTTTGGGCCGATGTCGCTTGAAGAACTTCGCCGGACGCTGCCAAGCGTGGGAGGAGACAAAGCCCTCGTCTTCGGGCCGGGCATCGCCGACTGGATCGAGGCGCGGCACGTGGGAGTGCTGTCGGCCAGCTCCCGGGCGGCGGTCAATCCGCCCACGTTGCCGACCGGCCGACGCTCGGATGAAATCGACTACGAGCTGTTTGGCGCCGAAATGCAATTCGTCGAGGTGACGCTCGATCCGGGTGAAGTGGTGATTGCCGAGGCCGGCGCGATGATGTACATGACGCCCGGAATCCAAATGGAAACAGTGTTCGGCGATCCATCGGCCCCGAGCGGCGGGTTTTTGAGCAAAGTGGCCGCCGCCGGAAAACGCGTCCTGACAGGCGAATCGCTGTTCATGACCACGTTCAAGAACATTGCCTCGGGGCGCGAGATCGTGGCCTTTGCCGCGCCATATCCGGGCAAGATCTTGCCGATGCATCTGGAACAACTGGGCGGCGAACTGATCTGCCAAAAAGACTCGTTCATTTGTGCCGCCCGAGGCATTCAGATTGGCATCGCTTTTCAAAAGCGTTTTGGCGTCGGCCTGTTCGGCGGCGAAGGGTTCATCATGCAGCGGCTGACTGGGGATGGAATTGCCCTGGTGCACGCCGGCGGGACGATGATGCGCCGCACGCTCGCGGCCGGCGAGACGCTGCGGCTCGACACCGGCTGCCTGGTGGCGATGACCCCCGGCGTCGATTACGACATCCAAATGGTCGGCGGCATCAAGAACACGTTGTTCGGCGGCGAAGGGTTGTTTTTGGCCACGCTCACCGGGCCCGGCGAGGTCTGGTTCCAATCGCTGCCGTTTTCGCGTTTGGCCGGCCGCATCGTGGCAGCCGCGCCTCAAACCGGCCGAGGCGGCAAGGAAGAGGGCTCGGTTCTTGGCTCACTAGGACGTTTGTTGGACGGCGACAATCGATAGTGGTCAGTGATCAGTGGCCAGTGATCAGGAAGAATTGCCAGTGCGCACTAACCATCAACTACCAACTACTGACCACTAGCCACTGACCACTACTCCCCACTCCCATGCAGCGCGAACCTCTCAAGTCGCCGCCCACCACCGAACTCATGCCGCCGGGCATCCCGTACATCGTCGGCAACGAAGCGGCCGAGCGATTCAGCTTCTACGGGATGAAGGCGATCCTGAAAGTTTATCTGATCGCGCTGTTTGTTCGTTTTGTCGACGAGTCGACGGTGCCTGCCGAGGCCATGGCGAATGCCAACGCGCGCAGCACCGAGGTGGTTCACCTATTCGTCGCGGGAGTCTATGCCTTTCCATTGCTCGGCGCGATCATTTCCGACCGTCTGCTGGGCAAGTATCGGACCATCATCTGGTTTTCGCTCGTCTACTGCGCGGGGCACGCGGTTCTGGCCGTGGCCGGGCGGATTGGCGCGATGAGCCAATTCGACGCTGCCGAGCTTTCCATGTATCTGGGTCTGGGTCTTATCGCCGTCGGATCGGGCGGAATCAAGCCGTGCGTTTCCGCGAATGTTGGTGACCAATTCAACGAGTCGAATGGTCAGTTGGTTTCGAAGGTCTTTCAAGCCTTTTATTTCAGCATCAACTTTGGATCGTTCTTTTCCACCTTATCGACGCCGCTGTTGCTCAGATATGTCGGACCCGAGGTGGCGTTCGGCGTGCCCGGCGTGCTGATGGCGATCGCCACGGTTGTCTTCTGGATGGGGCGTCATAAATTCGTTCGCGTGCCACCCAAGCCGGGCGGCAAACTGGGCGTTTTCGACACCCTTTTGACCACGTTGCTGTTTTCGCCGCTGTTTTCCTTGATTCTCGGCTATTTTGTTTTTTGGGAGTCTCACCTTGCCGCCGCACAGGATGCCGCCAAGAAGGCGGGGACCGAGTTCCCTGGCGTCACGGCGGATCTGTTGAAAGATTACTTTGCCGTGTACTGGTGGCTACCGGTCGCGACCCTGACTGCCGTGGCGGTGGGAGTCGCGCTGTTCCGAGTGCGACAGCGGATCGAGGTGAGCAACGCCTTCTTGCCCGTCCTGCTCTACAACCTGACGCATCAGCATGAGCGAAAGCCGGGCATGAGCTTTTTCGACGTAGGCCGCACGAAATTCGGCGCCGAGGCCGGTGACGGCCCTCCGGCCGTGCTGAGGATCATGCTGGTGTTTTCGATGGTCAGCGTGTTTTGGGCCCTGTTCGATCAACATGCCTCGACTTGGGTTGACCAGGCTCGCCAAATGGCGCTCGGCGTGACCATGCCGGCGTATTTCGGCTATTGGGTTCCACTGGCCGCACTGGGTCTTTCACTCTTCGCGGGCGTGTGGCTCTTCGGTTGGATTGGCAACGTGCCGGTGCCGCGCCGCGTGACAGTCGCGGTCGTTGGCGCCGTTTTCGCGCTGGGCTTTATCGCCGTTGTCTGCGATCTCTTCGCGCCGCCGCTGGGCGATATTGTCAGCGGCGAGGGAGTGGAAACAGTCAGGAAGCGGACGTTGTCCATTCAAATGGAGGCGGCCCAACTCTCCGCCATCAATCCGCTGTTGGTGATGATCGTCATTCCCGCGCTCAACCTGTTGCTGTATGCGCCTTTGCGGGCAAGAGGCATCGAGATTACGCCGCTGCAAAAACTGACCGTCGGAATGTTTCTGGCTGCCGCGGCCTTCGCGGCGGCTGCGGTGCTGCAAGGAGCGATCGAGACCGCCGCAGCCGAGCACGCGAGCAAGGTTCATGCGCTTTGGCAAATTGTCCAATATTTCATCATGACGGTCTCGGAAGTATTGGTTTCGATCACGGGCCTCGAGTTTGCGTACACGCAAGCGCCCCGCGCGATGAAGTCGACGATTATGAGCTTCTGGCTGCTCTGTATCACTTTCGGTAATCTGCTTGTCGCATTTCTCGCTCCGCTGCAAAAAACGATCGATCTGTCGCAGTTCTTCTGGCTGTTCGCCGGGCTGATGGCGGGCGCGGCGACAATCTTCATGCTGTTCGCGCTCAACTACCAAGGAAAGACCTACTTGCAACAGGAGCAATAGGGGCCCGCCCCGGCGACGAGCTGACGGCCGACTCCAGCGCCGGCTAGGAAACGGCGCCCGTCAGCGCCTCGGGCGCCGCATCGCTGTCGGGGCTCTCAATCAACTCCGCGGCCGTGTGTTCGATGACGCGCATCGTCATCCAGCGCCCTTGATGGAATCGCGCCATGAAGCCCAGGCCGAGCACGGTGATAAACGCCGTGACGGCGTACCATGCCACCGAAAAGCCTTCAGTGCCGAAGCGTGAGGCGATATACGTGGGCAGTACGAGCAGCAGCAGGCCCATGGAGAATGAAAACAAAAGAGCGAAGCGCGTGTCGCCGGCGCCGCGGATCGCCGCGTTGAACACGACAAACATCGAGTCGAAAAACGAGTAGAAGGCGACGAATCGCAGCAAGCCGACAACCAGCTCGCGCAGCGAGTCGTGGTCGGCCAGGCCATAGGGCCTGAGCATCAAGTCCGGCATCAACAAATACACTCCGCAAAACAGCAGCGTATAACCGCTGGCCAGGCCATACGCCAACCAGGTGGTGCGCACCGCCAGTTGCGGGCGGCCTTCACCGATGCGATGTCCCACCAGCACGGTCACTGCCGTGCCCAGCCCCAAGAGCGGAATGAACACGCCGCCGTTGAGGTTGAACACCAGGCTCGTGGCCGAGAGCTGTTCGTTGCCCAAGCGGCCCACCAGTTGCACGAACATATTCCAACAAGCGATGTCCAAAAACTGTTGCAGCCCGCTGGGAAATCCAAAACGGAATAAGCGCGAGAATAAATCGCGATCGAACCGCCGCCCGGCCCAAAGCCGATAGGGACCGTGACGATACATCCAGAACATCGCGGCGATATACATCAGCGAAATGGAACTGAAGGCCATCACGGTCGCCAGGGCGGCGCCTGCGATGCCCATGCGAGGAAATCCGCCGTTGCCGAAAATCAGCAAATAGTCGAGGCCGATATTGATCATCATGCCGATCGTGTTGACGACCATGACGACCGTGGTTTGGCCCCGCCCGCTAAAAAACGAGGACAGCGCCGTGTCGAGCAACAAGGGCAGCGTTCCCCAACACAAGATCGTGAAGAAACGTAGCTCGAGCGACTGTACCTTCGAATCGTGATCGAACCACTCGAAGATCCGCGGAGCGAGCGGCACGAATATCAACATTGCCAAGGCGGCGGCGAGGGAGATGTAGATGCCTTGCCAAATGACTGGTCCCACGCGCTGGTGTTGGCCCGCGCCTTCATACTGGCCGATGAACGCGTTGCCATAGGCGACCGTTCCGATGGCCAGAATAGCCAGATTATAGTGCAGCACGCCGGCGGGCAGGGCGGCGGCCATCGAGTCGACCGAATCCCAACTCAGGAAAATCCGGTCGACGACGTACATCATCGCGGTGGAGCCGTAGCTGATGATCAGCGGCAGCGCTACGCGCAGCAGCTCGCCGAGCGTGCCGGCTTGTTCGCGTTGGAGTGGATCGATTTTCATGGTTGTCTAAGGCTGACCCGCCCGGAGTGCCGCGGGTTCGCTGTAAATCATAGCGAGGACTCGCCAGCAATGAAGCGATATTGCGGGAATGAGCGACCTCGATTGAATTGGCCAGGTTTGCTAGCGACCCCGAAATCGATCTTGCGGCGGGAGCCTGGAATCGGCTAAAAGCTTCGGGCTTTTCCCTGTCTGGAGTCCCCCCGCACCCGCGGCAGCCATGAAAACATTCGCGTTGCTTCGCTGTTCGTTATTTGGAGCCGTGCTCGCTCTGGCGATCATCGACGGCCCGCTTTGGGCCCAATCGCCGGCAGTGACCGGTGGAGGCGTGTCGAATCTCGATCTGCAAAGCCAACTGGAGAAGGGGCTCAAGGCCCGGCGACCAGTGGAGTTTGCATATATTCGCCAGGTTGTCGGCTTAATCGAGTCAGGCAAGTTGCCGCGTTCAGTGGTTATCAGCACCTTTGGCCGCGCGCGGCAAAAACCCGATCGTAAGTTGCAGTATTTTCAGTTTGCCCTGCAAGCCCGCACGAAAGGGCTCGGCATCCAACTGCCCAACCTGAAGAGCCAGGCCGTGGGCATCGGCAGCAACGGCGGCCAACATGGCTTTGGCAGCCCGTAGCGGCCGGGAATTCCGCTATTTCGCCGCGGTCGGCATGAAGCCCAGGGATGCCTGTCCCCGGGCTTGAGTGCTCCGCGTCGCTACTTTGCGGCGGTGGGCATGGTGAACGGTAGAATGTCCGGCACGACGCTGACTTCGGTCGTGAACTTGAATGGGTACTTGCCGCCGCTGGGATAAATCAGTTCGACGAAGAAGGCCGTGAAGCCCCGGACCGGTTTTTCTGCTTTGCCCACGTAAGTGCCATCGGCTTGCGGCTCGAGCGCGGTGCTGGTGTAGGCCTTGCCGATCGTATCGACCCGGAAATCTCGCGCATTCGGATTCGTGGCTTGCCAGAGGTTCACCTGGGCCGGATTGTCTCGGACGGTTACCCGCAACGCGCCGTACTTCTCCTTCTTCCAGGAGAATTTTGGTCGCGCGGTGCCGGCCAGCACCGATTGATAAAACGCTTGCAGGCTTTCCCGCGCGTCGCTGCCTTCCAGGTTGTGCTTTGCATTGGGCACGTAGCGGAGGTATTTCTCTTCGGGCAGCTCGTTGTAGTAGAACTGCGAATTGTCGGGCAGGAAGAATTGATCGCCGGAAGCGTTGATCAAATACTTGGGGATTTTCAGTCGAGGGCGATCGCGGTAGTTGTAGGGATCTTCGATTTTGAGGATTTCGCGATATTCGGGCGTGCCCACCTTGCCGGGAAACAATCCGTGGCGGACATAATCGTCGAGCGCCGGCGAAAAGAATCCATAAGCCTCGAAATGATGGCGCGTGATGACTTCAGAATTCAACGCGTCGATCACCATCGGAATAATCGCGATCACGCGGTTATCGACAACGCCCACGAGCCACGTGGTCCAACCGCGCTTCGATCCTCCGGCCACGACGAACTTGTTGATCTTCAACTCTCCGCCCGCTTCGGAAGCCAGGAATTCTTGCATCGCATCCATCGCCCGCACGCCGCTTTTCACCATCGCCAGGCGCACCAACCACGTCGGATCACGATCTTTGAAATACTTGACGCGGGTGTAAGCGATCAGGTCGTCTTCGGATCGGCCTTTGTCTTTCGAATCGGTGAAGAAAAGCGGCTGGTTCGGCACGGTGCCTAGCTCGGCTACGACGGTGTTGGTGCCGACGGCCAATTCGGTGGTGCGTGGGCTGGCCGCCTTGGGCATTGCGTCGCGATTGCTGCCGCCACCGATGAAGAAGAAGGCGGTGTTGCGAGTCGCTCGATCGGGCTTGACGATCGAAAGCCAATGTTTCCAAACCGGCCGGTCCACGTCGGCCGCCGTGCGCCACGTTTGCGACGTTAGATCGAGCACGTAGGTGGTGTAGCCCTCGCCAGGGACCGTATTGGCCAGCTTCCACGAGTAAGCTGCGTCGGGCTGGGCAATGTAGCGATCCAGTGCGGTTACATCGCCCAGCAAAAGCGAGGCGGGAGACGCAACCAGCAGGGCAAGAAACAGCGGCAACAACAGCGCGCATCGCATGGCTTCAATTCCTCATGGGAGGGTTTGGAAGGCGCGGCTCCCGGCGCCGGGATTGTAGTCCCGCGTCGCGGGGGCTTGCAAACAAATTGTAGCCGGACTTCTCGCAAAAGTTTCTTCCAGTCCGCGGCTGAGCCGCAAGCGAACGTCAACCGTCGCTTCCGGCTTAGCTTGGCTGGTTGAGATACCGTTTGGCCACTTTCGCCCCGACGGTGCCGATGCCGTAATATCCGATCGACAATTGGGCCACGTGCGTCAGTAGGTCATAGGCTCGCCAGCGGTTCCAGCCAAAATCCTGCTCCATCCACAAGATCAACTGAGCGAAGGCTTGGGCCGTGGACCGCTCCATGGGGCAGCCGCTGACGACCGTCACGATCTCGCTCGGCGTCTCGATGCGTGGCCCGCTTTGGCGCTTGTTCTTCAGCACATGGACGGTAATCACGCTTTCGGCCGGCATTTCCAAACCGCTGGCCGACAGTTCGCCGTGGCCCATCGCGGAGTGAGCATCGCCCAAGTAGAGGTAGCCGCCTGGCACGTAGACCGGCAAATAGATCGTGTTGCCCGGACAAACTTCGACGATGTCCATGTTGCCGCCATGCGGTCCGGCGGGCAACGTCGTGGGCGCGCCCCAAGACGGCGCGGTGCCGATGCAGCCCAGCATCGGCGCATAGGGGATCGTCAACTTGTCGCTCCAGTGGATTTGGCCATCGCTGATCGGGCACACGTGGGTGCCGTGCGGGCAATCGTCGCCCAGCCATTGGGCGAGTTGATTGGGATCGCTGGTGCGAGTGACGCATTGTCCGATGGTGGGCGTGATCGACTCGATCTTCACCGCCAACGCATCGCCCGGTTCCGCGCCCGAAATCCAGATCGGTCCGGTCTGCGGATTGCTGTAGGGCATCTTGGTTCTGTCGCGGCGATCGTCGTTCGTGCGAATCTGGCCGGAGAAGGCATCTTCGGTTTCGACGACCACCGTTTCGCCCGGCTCGATCCGCAGGCGCGGCTCGACCTGGCGGCTGTACTCGTAATAAAGCGGACCCAGCGGCAAACGCTTCATCCGGCTGATCCTTACTCTGGCAGTGGAAAAGACCTCGCAACTTGCTTCCGACTCACCAGTCTAGCGTTCCCCGTGTACCGCGAGCAACGCTGTACAAGCGCGCTCAGGGTGAAGATAATAGCGGCTCTGCTTAGAACGCGTCTTCAAAACGTTCCGAACGTTGGAATTTGGGAGGGCGAAGCTCCCGCTGAGCCGATTTTGCACCGGAAGGTAGAGGCTCGGCAGGAGCCTCGCCCTCCCGGTCGCGTAATTTGAAGACACGTTCTTAGAGGATATTCAAGACCGCCGGGGACTGTCCCCTTCCTCGAGGCGATTGAATTTGGGGAACCGCAGATGAAGCGAACTGTCCAGGCTGGGCTCATATCCGCTCTTGTCAGCCTCTATTTTCTGAAACCAGCCGCGGCCGACGAGGTGGAGTCGATCGTCAAGACTTTGCGCGTGCCGGCTGGATTTACGGTGGAGTTGGTGGCCGCGGCGCCGTTGGTGCACCACCCGATCATGGCCGGTTTCGACGATCGGGGGCGGCTGTTCGTGGCGGACAATGCCGGGCTGAATTTGCCGGCCGAAGAATTGCTCAAGCAACTGCCCAACATGATTCGTATGTTGGAAGACACCGACGGCGATGGCCGCTTCGACCGCAGTACGCTGTTTGCCGACAAGATGACGTTTCCGCAAGGCGCCGCGTGGTTTCGCGGCGCCCTTTATGTAGCCAGTCCGCCGAGCATCTGGCGGCTGGAAGATACCGACGGCGACGGCGTGGCGGACCGGCGCGAAGAAATCGTGCAAAAGTTCGGCTTCACCGGAAATGCGGCCGATATCCACGGCTGCTTTATCACGCCCACGGGGCGGATCGCCTGGTGCGATGGCCGGCACGGTCACGAATTCAAGGGCGACAAGGGCCAGATGCCCAGCAAGGGCCTGGCCGCGCGCGTGTTTTCTTGCCGGCCGGATGGCAGTGACGTGGAAGTGTTTTGCGGCGGTGGGATGGATAATCCGGTGGAAGTCGCCTTCACGCCCGAAGGGGACGTGATCGGCACGATGACCTTTTATAATCCCGACGATGCCCGGCACGATGCCCTGGTTCATTTTGTCCACGGGGGCGTTTATCCGCGCAAGCATCCTTGCACGAGCGAATTCAAGCGTACCGGCGATTTTCTACCGGCCTTGAGCCGCTTCGGCGCGGTCGCTCCTTCCGGGCTGACGCGATATAGCAGTGCCACCTGGGGCGAGGAGTTTCGCGACAATTTGTACTCCACTCAGTTCAACACGCACAAAATCGTCCGGCACGTGCTTTCGCGGCAGGGCGCGACGTACAGTTCGGCGGACGAGGATTTTCTCGTCTCGACGAATGCCGATTTCCATCCCACCGACGTGCTCGAAGACGCCGATGGAAGTTTGTTGGTCATTGACACGGGTGGATGGTTTCACATTGGCTGTCCGACTTCGCAAATCGCCAAGCCCCAGATCGGTGGCGGCATCTATCGGATTCGCCGCGCGGGAGTCGCGCCGGTTGCCGACCCGCGCGGATTGCAAACGGACTGGGCCCAGGCGTCGGATATTGAACTAGCCGAGCGTTTGGGCGACGAGCGGCCGGCGGTTGCCGAGCGGACGCTGGAATTATTGGCCGCGCGGGGCGATCCGGCGATGGGTTCGTTGGCCACCGCCATGTTCGAAAGCACCAGCTATCGCGCCCGCGAAAACGCCGTCTGGGCTCTGGCGCGCAATGGATCGGACAATGCTCGAAGACTGCTGCGCCAAGCGCTATCGGATGATGATGCTCCGGTGCGACAAGCGGCCGTGCACAGTGTTTCCGATTTGCGCGACGCCGAGAGTCTGCCGGCGCTGTTGGAGATTTTACAAAAGGACGAGCCGGCCGTGCGGCGCGAGGCGGCCACCGCGTTGGGCCGCATCGGCAAGGCCGGCGCGGTGCCGGCGCTGCTGGAATCGCTCGGCAAACCGGCCGATCGCTTTGTGGAACATGCCTTGATTTACGCCTTAATTGAAATCAACGATCGGCCCGCCACGCTGGCCGGCCTGGCTGACCCGCGGCCGGCGGTGCGGCGCGGCGCTTTGATTGCGTTGGATCAGATGTACCGTGGTCAGTTGACGCGCGAGATCGTCGCGCCGCTCTTGTCGACGGATGACGAGAATCTAATGCGGGCGCTGGTGGAGATTCTGGCCAAGCACCCGGATTGGGCCGACGAACTGACGAGCCTCGTCGCGGGATGGCTTTCCGAGGCGAGCCCTTCGGCCGAACAACTGGCAACGGTTCGTGGGGCGATCTCGGCCTTGATCCAACGGCCGGCCGTGCAAAACCTCGTCGTCGGCCCGCTCGAGAGCGACACAACCGACAGGCAAATTCGCCTGATGCTTTTGGAAGTGATCGCTGCCGGCGAGTACGCGAAAATGCCGGCGAATTGGCGCGATGCACTCGGAAAAAACCTGGCCTCGAACGACGGCGAAATTCTTCGTCAGGCGATCGCGACCGTAGCGGCTCTCGACGTCAGGCCATTTACGGCGAGGCTGATGGACATCGGGATCGACGGCCAACGTCCTGCCGATGTGCGGATCGCCGCGCTGTGTGCCGCCGCGAAAAACAGTCCGAGCCTGCCGGAAGCGGGCTTCGAGTTTCTATCCAGTCAACTGGAAAACGAGGGTCCGCTGCGAGACCGCCTGGCCGCGGCCGAAGCGCTGGGTGGCATGGCGCTCAGCGCGCCGCAATTGGAAGCCGCGGCTCGGCTGGCCGCGCACTGCGGCCCCTTGGAGATCTCTTGGCTGGTGCGAGCATTTGCCCACGATACGAATGCTCGCACGGGGCGGCTGCTCATCGACTCCCTGTCGAGGTCGCCGGCACTAGCCAGCCTTCCGGCGGAACGTCTGCGCGAAGCGTTTAAAAACTATCCCGGCGAAGTGCAGCTTGCGCTGCAACCGCTGATTGATCGCCTTGCAGGCGACGACCAAGAGCGGGCGGCAAAAATGAAGTCGCTGGAGAAATCGACCGGAAGCGGTGATTCGGCCCAAGGGGAGAATGTGTTTTTCGGTACTCGCGCGGCATGTGCGGCCTGCCACCGAATTGGTGGGCGTGGAGAAAAGATCGGGCCCGACTTGTCCAAGATCGGTGAAGTCCGCAATCACCGCGACCTTCTCGAAGCCATTCTCTTCCCAAGCGCCAGCCTGGCGCGCGGCTATGAAAGTTTTCACGTCGTGACCAAATCGGGGCAAGTGCACAGCGGGCTCCTGAGCCGCGAAGCGTCCGCGGCGATTTATTTGCGCACCACCGAGCGGATCGAAGTTCGCGTGGACCGCAGCGACATTGAGGAACTGTCGCCGAGCCAGACTTCGATCATGCCCCAGGGCATGGAGAAAATCCTGTCGCCGCGCGAGCTCGCCGACGTGGTTGCCTACCTGCAATCGCTCAAGTGAGTTCCCTCCTGGCGGGAGAGGAACCATAATTCGCGAGCTACGCGTTCGGCAGCAAGTGCATGTGTTCCAAGACCGAGTGCTTCGAGGAGCCGCCCAACTGGTCCAGTTCCCACGTTACCACCCAGCGACGCCACGAGATAGGCGTGGCCGCGAACACCCAGCGCCGGCGATCCAGTTCGGTCACGTTGGGTTCAGTTCCCGCGCGGTGATCTGCCGGTTCCAGGGGCGGCCAACCTCGCAAAGGGAGAATCCGCGGTGGAGCATCGCGACCGGACCAGATCGCCAGGCTATCCTCGGTGATTTCGTACCCTCGGGAGCCGGGCTCCAGGCGGGCTTCGACCTGCTCGCGCACTAAATCGATGCCCGCCATTTTGTAGACGCCGGCCAAGGCGTTGGCCAGCGTGTGTCGCCGCGGGTGGGAGAGCGCGTCGGACCATCCGTGACGGTAGACGCTGGCGACCAGCCGGCCGGCCTGTTCCTCAAATGCCAGCCACATGCTCTCTTCGGCCAGATCGGGGCAATACAGTTCCACGAGAATTCGGTTGCAGCCCAAGTGAATTTCACCGGTCGTAATCGAGCGGTCGGCCCAACCACGGCTTTCGTGCAGCAGCACCAACAACTCGCGATCGACAAAGCGGCGCAGCGCCTCGCTCGCATGATGCAACCCGTCCAGATACTTGCTCGCGGCTTTCCAATTCAGCGTCCAATAAGCTTTGCGGTTCGCGCGGCGAAGTTTGGCGTACAGTTTGGGGACCGTGCCCGAGCGAAAGCCGGGCTTGAGAAACTGCAGCATCGTCTCGCCGTGGTGACCGATGGAGACTGGCCGCAAGTCGGCGGGGCGATTGGCGGCGTACAACCGCCAATTCTCTTTCAGCTCCCACACGAGAAATCCAAAAATACCCGGCGTCAGGAAGACCGCGGTGGGCGCGATCGTGTAAGCCCAGGCGGTTCCCAACGGTCCAGCCAAGGCGCTTCGCAGGGCCGGCATCATCGGCAGCAAAACCTTGTGCGACACGGTCACCACGGGGAAGTGTTTGATCGGGTTGACTTGCGGCTCGATGAGCAGGTTGACGCAGAAGCGAATCACGTAGTTCACGAAGAACCAGAAGAAGCCCAAAACCGCCTTGGCGACGGTGGACGAAATGCGCTCGCCGGCTCGAAAGCGGAGCCATTCATCGACCGTATAGAGCAACCGCTCGATGCTCTCCAAAATGCGGTTGAACACGTCCATGATCAGCCGGAACATCGCCGCGAAAACATGAATGCGGATGCGATGCCAGGTGAGCACGGCCCAATCGGTCACCATTTCGTCGACGTTGCGGCCGATCCGTGAATTGAGTAGCGCATTGACCACGACGAAAATGACCAAGGAACTGCCCAGTGTGACTTCGCGGTCGAAAACCACCGCGATCACCGGCGCAGCCAGCACCGTGACCACCGCCGGCTTGAACACGTACCGCTTGAAAAGCTGGAATTGCCAACTATGGACAACCGCTTGGACGATCGGTTGCCGCAAGATCCAAGCCGGCATGTCGATGAACAGGCGACGGCAGACCTGGATTGCGCGAATCGCGCCCTGGAGGCAAAAATTGCGAAACCGCTGGTGGTAGAGCAGGCCCATCAGAAACAGGCCCAGCGTCAGGACCGAGAGGGCCAGTTCGAAAGGCATCAGGTGCAATTCAGCGTCACTTCCCAGCGCATGCGAGACCATCAAGACGAGGTGTAGCGATCCTTCCAAGGCAATATAAGCCCCGCCAAAAGGCAGTGCGGCATAGCGAGTCAAGAACCGGCCCTGGGGAGTTCCAAACGCCAAAGAACTGAGCCGTTGAGGCCAGCGCAGGTAGATTTCACCCCCGCGGTAGACGCCGTCGAGACTGGCAGCCAGATGCGTGTCGGCCTGCAAAAGCTGGTCGCCGAGCAGAAACTGCTTGACGCTGACCAGGTCGGGCAACTTGAGGTTGTTGCGCGATAACGCGTCGCGCAGATCGCCCATCGATAAGAAGCCGCGTTCGACGATGCGGTCCAGAATCTCATCGACCAGTTTTTTGCGCGCGACGCGCTCCGGCGGGTTTTGGGGCAACAGTTTCACCTTGTCCAAGGCGTGATCGATGACCGGCTTGAAGCGAGCCCGCAGGCTGGCTTCGGCCCGGTGCACCGCAGATTGCAACAGCGCGGCCAGGCGGCTGCGATTGCGGTTGGAGAGCCGGGCGGCCGGCAGCCGGCGGGCCGCCCCTCGCAGATGTTTCGAAATCAGCACGTCGCGCTGCCCGGGCAAAAACCGCTTGACGGGCTTGCGCCCCAGCGAGGTCGCCCAGCCGATCGCGTCCAACGTATAAACTCCACGTTCGTGGTCGACGCACACTTTTTGCAGATCGTAGAGCATCCGCGCTTCGGCCGTCCAAATGCCGCGCGCCGATTGATCGAGCAGCGATACCAACGATTTGGTCCACTCCTCCGTTTCGCCGGAAGTGAAATTGAGGGCCGCCTGCATCCGGCGAGCCAGGCGTTCGAGTTCCGCCCGGGCGTCGTCGCCAGCACGATGCGCCACCTCCGGATTGGCATAGCGGGCCGCGCGGGTGCGCAAAATGGCGGCGCGCACTAAATTGCCGAGCGAACCGACACGATCGGCTTTCGCCAACAGCGCCGCCGCCGTCCGTTGCGAGCGTTTGCGGACCGGCAAACGCCGCGGCTGCTCGTCTCGGGGGCTGCCAAGGCCCAATCGCTCGCCGCCGGGCAACTCGCCACGCCAGCTTGGATCGGAGACCCCCGGCGGTCGAGTGGCGGCCAGCAGGCTCTCGCCGTCAACGTCGTGCTTCAACAATTCGTCGATGTAATGATAATCCTGTAGCGAAGGAAAATAGCCGCGCAAAAAGTTGGGCACGAAATGCCGCAGCTCCAGGTACACCGCCACAAACTCGACGTACACCGTCAGGTCAGTCTTGGGAGGCAACAAATAATCTTCCTGACGCAGCACATCGCGAATTTCCTCGAATTCGGAGGCGCCGATTTGTTGAATCCGGGCATGAAGCTCGCTTTCGCCTAGCCTCCCCTCGGCAATCACTTGGTTGAGCGCGACGTGGATGCGGATATGGAACAACTGCCGCCAGAATTTGACCAATGCCTCTTCCGCCGAAAGGGCGGCCAGCGTTTCGGTCGTGGGGCGGGCGATCAAAATGATGTTGTCGGCAAGTTCGGCATCGGCCGCCAGGTCGAGTTCCGCACGATCGACCAGCGCGAGCAACTTTTCCCGCGCTATCACGTAGGTTTTGCGATGCGGCACGCGCAAACCCAGGCCACTCACTCCGGCGTTCTGCTTGATCACCCGGCGCAGAATTCGGGGGGCCACCAAAAAAGCCGCCGGATCGGTCGCGCGCACCGCCTGATCTAGTTCTTCAAGGCCCAGCCCCTCGGGCCGGTCTTCGGCAGGCGTGTGTTGGACCAGTTGGGCCATACAGGCTTTCACCGTGCAATTGAGCGATTGTCCCTAAGGAACTCTACAAACCGCCCTGGAGAAGGGGACAGTCCCATTTTGCTCCGCCGACCATCCTGCGGATTGTGCCCGCCGCAGAATTGGGACAGTCCCCCGCGGATCTGTTGGAGCCCCTAATCATATCGGCTAGCATCGCGGCCCCACGCCACAGCGCCAGTAGTATTCTACCGCAACCGGCGGTTCGCTTGCAGAGCCATTCCGATCGCGTCAAGCGGAGTTGGGCTTTGACTCGCCGAAAAGTGAATAGAGAACGGGGAAGACTAGCAGCGTCAGGACCAGCGAACTGATGATGCCGCCCACGACGACCGTTGCGAGGGGCCGCTGCACCTCGGCTCCGACGGCCGTGGCCAGCATCATCGGCACAAACCCCAATGCCGCGGTGGCCGAGGTCATCAGAACCGGCCGCAGCCGCAACACGCCGGCCTCGTACACCGCTTCGTCAAGCGATCGGCCCTCGGCCAACAGTTTGTGAATGTACGAAACCAGTACCAGTCCGTTGAGCACGGCGATGCCAAACAGAGCTACGAAGCCGACGGCCGCGGAAATCGAAAACGGCAGTTGGGCCAGATAGAGCGAGACCACGCCGCCGACAACGGCAAACGGCACCCCGCTGAAAATCAGGCAGGCGTCGCGGACGGAATTGAACGTGGCGTAGAGCAAGATAAAGATCAACAAGCCCGCCAACGGCACGATAATCAACAGCCGCTGATAACCGCGCTGCATGTGCTCGAACTGGCCTCCCCAAGTGACGTGGTAACCGGGGGGCCACGATTTTGTCACTTCGGCGACACGGCGGCGCGCCTCTTCGACAAACGAGCCCGTATCTCGGCCGCGAATATTGCATTGCACCAGCATGCGTCGTTTGGCCCATTCGCGGGAAATGACCGTCGGCGTCTCGACTTGCTCGATGTGCGACAGGCGCGACAAGGGCAGTTGTACGCCTTTGGGAGTGCAGACCAGGATCTGGCCGATCGCTTCCGGATCGATCCGATATTTTTCGGCCAGCCGCACGACCAGTGGGAATCGGCGTTGGCCTTCATAAACTTCACCCACGCGCGGAGTGCCCAGGGCCTGGACCGTGCTGAGCACGTCGCGGCGGGGGATGCCGTAGCGCGACAGGGCTTCTTCGTCGACCGTGATCTTCACGACCGACGTATTGGTGAGTTGATCCGGAACCACGCCGTGCGCGCCGTCGATGGCGCGGACCGTGTGTGCGATTTGTTCGGTGAATGCGACTAATTTGTCGTAATCCTCGCCGAAAACCTTGATGCCCAAGTCGCCGCGAATCCCGGCGATCATTTCGTTGATGCGCTGTTCGATGGGCTGTGTGAACAGCATTTGCATGCCCGGCATTCCCTCGACCAGTTCTTTCATCTGTGCGACCAGCTCGTCTTGGGTGCGCGCCCGCCGCCACTGATTGCGCGGTTTGAGCGTGATAAACACGTCGCTTAGATCCAGGCCCATGGGGTCGGTGGCGACTTCGGCGGTGCCGGTGCGGGTCCAGATATGCTTGATCTCGTCCGGAAACCGTTCGAGCAGCAACTTTTCCAACTGCGTGCCGTACCGGACCGATTCTTGCAGCGAGACGCTCGCCAGCCGCTGCGTCGCGATGACCACCGAACCTTCACTTAGGCGGGGAATGAATTCGGTCCCGAGCTCGAAGCTCAGGATTACGGCGCTGGCCAAGAGCGCCACTGACAGCGAAACGACGCCCAGCCGGTTGCCCAGCACCCAACGGAGCACGGGCCGATAGAGCCATTGTGAAAATCGCACCAGGAGGGGCTCTTTTTCCGACATCCGCTTGGGCAGAAAAATTCCGGCCAAGGCGGGCATCAGGGTCAACGACAGGACCAGCGATCCGGCCAGCGCAAACAACACCGTCAACGCCATCGGGCGGAACATTTTGCCTTCGATGCCTTCCAGCGTGAGGATCGGCAAATACACGATCATGATGATCAGTTCGCCAAACATCGTCGGCTTGCGGACTTCCACGCAGGCGTCATGCACGACGTCAACGACGGGCCTCCCGGCACGGTTTTCGGACAGGTGGCGCACGGAGTTTTCGATCATGATTACCGAGCTATCGACGATAATTCCGAAGTCGATGGCCCCCAGGCTCATCAGGCTGCCGACGATGCCGGCTTGCAGCATCAGATTTCCGGCGACCATGAAAGACAAGGGAATCGCCGTGGCCACGATCAGTCCGGCCCGCAATCCACCGCCCAAGGCAAACAGCGCGGCAATCACCAAAATGGCCCCGAAGAATAAGTTGTGCCTGGCCGTGGCCAACACTTCGTCGACCAGATCAGTGCGCGCCAGCACTTCTTCAATATGTACGCCGAGCGGCAGGTTGGGCTTGATCTCGTCCATTTTCTCCCGCAGCCGCTCGGTAACGGCGCGGCTGTTCTCTCCCATGAGCATGAAGCCCATTCCCAGAATTACTTCCCCTTTGCCTTCCGCCGTGACAGCGCCCGAGGGGATTTCGTGACCGATTTCGACCTCGGCCACGTCGCGTACCCTCACTGGCTGGCCTTCGTGCTCTTTGAGCACGATGTGGGCGATGTCGACCGTGCTCGTTAGCCGGCCGATGCCTTGAATGAGCTGGATTTCGCCGGCACGCTGCATGCTTCCGCCGCCGACGTTGGCGTTATTGGTTTTGAGGGCTTCGACGACGTCGTTGAGCGTCAAATTGAATTTAACCAGCCGGGCTGGATCAAACAGAACATGAAACTGCTTCTCGTAGCCACCCCAGGTATTGACTTCGGCCACGCCCGGCACCGTACGCAATTGCGCTTTGACGAGAAAGCGGTGAATGGTGCGCAACTCCGTCAGGTCATGACGATCGCTGGTGAGCAAGTAGTGGTAGACCTCGCCCAGTCCGGTGGCGATGGGGCCCAAAACGGGCTTGTTCACGCCGGAAGTTTCCGGCAGCTCGGCGCTAGCGATCCGCTCGCCGACCAATTGTCGCGCGCGGAGAATATCGGTCCCGCTTTCGAAAACGGTGGTGACTTGCGAGAGGCCGGTTTTGGAAATCGAGCGTACTTCTTGCAAACCCGGCAGCCCGGCAATCACCTGCTCCAGAGGATACGTGACTTGTGTTTCGATATCGCCGGGGCCCAGCGACGGCGCGGTCGTATTGACTTGCACCATGACGGGCGTGGTGTCGGGAAAGGCGTCGATCGGCAATTGCCGAAACGCCGCCATCCCGCTCAGCACCAAGATGGCGGCCAGAACCAGCATGAGCAGCCGCTGCTCGAGGCTGAAGGTAATGATCTTGTTCAACATCGGCCCGCTCGTTTAAACCTTGTTTCAAATCCCTCTCCCGCTGGGAGAGGGCAGGGTGAGGGTCTTTGTCTTCTCCGGATTCCCCCTCACCCCAACCCTCTCCCAAAGGGAGAGGGAGACGTGTTGAAACAGCCCCTTATTCGACTTTGCCGAAGTCGGGATTCTCTAAATTTGATTTGAGGAGAAAACTTCCGGTGGTGGCTACCTTTTCACCGGCCTGAAGTCCCGCGGTGACTTCCCAAAACGGATCGCTTTTGAGCCCGACCACAATCCGGCGTACCTCAAAAAAATTGTCCCGCTGCTGCACGAAAACAATGTGGTCGCCATGGTGCGACTGCACGGCCGATTGTGGCACGACAAGACGATCGTGAGTTTTTTCCACAACCAGTTCGCCTTTGCCGAACATATTGGCCCGCAGCGCGCCCTCGCGATTGGCCACCTCGGCGCGTAACTGGATGGTGCGCGTCTGGGGGTCGACTTCCGGGCTGATCCAAGTGACCGTGCCGGTGAATCCCTGGTCCGGCAATCCATCGGGGAAAAACGTCACGCTCTGGCCCAGTCGTATATGCGGCAAATAGCTTTCATAGACGTGCAGGTGAAGCCACATCGACTCCAAATCGGCGATGGCAAAAAGCGGCGTTTGGGTGTGGGCCGGTTCTCCTTCGACCGCTTGCCGCTGCACGATCACTCCGTCGCGAGGGGCCATGACAGGCAACTGAACGCTCATGTCCTTCGTTTGCACGATCTGCCGAACCTGGTCGGGCGAATAGCCGAATTCTCCCAGCCTGTCCTTGAATCGCAAAGTGTCGGCGATCTGTTCTTCCAGCAAATGCTCCGTTTCCAGCACATTTTTGGCGGCAAGAGCCTGCTGTTCGGACAGCGTTTTGTACTGGCTCAGTTGCCACCGCAAATGGCCTTCGTGGATAATCGCTTTGAGATACGAAGCTTTCAGGTCTCCCGCGACCTGCGAATTCACCACGGCCAGAATCTCGCCCGAATGAACCCTTGATCCGACGTCAACCTTGATTTCCCGCAAAACGCCCTCGGCCTTGGGCGGTACTTTGACATAACTATTCTGATTGAAGCCGGCGCTGCCGTTGCACGAAATCGTGCTTTCCACCGGGCGCGCTTCGACGGCCGCGACCTCAATGCCGGCCGCGGCGCGCAGCTCGCCCCGGTTGAGCCGTATCGAGGTTTGCTCGCGCGGATCGGCGTTGGCCACCGCGGCGCCCATTTCTTCGGCCCCTTTGTCGATGGGCCGATTGGCTTGAACGGCGATCCAAACCAACAGCACCGAAACCAGCCCCCCGACGGGCAAGGCGATCATGATGATTCGGTGACGGGGCCGTTGTCGGATGAATTGGACCATGGCCATCGCTCTCCCAAAAAAGCCAAACACGAACCGACGATTGGAGAATCGCGCGTACGAGCTTACCGCGGCGTTCAATTGCGCGGCGTGGGAGGGCAGTTCAGATTTGCCAAGAGGCAATCAGCGCGCGCACCATTCGCCCGGAACGGGGAGGCCGCCATAAGAGATCGCGCGCATCCGGCTCTGCGGAGGATTGCAAATCCGAAACCGAAGCCGTCGGCGTGAGCACGAGATGGGCGAGCGCAATCAACTTGCCCTGCTGCTCGAGATCGGCCAGAAGACAAGGAATTCCGACCGGCGCGCCCTTGCACAGGCAGCCCGACTCATTCGGATCCGCTTCTTGGGGATCCGAGATAGGTGGCGTCTCTCGGTCAGCGGCGGTCGCCAGCGCGCAAAGCCTCACGTCGACGTACAGACAATGCACCGCACGCGCGAAGATCACAAGGGCCAAGCAGCCGACAAACAACCTACGAGCTAGCATGTTCAAAGGTTCCGGTACACAAGTCTACCACGATACTAGGCTTGCCGCGCGGCGGGTGTCAAGTCTGAGGCGATCGCAACGCGCTCGGCGGTCTATTTGGAACCCTCGAAACTGCATAACCATCCGCCGGGCTACCACTTCGCCCGAGAGCGACCGCTTTGCGCAACCGGCCAGAAACAGCCGCGCGATCGGGATTTCCGCGCAATTGTCAGGCGGCTTCCCGCTCGGTGCTCAGCCAGCGCAGACCGTGCAGAATGATCGCCAACACGCCCACGGCGGCCAACACGGTCTTGATTTGATCGCCGGTGGTTTCGCCGGCCAAGTCCTGCCAGCCGAGAAATTGCGTCTCCGGCGATTGCGGCGCAACCACAGGGTTGTTCGCCACGCTCGGTGTCGCCGCTGGCGCGCCGGCGGGCAAAGGCACTGAGCGAATCGTCGTTGTGCCGACGCGCGTCGCCGCGGCGGGGGCAGTATCAGCTTGACGCGCTTGCGACTTGGTTTCGGCCACGAGTGGCTGCGTGACAACTGGCTGAGGCGGTCGCGCGGGGGCCACCGCAAGCAGTTGGGCATTGTCTGGCGAGTTGGGCACAACGCTCGAAAGGAACCATTTGACGCGCCCGCAATAACTTCCCGACGTGCGGCCATGACCTTCGCCAAACAAGACACCCGCCAATTCTCCTCGACTGTTGAAGATCGGCCCGCCCGAATCCCCCTGACGCGCAGAGACCGCTACCTCGACCATTTCATAGGGAAACGCCGTGCCGGGCGCCACGTATTGGGTGCAACGGCCGCTGGCGGCACGATATTCGCCCGAGCCATAACCGGCAATGGTCAATACTTCGCCGGGACGCGGTGCTTGGTTTGCCACGGGCACGCTTTGGGCGTTCGGCTTTTTGATGGCGATCGCGGCCAAATCCCAATCGCGGTCGATTTTCTGAATCGAGCCAATCGAATAGAAGCCATCCGGAAAATGGACCGAGATCGGGCCGGTGGCTTCATTGACCACGTGCCAATTGGTCAGCACGACCCCATATTGGTCGTTCACCGAGACCAGCGTGCCCGAGCCATACGAAATACTTCCTTGGCCGGGCGCCACGATGCGTACCACGGCCGGGTGAATGGTCGGCGGTTTGGGCCAGTCGGCCGCGCGGGGCAGCGTGCCGAACAGGCTATTTGGCGCGGTTCCTTGCGCAAACGCGGAAACCGCGCCGAGCAAGCAAAACCCGATGGCCAACAAAAGCTTCACTTGTCTGGTGCCTTGCGTTGATCGCGGCGCTCGGCCTCGTTCTTCACGATCAGCTTCAGCAGCTCCCGACGCAACTGTTCGCGATCGACCGCTTTGGCGGGATTCATTGTCGTGCTTGCCATAGCAGGCCTCTTAAGCAGCGATGGGCCGGCCGCCTCGCAGATCTTCGGTGCGGTCGGGAAAATCTTGACCCCCGTTGTATCGATCCTTGAGCCGCTCGAGTTCGTGTCGCAGGGCATCTTCAGCCAACTTCGTCAGCGTCAGCCGGGCTGGATAGCCGGCCAGGTAAACGGCCGCGTTGCGCGCCGCGTTGAGCACTTCGGCGGACAAATAAAGCGTGGCCCGTACTTTAGGCGGTTCGCGGTTGGCCGCAGACCGACGCATGAGACGTCTCCTGTTCGGTCGATTGCAAATTGCGAAATTGCTATGCAGCAAGGCTATCTGAAAGAAACTTCGGACGTTTGCGTACCAATCGTGAAACGTCCGCGGTTTCTCGCTACTGCTTCGCTGGCCGGCAGAAGCGCACCGTCGCGGCCGCCGTTTCGGCACAAGAAAGGTTTGCCCCAGCCGCAAGGTCGGCATAATCGCAAGGACTCGTCCAGGAAAAGGGTGCGAAAAAGCGCGAAAAAGGGGATAAGTCCAATTATTGACGCCGGCGGTGGTCGGTGGTAGTTTCAGAGCATGCCTCGAACTGCTCGCGTAGCCCCTGGTGGAATGGTGTTTCATGTGC
>JACQFF010000136.1 GCA_016200205.1 Planctomycetia bacterium
GTCCGCTTGGAGTGGGGCGGCAAACTCTGGCGAATTTTTTCGTCAAACGTGATCAGCCCCACCGGGTCTTGCTGATGAATCATCAAATAGCACAAGGCCGCGGCCAGGCAGATGCCATAATCGAATTTCGAAAGCTCTTGACGATAGGTGTAGCCCATCGAGCGGCTCAAATCCATCACCAGGTATCCGGTGATATTGGTTTCGGCCTCGAACTTTTTGATGTAGTACTTGTCGGTTTTGGCATACACGAGCCAGTCGATGTCTTGCGGATCGTCGCCGGGTGTGTACTTGCGGTGCTCGCTGAATTCCACGGAGAACCCATGGAAGGGGCTGGCGTGCAAACCTTGCAAAAACCCCTTGACGATGAATTGGGCGCGCAGATCGAGCCGTGAAATCTGCCGAATGACTTCGGGCTTCAGATATTGCTCAACAGTCGGCATTCATCGCGCCGTTTCGTCGGGACCCCGACCCTGTTTGTATTTTAATCAACTGGAGAACTTCGGGATGTCCGGCGTGGGAATTTCACGCAATAGCCGATCGATGACGTCCTCGGTCGTCATCCCTTCGGCCTGCGCTTGAAAATTCGTGCTCACGCGGTGCCGCAGCACCGGAATGGCCACTTTGCGAATGTCCTCGATGGCCACCGAAAATCGGCCGTCCATGGCCGCCAACGCCTTGCCGCCGTGGATCAGGAACTGTCCAGCCCGCGGGCCGGCTCCCCAGTCGACCAGTTCGCGGACAAAATCGGGTGCGCCGTCGCTCTTGGGCCGCGTGGCCCGCACCAGCCGCGACACGTACTTGATGATGTATTCGCTCACGGCCACCGAACCGACCAACTTTTGCAAATTCAAAATGGCCCGGCCCGAAAGCACTTTGCGAATTTCCGGCTTTTCATTCCGCGTCGTCGACGACAGGATCTGCTCCTCCTCGCCGGACGTTGGATAATCGACCCGGATATTGAACATGAAGCGATCCAACTGCGCTTCGGGCAGCGGATACGTGCCTTCCTGCTCGATCGGGTTTTGCGTGGCGATCGTAAAGAACGGCTCTGGAAGCGGATAGGTCGTCTGGCCCACGGTCACCTCGCGTTCTTGCATGGCCTGCAAAAGCGCGGCCTGGGTCTTGGGCGGCGTCCGATTGATTTCGTCCGCCAGCAGGATGTTCGTAAAGATGGGCCCTTCGACGAAGCGAAATTGCCGCTTGCCGTGTTCGTCCTCTTCCAGCACGTTGGTGCCGGTGATGTCGGAGGGCATCAGGTCGGGTGTGAACTGGATGCGTTTGAACCCGATGTCGAGGATCCGGGCCAGAGTGCTGACCATCAGGGTCTTGGCCAGGCCCGGCACGCCGACCAACAAGCAATGACCGCGGGTAAACACGGCCGCAAAGATCTGTTCGATGACGTCGCTTTGACCGATGATGACCTTTTGCAACTCTTCCTGCATGAGCTGCCGATGCTGGCTGAACTCTTGCAGGACATCTCCGAGACTACGGGGCTTGGTGGCCAAACGCGAAATCCTTATGAGCGTCCAAATTGTGTTTATTCATTCTATAACTAGCTGTTCGAACGAGCAACGCTTTTCGGCCTCGATCGCGCAAACTTCGGTACGTTCGCAGGGGATCGGAAACCGCGTTTCCAGCAATATCAATTCCCGGGGCGCCGTTGCCGGTTCAAAATCGGCAGCCTAAGATGGTTGTGTTGAGCAGGCCGATTCGCCACAAGATTTTGCAAGCGCAAGGAATAACTGGGTGGCCCAGACAACTTATTGTCTGGGTCCCGAAGGGACACGAGGACTCTTTCGCGCCGTCAATCGCCTCGGAGTCCCTCTTGTTACTTCGCAACACCGACAACAAGTTGTCGGTGCCACCCAAAACTATCGTGCCAGTCTTTGCACGATGTCGACAAGCGCGGGGAAACGAGCCGATGAGAATGAAAACGGTAGCGCTCATGCTCGCCTTGGCAATTCTGGCCACGCCCGTGGCCAACGCCGCGGATCTTTCGTCCGAGCAAGTCCGCAATTCCATCGACCGAGCCGTCGCCTACCTGAAACGGCAACAGAACAACAACGGTACCTGGCCCGACCATCCCGGCAACATCGGCGGCGTGACGGCACTGTGCACACTGGCATTGCTCAATGCCGGCGTGCCGCCCGACGATGAAAAGATCCAACGCTCGCTGGCCTACCTGCGGTACCTCAAACCCACTCAGACCTATGTCGTCGCGCTGCAGACGATGGTCTTTTGTGCCGCCGAACCGAGAAAAGATCGGCTGTTGATTCACCAGAACGCCGTATGGCTGGAAGAAAACCAAATCACGAGCGGTCCGCTCAAAGGGGCCTGGTCCTACCCGACCGTCGGAAGGGGCGATCCGTCGAATAGCCAATTCGCGCTCCTGGGACTTTATGAAGCCGAACGCGCAGGTGTCAAAATCAACGAAAAAACATGGCGGATGGCGCTGCAATATTGGCAGCAAATACAAAATCCAGATGGCTCGTGGAGTTACAACAAAGGCATGGCTGGAAGCGGCAGCATGACCTGCGCGGGCATTACGTCGGTCATCATCGCCTCCGGCGAACTGAATACCGGCGACGCCAAAGTAGTCAACGGCCAGGTGCAATGTTGTGGCCACCAGCAAGCGAACGAGGTGATCGAAAATGGGCTGCGCTGGTTGGAACTCAATTTTTCGGTGCACAGCAATCCCAACGGGGCTGGGATGAAAGGGACGCCAGGTTGGCTGTTGTATTATCTGTACGGCGTCGAGCGCGCCGGGCGAATGACGGCGCGCCGTTTCATCGGCAAACACGACTGGTATCGCGAAGGGGCCGACATGTTGGTACGCAATCAGGACAACCTGTCCGGTTTTTGGAAAGGCACCGGCAACTCCGAGGCGAATCCGCACATCGGCACCAGCCTCGCGCTGTTGTTTATAGCCAAGGGGCGCCGGCCGGTATTGGCCGCAAAGCTCCAACACGGTCCCGATGACGATTGGAACCATCATCGCAGCGATCTGGCCAATCTAACCAGCTACGTCGAGAAAAAGTGGCAGCGCGATCTGACCTGGCAAGTCATCGAGCCGTCGGCCGCCAGCGTCGAAGACCTGCTGCAAGCGCCGGTCTTGTTTTTCAATGGCCGGCAAATCGCTCAATTTACGGCCGAACAGAAAAAACGTTTGCGCGATTATGTCGACCGGGGCGGGTTTATCTTCGCCGAGGCTTGTTGCGGAGGCACCGATTTCGAAAAAGGTTTTCGCACCTTGATGAGCGAAGTCTTTCCGGAACAAGAATACAAATTACGCCTGTTGCCGCCGGAACACCCGATCTGGCACGCCGAAGAACCGGTCGACCCCGAGTTCCTTCGGCCCTTGTGGGGTATCGACATCGGCTGCCGCACCAGCGTGGTGTTTTGCCCCGAAGATCTGTCGTGCTATTGGGAACTGGGCCGGGCCGGGCGGAAGCAACAACTGCCCGACCGCGTCAAAGCCGAAGTGGCGGCCGTCAACGCGATCGGCATCAACGTAATGGCGTACGCGACGAACCGCGAGCTTAAATACAAGTACGAGCAATTTGCCACGACGGGTGCCGATTCGCCCCAGGATGATTTCGACCGCGGCAAACTCTACGTGGCCAAACTGCTTCACCCCGGTGGATGCAACGCGGCCCCGGGCGCGCTAGGAAATTTGCTGCGCGTGGCCGGAGAGAAGCTCAAGTTGCGGGTCAGCACGGAGGCGCGCGAGCTGGCCATGACGGACCCCAAGCTCTTCCACTACCATTTGGTGTTCATGCACGGCCGCCACGATTTCCGCCTCACGCCGCAAGAGCGCAAACAGTTGCGCACGTATTTGGAGCGCGGCGGAATGCTGTTCGCCGACGCGATTTGCTCCAGCCGCGAATTCAACGAAGCCTTTACACGTGAAATGGCCGCGATCTTTCCCGAACAACATCTCCAGCGGATTCCGGCCCATCATCCGCTGTTCACGCCCGAGTTCGGCGGCGACGATTTGTCGCGAGTAGAACGCCGCGAGCCCCAGCGCGCCGCGGCCGACGGCCCGTTGACGGCGCAGATCCGCGAAGGAGAACCTTATTTGGACGGGCTGAAATTGGGCGATCGCTATGCGGTCATCTTTTCGCCTTTCGACATTAGCTGCGCCCTGGAAAACCACGAATCGTTGGAATGCGAAGGCTACACGCGCCGCGACGCCGCGCGGATCGGGCTCAACGTGCTGTTGTATTCGTTCCATCAATAGCCGGTTTTTGCCGGCCAGGCCCCAGAACATGCCCCGCTCTTCGCCCTTGAGGTCTAAGTCAAACGGCCGCGACCATCCAGTCGCGGCAAAACCGATGCCATCGCGCCCGCTCGTCGATCGAATGCCCCCCCGCTGGATTCTCTTGACCCTGTTGTGCCTGGTGCTGATCGTCCGCTGGCGCGTGATGATCGCGTTTTCCGATTCGTTGTTCCGCGATCCAGACGGGTACGGCTATATGGCCCGGCAACTCTATTCCAGCGGCACGTTATCGCACGGGAATACATCATACCGCCTCACGGCATACCGGCCGCCGCTGTATCCCCTCCTGCTGGTCGCTTTCGAAGGCCTGGAGACGAAGCACCACTATGTTGGCGTTGTGCACGTGCTGTTGGGCGTGGGAACTGTCTGTGCAGTTTTTCGATTGGGTCAACTGTGGGACCTTCCCCCTGGTGGATCGCTGTTGGCGGCGGCCTTGGTGACCGTCGATCCGATTCTGCTCAATCAATCGGTTCAATTGA
>JACQFF010000048.1 GCA_016200205.1 Planctomycetia bacterium
CACGACTTGGGCGTACGATCCAGCTTTCAATTTGGCGACCATGCCAAAATGGTCCACGCTCATTTGGATCGGCGCCGAAATGACTTTCACCGTTTCGCCGGCGTGCTTGGCATATTGCGAAGCGAACTGCACCAGTGCGTCACGCTGGAGCGGGGTGGCCGACCCATCGACGATGATGACCGACTTGATCGGATCGGGATAGCTGACCAATCCGCCGCCGAAGCCAAGCGTGTCGGAAGCGTTGAGCACGACGACCACTTTCAACCCGGCCAGGTCGACGTCTTCGTACGTGCCGCGATCGATGCTCCAGGCCATGATGGCGTCTTTGCCGGTCAGCCCGACCTGGCCATTGGCGAAGCAGGGGCCGGTATAGACATCGCATGTGCGCGTTTCGAGGTAGTCCCCTTTCAGGTCGCCGGCGGAGACAATGGCCGGAATGAGCAGCGCGACAGATGCGCAGAACAGGCTAAGAGAACGGCACATGATGAATGCTCCTTTAGCTTGGCGTGGGGACCAGTTGATAGCACTATTCTAGCGAACCTAACCCAAGCGGTCCAGCAAGTCGAGCAAGCCGCTTTTGCCTCGAATATCCGCGCAATTTATTAGCACGCGGCGCGGCACGCTCAAGGCAGGTGCGCCGGCGATTCAAGGATTTCGCTGTCCGACAGCGGGCACTTGGCCGGGGCGTGGCGCTGCCGCCGGGGACGCTCCAGGCGGTTGCGGCGCGAATTTGCGATCGAGCTGGGCTGCGCGCGAGAACATTTCGTCGGCCGCCAGTTGCCAGCCGCCGCGGCGATAGGCCAGCGCGATGTTGTAGTTCAACGTCGCGTCGTCGTAGCCCATCCGCGCCGCGCGCTCGTACCAGCCCAGCGCGTCGAAGCTGCCGTGCATCGCCGCCCATTCGGCGCGCATGAAGTACATGTGGCCCAACAGACAGCGGGTGAGAAAATTGCGCGGAATGCGCGGGTCTTCCATGTCCGGCAACAGAAACGTGCTCCACAAGTCGCGCGGTGTGTAAGCCATGTCGGTCGAGATCACGCGATAGATGACGCCTTCGGGAACCAGCCGCAATCCGGGCCGGCCGGGCTCGATCGACTGGTTGAAGGCCGCATTCCAGTGCGTGCAATACACGGCATCGCGGCGCGGGTTGAATTTGAGCGGGCCGAGTTGGTGCACGCCCTGCTCGAGCAGCTTCACGTCGGGCCGCACCCCCTCGGCGTATTTCAGATACATCAGCGGAAACACCACGTTGTCATCCTGCGCGATGAGCGTCGCCCCCTCGGGCAAGCACTCCAAAATCCGGCGATTGTACCCGTCGGCATAGCGGTGGCGCGACAAATCGTGGCGACGAAAACGCGTCACCAATAATCCAACGGGAAGCAAAAAAGCCATCGGCCGCGCGAAATCAGCCGGGAGGTTGGAAACCATCATGTTCCAACCCCATGCCAGCGGCAAAACAAGCGCGAACCAGGCGCAGAGCATGTATCGAGTCCAATGGAAAATATCTTCGCGCCGCGCGTGCGCGATCATCGCCCCGCCGTTGAGCAACACGAGAACCAGCACCATCACCAATAACGGTAGCTGCTCGCTTGCCAACAAGGGCAAGCCAATCACCGCGGCGGCGGCCCCCAGAAAGCCAAACTCCTCGGCCACGCGCCCTAGATAAAAAGTGATCACCTGCCACGCTTCGCGCCAATGGGTTACGTAGCGATGTCGCCAATACTGTTTGCGGCGGAGGAAATTCACCAGGTCGCCGGGCGTCGCGATATTTGCCCAGTTCACTCGCGCTCCACGGCGCGCCCGCAACGGAATCCACGCGTAAAGGGCCAGTCCAGGCAGCAGGCATGCCGCGCAAGTCATCCAAAAGAGCGGATCGTCGATGTGGGCCGGGTCTTTGAGCCCAACGAGCGCCGCCAACGCCGGTACGTGGGCAGCGGCGATGGGATGGTTGGCCATGCCAAAGCCCACGATCGCGAACGCTGCGTACAGCGGAATGTTGCCCAAGTTCGGGTCGACGTACCAGTAGATGCCGCACCAGGTTGCCGCGGCCGAGATGGCCGCGCCCAGCGCATACACGCGCGCGATGCCCGACTGGCTCCAGAGCGAAGCGCTAAATGCCCAGCCGAGCGCCGAGGCCACCGAAACCGGCCAGGAAAATCCCAGCGCTGACAGAGTCGCTTGCATGAATCCGACCGAGACGGCCGACATCGTGGCGGAGAAGAGATTCAACCGGTAGACGGGCCGGCCGATCGGCACGACCAGCGAAAATAGCTTGCCCAGTAATACGTACAAGGGATAGCCGGGAGGATGGGCCACACCGAGGGTATGCACCGCGGCAGCCAGTTCGCCACTGTCGCCCACGAACACCGTCGGGCATGCGGTGCGCACGTAGACCAGCCAGGCCGCGAGCGACGTGAGAACGGTTAGCATGCGGTGCGCACGTAGACCAGCCAGGCCGCGAGCGACGTGAGAACGGTTAGGGACCAGTCTGGCATATGATTTTTCCACTAAGGACGTGTCTTCGAATTACGGAACTGGGAGGGCGAGGCTCCTGCCGAGCCTCTCTGCCCTGCGCAAAGTCGGCTCAGCGGGAGCTTCGCCCTCCCAAATTCAGTCGTTCAAAGCATTTTGAAGACGCGTCCCTAAGCATCTAGCTTAGCATGCGAGGCAGTGGCTTTCGATCTTGAGGCCCGTTATGTTAACTAAGAGCGGGCCGGACAAAACCTTTCGGCCGGTGCGACGCAAAGCCGCGGCTCGGCTGAGCTCGCCGAAGTCAAGCGGCGGGGAAACGCCCCTTGCAAGGGCGGCAGTTGGGGTCTTGTCCGTTTGCTCTAAGATCGCCTCAGGCGGTTGCCTGATTCACCAGAAAGAACCGAGCGATGGCCGGCGAAGGGCTCACGGACAATTCGGGCGAAGTCATCTCCTGCACCGCTTCGGAAACGTTTGGATCCTGGTTGGCCAGTGTGTCGGGCTCGTTGGCGATTACGACTTATCAGGCCGGCAAGGTCGCCTTGGTCGGCTGGAATGGCCGGCAAGTGTCGTTGCTCTTGCGGCATTTCGAAAAGCCGCTGGGAATTACCGTGCACGGATCGCAAATGGCATTGGCCACCCGGCACGAGGTCCTGCTGTTGGCTAACGCGTCGCTGCTGGCGCCCAACTTTCTGGAAAACCAGCCCGGCCGCTACGACGCCCTGTATCTGCCCCGGGGGGCTTACTTCACCGGCGATCTTAACGTGCACGACGTGGCGTTTGGCGCCGGCGGGCTATGGCTGGTCAACACTCGATTTTGCTGCTTGTCGCTCTCGAGCGATCAATTCAGTTTTGCGCCGCAGTGGAAACCGCCGTTTGTCTCCGAGATCGTGCCGGAAGATCGTTGCCATCTCAACGGCGTGGCCATGATCGACGGCCATCCGCGATATGTGACGTGCTTGGGAGAAACCGACACGCCCGGCGGCTGGCGTAAAGGCAAAGCCGTGGGCGGGGTGATCTTGGACTATCCAGGCGGCGAAGTGGTGGTCGGCGGACTGTGCATGCCGCATTCGCCGCGCTGGCACGACGGGCAACTGTGGGTGCTGAATTCCGGCAAGGGCGAATTGCTGCGCGTCGACACGAAGCACGGTACAACCGAGGTCGTCTGCACGCTGCCTGGCTACTTGCGAGGACTGTGCTTTGTTGGGCCTTACGCCGTGATCGGACTGTGCCAGATCCGCGAGAAGCACATCTTCGGCGGCCTGCCGATCGGCGAGCGATTCGAGCGGCTGCAATGCGCGGTGGCCGTGGTCGATCTTCGCAACGGCGGTACCATCGGCACGTTCGAGTTCACTTCCGGTTGCCAGGAATTGTTCGAAATCCAGTTCCTTCCCGGTATTCGTCAGCCGATGATTCTCAACACACAGCAGCCCGCCACGCGCGAGGCTTTCACCGCGCCGGCGTTCAGCTACTGGCTGCGTCCCAGCAACGAAATCCCCCTGCCCGACGCGGAAACCGGCGGCTAATACATAAATCTTGCGTCCGGAATCACGTCTAAACGCCTCGCCAGACCAGCCAATCGTCGTCCGATACAAGGTCGTCGACCGAGTCGGAATGAGCGTCATTCCTCTTGGGCGATGACGAAGTGCCGAATGCGGCGGCAACTGCCTGAGCATTTAATCTAGCTGTGGTTCTTGCGACAGTCATCGGCCAGAGTGGGGTACCTGGCGGCGGAAACAAGCGTTGCAACGCATCGGTTATTTGTTGGCTTGGAACTGCCAAAGCAAATGGCATTGTTGGGGGATCGGCACCGGCGAGCGGGGCCACCCGTGCGGTTGCTGCGGGCTGCACGACCGAGATAAGCTTCAGAGACGTCCTTCTTGTGTTGACATTTGTTTGCGCAATGTGCACATCCTGCGAGTCCACGATGCCATCTCGATTGAAGTCGTATGGGTTATGAACGTCGGCCGTTCCGGTATGGACTTGTGCCGCAGTTACATCGGCGGAATTGACAACGGCGTCATCGGGAGAATTGGCCGACTCTCCCACGGCATTGCCGAAAAAGAAAATGTCCGCCGCGGCCAGGCCAGTGTCACCGTTGGCGGCGAGCACGACTTCAAGCCACTCTTTCTTGAGTAAGCCGTCGGCCCAAAC
>JACQFF010000049.1 GCA_016200205.1 Planctomycetia bacterium
TGCCCCAACCGCATGGAGTGCTGGTCGCAGCGAACTGCCACCTTCATGATCTTGGGCAATGTTTGCACACGGCCCTGCGGGTTTTGTTCGGTGCCCAAGGGCAAAACCGAGGCGGTTGAGCTCGACGAGCCGGATCGCGTTGCCGAAGCGGCCCTGCGGTTGGGACTCGAACACGTGGTCATCACTTCGGTGACGCGCGACGACCTGCCCGACGGCGGGGCCGACCATTTTTACCGCTCGGTGTTGGCGGTGCGCGAGAAAACCGGAGCCGCGGTGGAAGTGCTCACGCCCGACTTCATCGGCAAACCTGGCGCGGTGGAGCGGGTCGTTGCCGCCGCCCCGGAGGTGTTCAACCACAATACCGAGACGGTTCCGCGCTTGTACCGCGAAGTGCGCGGGCGCAAAAGCGTCTACCGCTGGACGCTCGAATTATTGCGGCGCGTCAAAGGGCTCAATCCGGCGATCAGAACCAAAAGCGGCCTGATGCTCGGCCTGGGCGAGACCCACGAAGAGCTGTTCGACACGCTGGCCGATTTGCGCGACGCGGGCTGCGACTTTTTGACCCTCGGCCAGTATCTGCGTCCGACGCCCGACCACTTGCCGGTTGTCCGATATTTGCCGCCGGAAGAATTCGACGAGATTGGCCGCGCCGCCCGCTGCATGGGTTTTTCCCAAGTCGCCAGCGGCCCCTTCGTCCGCTCCAGTTACCACGCCCGCGAGATGGCCTCGGAAAACCCTCTCCCCTCGTGGACTTCGGCGAGCTCAGTCGAGCCGGAGAGGGCAGGGTGAGGGGGCGCCACGCGCAAGCGCGCTGCATTTTTCGGAGACCCGGGTGATGAGCTACGATCTCGTCCTATTCAAGCCGAACCCGGGCGAGGAGCCTATTCTGGCTGCGCAACGCGATCTCGAGGAAGTGCCCTCATCGCCGCCGACCCCCGAGAAGCAAGCCCTGAAGCGCAGGGTCGCCAATGCGCTCATCACCCACAATCCGCAGCTTGAGATCTTCCAGTTCGACTTCGAGAGCATTGCCAAGTCCCAAAAGACTTCTGTCGAGGAGGCACGGCTCGGTTTGCGGCACATAGAGCTCAATGGACCGGGCGACGGCAATGGAATTCAGATCACGTTGTTCGACGACGCTGCATCCATCACTGTCCCATATTGGCACCGAGGCGATCAGGCCGCCGTGGTGTTTCGCGAAATTTGGAAGTTCTTGGAGATCATTCACCGCGAGACCGGCTGGCTTGTTTACCATGGTGGAGATTCTGGTAATGCTGCAGCGGCCCGCCGGCGTGCCACTGCTGGCTTGTCCAGCAGTGCTCTTTCAGCCACATATGTCGCACTTTCCGACATCATCAGTAGCATCCAATTCAACGTCGCATGGCTGTTTAAAGTTCGAGCAGTTTCCAGCAAAACTGCGATCGACTCTGCGTGTTCAGCAGAGCGCAACGGGTGCCAACAAGACACTGCTGGACAAGCCAGCAGTGGCACCCAGAAGCTTCACCGCACCAGCTCCAGCGTGCCCCACAGGCTCGGATCGGAGGCAAAGGGAAACTCGAAGCCCAGGCTGAAATACTGCTGGCCCAACTCGCGATCGAAGACGAAAAAGGTGAAGCCCAGCCGCGGATGGTCGGCCGGATTGAAGCCGGTCAGGGCGGCTTGGGGAATGAACGCGGAAAGGACGTAGCCGCCCACGCGTTTTTCGCTCACCACGCGCAATTGGCCCGGGCGAATGGGATTGGCATTCTGGCGGGCCCGATCGACCAGCAGTTGATCGGCCACCGGCTGATCGAGATTTCGCCCGCCGCCGGCCGGCAGGAAGATGAAGCGGTGGCAGAACCGGCTTGCGCGGTGGATGTTGTGCGTATCGCGCGTATCGATCCAGACTTGCAGGGCGTCGCTGTCTTCGAGTTTGGTCTCGCGGCACCAACTGGGATGCCGCTTACCCTCGACGCGCACGCTAAAGGCCAGCCCCGCCTCGTTCCAGGCGGCCCGCACGTCGGCAAACGAGCGTTGGCCTTCCAGTTCACCCAGCGAGGGCAGGCGGTATTCCGTAGCCAGTTCCGCCGGCGCTTTCGAGCCCAACCCAGGGCAATACAGGCAAGGCGCGGCAAAGCGGAACAGGAATCGGGTTGGCAGCAGTTGTTCGGACATTGTTAGTGGGTAGTAGTTCGTGATTAGTGGTTAAGGCGTGCGTGTCAAATCCCGTCCGACCTCCGGCCTACGGTCTACAGCCTTTCTCTCTAGGCGCCGACTCCGGCTCCTTGCTGGCGACCGGATGGCAAACTGGCCACGTGCTCCAACAAAAACTGGTTCAGGTCCCCTTTGTCGAGATCCTCGGTCGTGCCGAAACGCAGCCGCAACACGTCCCGTTCCGGGCCAGTTTGGAATTCCTGTTCCGAGCCCAACTCCGTGACCCGGCCCAAGGCGAAGCGGCCTTTTGGCCCGGTGAGCACCAGGTCGATCGCCGCGGTGCGCTTGGTGTAAATACTTCCCCACGGCTCGTGCTGTTCCGGCACGAAGACGTGTACCACTTGCTGATTGTTCCACAAGAACTGGCCCTGCGGAGCCGCCTCGGTCAGACGCTCGCAAAGCTCTTCCAACAGGTCAACGTCCCACTGCGGCGGCTTGCCCGGCGGAAAACCCTTTCGAGCGAAATGCCATTTCTGGCCGAGCACTTTCCAGGGCATCACGTCTTCGGGATTTTGTCGCACCCGATCGGCAAATTTATTGAAGCCGACCATCGCCGCGTCCAAAAACTTCCAAAACGCCGGCTTGTCGATCTCCTCCAGCGCGTGGACCTGAAGCTGCACCTCCTGAAATGGCCCGCGCAGGTTCTTGCACTTCACCCGCAGCTCATGGCCATACACGGGCAAGTCGGGCAAATCGTTGAGCGGCTTCAAACCCAATTGCGCCACCAGCTCTTCTCGCTTGAACGTGTTCTTCGCCACGCGGAATTTCAGTTTCAACAGCCATTCCTCGCCCGTGATGGCGTGCATGAACCACCCCTCGGACTTCGTCGGCGCGGAGATTTCGACAATCGTGCGGGCGTTCCAATTCGTCTCGCCGAATTTTCCGGAATCCCCGATCCGATCGATCACCCGCTCCAGAATCCGCCCATCCCAACGGCACGGCTGCCCCTGGCGGCCGACGCGATCCTGAGTATGCCAGCGCCGGCCGTTGACCTGCCACGGCATCGGGGCATCTTGGCCGATTTCGGCGATATCGACGTCCCCATGCTGTTCTGATTCTTGCGCGGCAAAATCATAAAACGCGCGGGCTTCATGCGGACTCTCGGCGAGCGATTGGGCCAGCACTTCGCCGGTGTGGGAGCGTAGCGGAATTTCGGCAGTGATGTTGTCGAGCAATACCGCGGAAACGGTGGCGGTTTTTCGCTTCGGCTGAGTAGCCGACTTTCTCCCTCTCCCTTTGGGAGAGGGTTGGGGTGAGGGCAAATCCTGATGCGCCGGTCCCCTCACCCTGCCCTCTCCCAGAGGGAGAGGGTTTTTGTTCGCGTGTGCCGCGATATCCTCCGGAGTGCCGCTGGCCACGACGTATCCGCCACCGTCGCCCGCCTCGGGCCCCATGTCGATAACCCAATCGGCCGTCTTGATCACGTCGAGGTTGTGTTCGATCACAACCACGCTATTTCCCAGATCGACGAGGCGATTGAGCACGTCGAGCAACTTGGCGATGTCCTCGAAGTGCAGGCCCGTGGTCGGCTCGTCGAGCAGATACAACGTCCGGCCCGTATCGGGTCGCGAGAGTTCGGCCGCCAATTTCACGCGCTGCGCTTCGCCGCCGGAGAGTGTTGGAGCCGCCTGGCCGAGCGTCAGGTAGTCGAGCCCTACGTCGCACAGGGTCTGCAAAATGCGGCGGATCTTGGGGATGTTTTCGAACAGCTTGACCGCCCGGCCGCACGACATGTCGAGCACGTCGGCAATCGACTGGCCGTGGTACGTGACGGCCAGCGTTTCGGGATTGTAGCGGCGGCCGCGGCACGTATCGCACTCGACCCACACGTCGGGCAGAAAGTGCATCTCGATGCAAAGCTGCCCGTTGCCTTCGCACTGCTCGCAGCGTCCGCCGGGCACATTGAAGCTGAATCGCCGCGGCGTATATCCCCGCACGCGAGCCTCGGGCAGTTGGGCATACAGTCCGCGTATCAATTCGAAGACGCCGGTATAGGTCGCCGGATTCGAAGTTGGCGTCTGACCCAGCGGCTGCTGATCGACGCGAATGACTTTGTTGATTTGCTCCACGCCGCGAAGCGCGTCGTGCTGACCCGGCGTCGTGCTGGCCCGATGCAAGGTCTTTGCCAGCGAGTTGTAGAGCACGTCCTCGATGAGCGAGCTTTTGCCGCTGCCGCTTACTCCGGTGATGACGGTCAAGCAACCCAAGGGGATTCGCGCATCGACATTACGCAAGTTATTATGTCGGGCTCCCAGGATTTCGAGCCAGCCGCCGGGGGCGGGCGGCAGCGCGCCGGAATCGTTCGGAGCAGCGCTTAATATCTCCCCCTCACCCCGCCCTCGCCCACGAGGGGAGAGGGTGAGAACCGCGGCCGCGGCGGATTTACGCGGACCTTTTTTGCCGCCCTGCCCCCCCTCGCCGTTACCTTCAGACCAGCCGATTCTGTTGGGCATGCGACGATTCGTCGGCACGGCGATGGCTTTTTTGCCCGACAGAAATGGGCCCGTCACGGAACTCCTCTGTTTGGCGACTTGCGCCGGAGTTCCGCGGGCGACAATCTCGCCGCTGGCATCGCCGGCGGCCGGCCCGAAGTCGAGCAGTTGGTCGGCCGCTTTGACGACTTCGCGATCGTGTTCCACGACGAGCAGTGTATTGCCCAGATCTCGCAGCTTTTCGAGCGCTCCCAGCAACCGACGATTGTCGCGCGGGTGCAATCCGATCGTCGGCTCGTCGAGCACGTAGAGCACTCCGCACAAACCGCTGCCGACCTGGCTGGCCAGCCGGATACGCTGCGCTTCGCCGCCGGAGAGGGTGGGCGCCGGCCGCGAGAGCGTCAGATACTCCAAACCGACGTCGACCAGGAATTGCAAACGGTTGACGACCTCGCGCACCAGCTCACCGGCAATTTTCCGTTCGCGATTGTCGAGCGTCCAAGCCTTGAACCGTGCGAGCAAATCACTCAAGGGAATTCGACAAATGTCGTCGATCGTGCGATCGTGCAGGCGGACGGCCGAGGCATCATCCCGCAGACGACTGCCGCCGCAGGTCGAGCATTCGACCTCCCCAACCAAATGCTCCCACTTGCTCCTGAGCGCCGGCGAAAGCCGCGCCGCTTCCTCCAGCGCCGGGTAAAGCCCCTTGAACTGGAACCGAAACAAGGCCCGCTCGGTCTTCTTTCGTTGGCCATCGCGATAAACGTCGATCCACTGCTCCCCCGTGCCATGGAACACGGTGCGCCGCTGCTTGGCATTGAGCTGATCGAACGGCACGTCGAGCGGCACGTGGGCCTCGGCGGCTAGCGCCGCGAGCATCGCCGAGAAAATGGGCGTGCTGACGGTCGGCCACAAACCGACGGCCCCGTTGGCCAGCGTCAATTTCGGATCGCGCAACAACGCCGCCGGATTGGCGCCGGTTTGCGTGCCCAAGCCTTCGCAGGCCGTGCACCAGCCGAGCGAACTGTTGAAGGAAAAACTGTGCGGCGTGAGCCGCTCGAAACTGCGGCCGCACCGATCGCACGCGAAATGCTGGCTATGGATATCGGTTCGCCACTTGGGCTCGGGCAGATTGGGGTGGGGATAGGCGACGTGCATCACCCCCTTGCCCAGTGAGAGCGCGTTCTCCACGGTATCGGCGACGCGGCCGCGGGCGTCGGGGCGCAGGATGATGCGATCGATCACCACCTCGACCAGATGCTTGCGGCGGCGATCGATCGAGGGCGGCTGATCGACCGAATGGGTCTGGCCATCCACCCGCATGCGCACATAGCCCAAGGAGCGAATCTCGGCCCACAGGTTTTCGTACTTGTCGCCGACCTCGACCTCCAGCGGAGCCATCAAGTAGAGCTTGGTGCCGGCTGGCTCGGCCATGAGCTTGTCGACAATTTCATCGGAGGTCTGCGTGCCGATGGGAATCTCGCAGTCGGGGCAATGCGGCGTGCCCAGCCGGGCCATCAAAATGCGCAAGTAATCGTAAATCTCGGTGACCGTGCCAACCGTCGAGCGAGGCGTGTGGCCCATGTGTTTCTGCTCGATGGCGATTGCCGGCGACAGACCTTCGATATGGTCCAAGTGCGGCTTTTGCATTTGGCCGACAAACTGCCTGGCGTAGGAACTCAAACTTTCGACATAGCGCCTTTGGCCCTCGGCGTAGATCGTGTCCATGGCCAGCGAGCTCTTGCCCGAGCCGCTCATCCCGCAGCAGACCGTAATGCGATCGCGTGGGATTTCCACGTCGATACTTTTCAAATTGTGCTGTTTGGCGCCGCGGACTTGGATTGCGCCAATTTTCGGCGAAGCTCGATGGCGATTGCGGCCCGGCTGGGAGCCCTTGCCGTTGCGCTCGGCCGCGGCCGCCTGCAAGTGGGCTCGCAACGATCGGCCGGTGTGCGAGCTTTCATTGGCCGCAATTTGTGTCGGCGTCCCCACCGCGACTAGTTCTCCGCCGGCGTGGCCGCCCTCGGGACCCAAATCAATCACCCAGTCGGACGTCTTCACGACGTCCAAATTGTGCTCCACCACCAGCACCGTGTTGCCGGCATCCACAAAATCCTGCAACACTTTGAGTAGCAGCTTGATATCGGCGAAATGCAACCCCGTGGTCGGCTCATCGAGCAGATACAAAGTCTGACCCGTGCTCTTCTTCACAAGCTCTCGGGCCAGCTTGATGCGTTGAGCCTCTCCGCCTGAGAGCGTGGGCGAGGGCTGGCCAAGCTTCAGATAGTCGAGCCCGACATCGTGCAGCGTTTGCAGCTTGTGCCGCGCCTTGGGAATGTTTTCGAAATGGGTCAGCGCCTGTTGGACGTCCATTTCAAGCACGTCGGCAATCGACTTGCCCTTGAAGCGAACCTGCAACGTCTCGCGATTGAACCGATGGCCTTCGCACACCGGGCAAGTGACCCACACGTCGGCCAGAAAATCCATTTCGAGTTTGTTCGAGCCATTGCCCTCGCAGGCGTCGCAGCGCCCGCCGGACACGTTGAAGCTGAAACGGCCGGCCTTGTAGCCGCGCGCTTTCGCCTCGGCCAGACGCGTGTACAAATCGCGGATTTCGTCGAACAGTTTGATGTACGTCGCCGGATTGGAGCGCGGCGTGCGTCCGATGGGCGATTGATCGATCGCGATCAGCTTGTCGAGGTGCTCCAGGCCCTCGATTCGCTCGTGGTTGCCCGGCGAGCCTTCGCCGCCATTGAGATCGCGCCGCAAGGCTTCGACCAAAATATCGTTGACCAGCGAGCTTTTTCCCGAGCCGGAAACGCCGGTGATGCACGTCAACGTGCCGAGTGGAATCTCGACGTCGATGCCTTTGAGATTATTATGTCGAGCGCCGACAATCCGCAGCCAGTTCTCCTTCACGGGCCGTGTTCGCGGCGGGATTTCGATTTGTTGCTTGCCGGACAGATATTGGCCGGTCACGCTGCGCGGCGACTTGGCGATTGCCTCGGCATCGCCGGCGGCCACGACCTCGCCGCCGCGCACGCCAGGGCCAGGCCCGAAATCGACGATGTGGTCGGCGGCGCGCATCGTGTCTTCATCGTGTTCCACCACCACCACCGTGTTGCCCAGATCGCGCAACTGCGTGAGCGTGTCGAGCAGTCGGTCGTTGTCGCGGGGATGCAAGCCGATCGAAGGTTCGTCGAGAATGTAGAGCACACCGACCAATCCGCAACCGATCTGGCCGGCCAGCCGAATGCGCTGCGATTCGCCGCCCGAGAGCGTGGGAGCGGTTCGATCGAGGGTCAGGTAGTCCAAACCCACGTTGCTCAAAAAGCCGAGCCGGCCGCGAATCTCTTTGAGCACTTCGCTTGCGATCAGGGTGCGCGTCGCGTCGAGTTCAAGTTCGCTGAAGAAGTCGCTCGCCTCGCTCACCGGCAGATGGCAAACCTCCGGCAGCGAGCGGGCCGCATGGTCGGCGAATTTGGGGTGCCGCGTGGTGATCGTTACCGCGCGAGCCTGCGGGTTAAGTCGCTGGCCGCCGCAGTCGGCGCAGTGCATGACCTCCATATATTTTTCGAGTTGCCGCAACTGCATTTTGCTTTGCGAGGTGCGGTACTTGTCCAGCAGGTTGGGGATGATACCCTCGAACCGGCCGCCATATTTGTGACTCGTTGGGCCGCCGCGCCAGGTAAACGTGATGTGTTCGTCGCCGGTACCCCCTAACCAAAGAGCCTGCAACGCCGGATCGAGTTCGTTCCAGGGCGTATCGAGCATCGTCCCCTTGGGCAGGCCGTGTTTGTGCTCGACCGTGTCGGCCACGCCGTGGTAAATGTGCCGCTTCCAGCGCCCCAGATCGCGCCATGCTCCCAAAAGCTCGAAGCAGCCCTGCTTGAACGACAGCTCGCCGTTGGGGATCAATAGCTCCGGAACGAAACTATACGATTCGCCCAAGCCGTCGCACGACGTACACATCCCTTGCGGGTTGTTGAAGCTGAACAACTGCGGGCTGGGAGGCTCAAAGCTCAAACCGCAATGCGTGCAGGCGTAATGGGCCGAAAGCTGCAAGTCGCTCGTCGATTCGGACGGAGCCGCACGATCTTCGCCCGTCGGCTCCTCGGGCGCCGCGGCGCGTTTGCGCCGGCGAGGCCGTAGCGGCGAACTTTCCTTCGAGGCTACGACTCGGCCCGCGTCTTGAACGGCGACGATCAGGCTTCCCTGTCCCATTTTCAACGCCAGTTCGACGGCTTCGGCTAACCGGGCGCGCGATTCACCGGCCGCCAGTCGATCGATCACCACTTCGATGTTGTGTCGCATCTGCCGGTCCAGGTGCAAGTCCTCGCTGAGCGGCACAATGCTGCCATCGACTCGGGCGCGGGCGAACCCCTGCTTCATCAGGTCGACGAACAGGTCGCGGTATTCCCCTTTTTGCGCCCGGATCAAGGGAGCCAACACGGAGAATCGGGTCCCGGCCGGCAGCAGGTTGATCCGCTCGATAATCTGCTCGCGGGTCTGGGCCGTGATGGGTCGCGAGCATTGCGGGCAGTGCCCCTGGCCGGTGCGGGCATAGAGCACGCGCAAATAGTCGTAAATCTCGGTGATCGTGCCCACGGTCGAGCGCGGGTTTTGCCCGGACGATTTCTGCGATATGGATATCGAGGGGCTCAGTCCGCTGATGAAGTCAACGTCGGGCTTGGGCATCTGCCCGAGGAACTGGCGGGCGAAGCTCGAAAGACTTTCGACGTAGCGGCGTTGCCCTTCGGCATAGAGCGTATCAAACGCCAGCGAGCTCTTGCCCGAACCGCTCACGCCCGTCAGGCAAATCAAGCGGTTGCGCGGAAGCGTGAGGCTGATGTCCCGCAAATTATGCTCGCGGGCCCCCTTGATCACGATATCGGCAGCAGCCATAAGCGCGGGCAGTAACTTTTGAGTCCGTTCGGGCGATGAGCGAATCCTGAATTGTAGGAGACGGGCGTAGAGTCCGGCTAGCAGAAAAATCTCACGGAAACGCGAAATCCGCGTGTTCGGCGTTGGAAACGGATTGTCTCTCGCGTGGCGCCGGGGGGCTGCTAGCGAGTCGAAGCCGGTCTGGACCCGGGGAGCGGTTTTTGCGACACTTCCGCCCCAAATTCCCGGCTGACGCGTCATTCGATCGCTTCACCGCCGATAACCCAACATTCTTGGTTGCCATGAATCGAAGTCGTTGTGCCTGGACTGTTTTCGTCATGCTGGCCCTGGCTGCTGGAATTGCCCGGGCCGATTCGAACTCGAGACCACCCAGCGCGTGGTCGAGCTTCAGAGAGCGAACGAAGAGTTTTTTCGCGCGCACTCCTGCTGAGCCAGTCGTCGCGCCCGCCGCTCAGCACAGCGACGTGAAACGTGCGACTTGGAACCAGCCACAGCCTAAGACACCCCAAGACCCAACCGTCGCAAAGACTGACGGGACCTTGATTCCTTGGCTATCGCGAAAACCGGCCAAGCCGCGGCGTACCGTTTCCCAGTACATGGCTCAAGAGCGACCATGATTCGCACCTTCCTCGTCACGTTGGCCTGCGGGTCTTGCTTTAGTCTGACCGTCGTCGTCTTTGCCGCGGAGCCCTTCCGCTGGCTAAAGGGCAATGACCCCACGCACCAACAGCACGAAGCCGCCGTGCGCGAGATTCAAAAACTCGGCTCGCAGGTCGACACCGAACATGACCAGCGCGGCGCGCCGTTTCGGGTCGTTACCTGGTCCGGCGGCGACCAGGGCCTCGAAAATCTGGCATCGCTGGCGAAATTGCGGTGGCTTGACCTCTCGCGCACCAATGTGACCGACGCCGGCCTGGCAAACATTCGCGAGCTCACGCATCTCGAAGTGCTCAAGCTGCAACAAACCCGCGTCACCGACAAAGGGCTGGCGAACCTCAGCGGGCTGGTCGAGTTGGAAGGCCTGGCCCTGCACGACACGAAGACCACGGCCGCGGGACTTGCGCATCTGCGACCGCTGGTGAACTTGAAAGTGCTGAATCTCTGCTGGACTCAAACCGGTGACAACGGGCTCGCCGTGATCTCGGGGCTACCCAAACTGGAAGAGCTGTACTTGTTCGATGCCAAAGTGACCGACAAGGGGATGGCGTACGTCTCCCGGCTGGGCAACTTGCGGGCACTTAAGCTCTCTTACAACGGCATCACCGATCAAGGACTAGCCAAACTTTTATCGCTGACAAAGCTGGAAGCACTCTGGCTCGACACCACCCGGGTGACCGACGCTGGACTGACCCATTTGCACCGGCTGTCGAGCCTCCGCGGGCTGTACTTGGGCGACACGCAAATCACGGACGCCGGGGTTGCAAAAGTGGCCAAAGTTCGCGGCTTGGAAATTCTCGACCTGTCGAACCTGCCGGTGACTGACGAGGGACTGAAGCATCTCGAACTGTGTGCGCTTTTGCAAATGGTCTCGCTCGAAGGAAGTGACTTGACCAGCGCCGGCATGATATCGTTGGCCCGGCTCGGCCATTTGACGCAAATCAATCTCAGCGGCACCGCCGTCGACGATCAAGGAATCGCCGAGCTTGCCAGGCTGCCGCGCCTGGTGAGTCTCAATTTGGCGCAAACGGCGATCACGGATGCAGCGCTCGACAACGCCGAGCATTGGCCGCAGTTGCAGCAACTCAATGTGCGCGGCACTAAAATCAGCGAAAGCACCTTACAAAAGCTGGCCCAGTCGCGGCCAAATCTGAAAATCGTTCGATAGATCACAAGACAGGCGAAAGGCCGAAGGCCCGAGGTAACGGCCCTTCACCCAATTGCCTACGACCTTCCGCCTGCCGTCTACAGCCTATTTCATTCTTGGTAAACCGATGAAAGAATTCTGGACACTGTTGGTTTTGATCACCTTCGCACCGCTGGTTCAAGCAGCCGGGGACAATTGGCCGCAGTTTCGCGGGCCCGACGGGCAAGGACACTCCACGGCCACCCGGCTGCCTGACACCTGGAGCGAATCGGAAAACATCCGCTGGAAAGTGCCTGTCGCCGGGCAGGGATGGTCTTCGCCGGTGGTTTACGGCGACCAGATTTGGCTCACAACGGCCGTCGATGCCGATCAGTCGCTACGGGCGATTTGCATTCAGCGCGAATCCGGCGAGCTCCTGCACGACGTAGAGGTGTTCCGCAAGCCAGACTTGGGCCGCATCGCCGCCAAAAACAGCCACGCCTCGCCAACGCCCGTTTTGGACGGCAAGCACGTCTTCGTCCACTTTGGTGCACATGGCACAGCCTGTCTGACAACCGATGGCGAGGTGGTGTGGACGCGCGAGCTGGTATACGATCACCGCCACGGCCCGGGCGGCTCACCGGTGGTCTGGAAAGACCTGCTCATCGTCAGTTGCGATGGGCCCGACGTGCAGTACACGGTTGCGCTCGACAAACAGACGGGCCAGATCCGCTGGAAGGTCGACCATCCGGGCCAGCAGGCCTACTGCACGCCGTTGGTGATCAAGGTCAACGGCGTCGAGCAACTGATCACCAGCGGCGGCGAAGCGGCAATCGCGTATTCGCCCGCAGACGGCAAAGAACTGTGGCGGTGTCGGCACAGCGGACACTCGGTCGTCCCGCGGCCGGTGGCCGGAAACGGGTTGGTCTATTTCTGCACCGGCTATTGGACACCTGCTCTGTTCGCGGTTCGCCCGGACGGCCAAGGGGACGTAACCGACAGCAAAATCGAATTTACTTTGCGGCGCGGCGTGCCTCACACTCCCTCGCCGCTCGTGGTCGGCGAGCAGTTGTACGCGGTCAGCGACTTGGGCGTGGTCACGTGTGTTGATGCCAAAAAAGGCAAAGAGATCTGGCGGCAGCGGCTAAGCGGCAATTTTTCCGCGTCACCAACTCTGGCCGATGGCAAGGTTTTCTTGCTCAATGAGCAAGGCACAATGTTCGTGCTGGCCCCCGGCGACAACTACAAACTGCTCGCCACGAACCACCTCGACGGGCGGACGTTGGCCTCGCCAGCTTTTGTCGGCCATGCGATTTATCTTCGCAGCGACACCCACCTCTATCGGATCGAGCCGCCCCGCACGGTGCAAGCCGGCGCGATCACTTCGCGTCGCACGACCGGCACGCTGTTACGATAGGTCGCGTCCCAAGCGAAGAAAAAACGGAAGAAAAAACGGGTCAGAACGATGTACCGGCATCACAAAAATGGTTCTGCCCCCCGCGTTTTCTTGCCAGAATGTCTCACAGCCGGTCACATATTGGCGATCGAGGCTATGGGCAAGCGAGGAAACAAGGCCATGGTAAGTCTATTGGTCACCGCTGGCTGGCAGCGCTGCTGCTTGACGCTCGTGGCGTTTCGGTTCAGTTGCCCCGGTCACGTCGGTCCAAGTCATGACCCGATTGCGTCCCGAATGTTTGGCAAGGTATAGCGCGGCGTCAGCCTGATCGACGAGGTCCTGTGGTGTTTTGACCTCGGTCCCATGGGACGAGATACCAAAGCTTGCCGTGACGTTGAGCTGAGGAAAAGTGAGTCGAGCGATGGTTTGCCGCAGTTTCTCGGCAAATTGGCGCGCCGCAGCCTGCTCGGTGTGCGTCAACAAGATACAAAACTCCTCGCCGCCATAACGGCATACGTAATCGCTTGTTCGGCTATTGTCGTTAAGCACAGAGGCTACTCGAGCCAAGACCTCATCGCCCATCGCATGGCCATGGCAATCGTTGATCGATTTGAAGCGATCGATATCCACCATGACGCAGCTCAAAGCATGAGCATAACGGCAGGCGGTACCCCAATGCGTCTCCAATTCCGTGACGAACGCCCGCCGATTCAAACAATTCGTAAGTGGGTCGCGAGTGGCGAGAATTTCCAGCTCCCGATTCTGCCCGCGTATGGTGTCGCGAGATTCTTTCAATCGTTTTAGCAACCGGCGCAGGAGGGAGTTTTTGCGCTGAATCGGAGTCTGATCGTCGAGCGTGGCAAAGGCGCCCACCAGAGTTCCATCGTCATCGTGGATCGGCGTCGCGTTGACGGAAACCAAACTAGTCTGACCCTCGTCGACAGCCAACTCCAGCAGCGTGTTTCTCTGCGATACGCCCTCGGCATATGAGCGAATCCAAGGAAGATCCGTCCCCATCGCGCGATCTCCAGGCGCCTGCCACTTGAAGTCGGACGCGCGTTTGCCCTGCAGCTCCGCCGCGGATTGGCGAATTAATGCGGCGAAGGCACGATTTGCGAACGCGATTCGGTCTTCATTGTCCAGAACAAGGATCCCTTCCGAAAAAGCGTCGAGTGTTGCCCGCACGCGCTCCGGCACGAGACCCGTGTGACGCTTCGCGACTCGCCACAGCACGAACTTAGCGTAGCACAAGTAGGTCAAAAACCCGCCGGATGCAAAAAACAACATTAGGCGGATCTCGGAGTTAGACAAGCTCCCCGTTTCCCCGGCCGTAAGCGGCACAAATTCAACCGCTACGTGCCCCCACAACCGATTGGAAAGTGCGATCGGCACCTTGATAAGCCTTTCCTCGGAATTGCTCGTGGAAGCGCGAAAAAACCGAGCGGTATCGGCAAGCATTCGGCCGTCAGCGGTCCGAACCGCCGCGTAACCGATTTCCGCGTTTCTTGACTTTAAAGTGGTGACCATTGAGCGGATCGCAGCTTCGTCACCTCGCTGGGCTGCCAGGGAGCAGTGTATGGCCAGGAGCTCACAAAATGCTTTACGTTCCTTCAAGATTTCCACGCGTTTGTCGGGGAGTAGTCCCAGCCACTGAGCGGCAAGCAGGATACTGACCGATAAACATGTGATCGAGGCGCTCAGCCGCGTAGCAATGGACATACGCCCCTCCCGTTGCATCTGCTCACGGAATGCACGCCGACCAGAATCTGCGCACTGAAATATCCCCGGGCGGCGATCGGCCCCGTGCAGCATTCATGCGGCACGCGAGAGACTGTTGTGTAGTGTGGAAGCGAAGTGCTTCGGATGAGCTTCATGTCGTTCCTTTCGCTGGCAACGACTTGGCCAGTGATTGCAGCGTTTCGTTCTCTTCGTCGGATTTCGGCTCGTGTTTCCGCTTTCGGGCTCGAAGAAGGATTAACGGGTCCAACTGCGTCCACAAGGGAGCGCCGGCCAGAAACACGCCAAACAACTGGCGCGCGCGAAGGCTCCAAATCACGTAGCCTATGGAAACTGTACACCCAAATGTCCGTACAGCCTCAGCCCCGCCACTGGGCGTTGCTGAATCTGAATCCAGAATGCGCGCCAACGCGTCCAACTCATGCGACAAATATTCGGCCTGAAATGCGGGAACGCGAGCCTCCGCCAACGTCTCGGAAACCAGTGTGGCAGGATCCAAAGCTGAAACTAGATCGACCTGAAAAGGCGGCGTCTGTGGGCCGACACTGTCGTCAGGCGCCGCAGCGCGTTGGCGATCGGGCGCAACAATCGACCCATTCATCTTTTGGTCACGGTCAATTGAGGAATTATCTGAGCCCTCGGCTTCGGTACGATCAGTGCGTAATGAAAGTTTTTCACCGTCGATGTCGCCGTCCGGACCTGAGCCTGACGCCGACCGTTGATAAACTGAACCGCCTCCGCCGATGTTGGTCGCTTGGTCCAGCACCATCACGAACGCTGGACCATCAGGCGTCGGAATAGCAACCGACACATTCGAACCCGGTCCATTCGAAACAGTGTTGCCGCCGGCAGCTCCTACACTTGTTGGAGGTCCGAGATGCGGTGTACCGGACGCGGCGCTGATGCCAATGACCAAGATTGACTCTTCGGCCGACGTAATGGCTATGGCCACCACGGTCGTGGAACTGTCGCTCGTGGCGGCAAAGCCGTCGCTGACGAGCAGCGTGAAGCTGGTGGTCACCGTCTGGTTGGGCGCCACCTGGTTGGCCGTGGGGGTGAACAGCAAGCCGCGCAAGTGAACAGCAAGCCGCGCAAGGCGGCCTGGGCCGCCGGCAGCGAGACGTTGCTCAACGTGTACACGCCCGTGGCGCTGTCGTAGCTGCCGCCGGCCAGGTTCGCCAGCGTGCCGTTGGCCGCCGCGCTGAGCGTCACGCTCAGCGACAGGCTCTCGCCGCTGTCCGGATCGCTCAGCACGATCCCGACAAAGGGACTGGCCGTCTGATTGTCGTTGATGCTCGTGCTCGCCGTGCCGCCGATCGAGATGTGGTTTATTTCGAGATTGGTTACTGAAACGTCGGGTGGGTCGAGCCCGTTGTAAAACGGGTCGAGGCTGGTAATTGGGTCCGTGACAATCAGATAACTGACATTGCCGGCGGCAATTCTGTCGTCCGTGCCCGTCACGGTGACCGTCTGTGGGACGCTCCAATTGAAAAGGTCAAATGTAAGCGAAGAAACCGAAAGACTGCCCGCGCCGGGCTGTTCACTGTGCAGATTGATAACAACGGAAGACAGAGGCAGGCTATCCAGCACAACGCTAAACGAAGCCTGTCCTCCCGCCTCCGTTGTCGTAAGGCCAGAGCTCGGCATCACAGTGACTCCGGCCGGTAGCCATCGGTCCTCGAGTTTTTCGAACCCGAGCCCGCGCGGCTGACCGGAGGAGCGGACATGGTGATGCATTATGCTCGGCAGCCGCTGCGACATGAATTGGCCCACAGGCCAGAGCTCGCCATCAATTACGAAAAAACAGCGAGAATCCGCCACTATCCAAGAATAGGCCACTAATCAGTAGTTTTCTGGCACTTTCTAGGGTCGATCCGGCTGATTTTTAAGGTCTTCACATCTCGTGCGGTGCTGCGGACGACTTGCGAAAACCCCGCAGAATCGAAAACCCCCGGATTTCCGGCGCTTCCAGCGTCAAACAGTCCCCGAAACTACTTGCCAGCAACCGCTTGACAATCGGCCGATCACCTTCAGAAGCCAGCAGCTCCGATGAACATTTTCAACGGGCGCGCTGGCTCCGCTTGATCCGGCCATGCACGTAAACGTCGGTGCCGCATTGCTCGATTTGCGGCGAGTCCAGTTCACGTGCGTTCGCTAACAGGTCCAAGCCTGTGCCACCGATGGCGCCCGGGGCGCGCTGGCCGCCGATGAGTTTGGGGGCGATGAAGACGTGCGCTTCGTCGATCTGGCCGGCATCGAGCAAACTGCCCAAGAGTTGACTACCCCCTTCGACCAGGATGTTGGTCATCTGGCGGCGGCCAAGTTCGTCGAGCAACCAGTCGAGCCGTTCGGCGTGCGAACTTCCCGGGCAGACGAGCACTTCGCAACCGGCGTCTGTCAATCGCTGCCGTTTGTCCGCGTGCGATTGTTCTCTGGCCGCCACGATCACCGGTGCCTCGCGCGCAGTTCGCACGAGTTGGCTCCCTGGCGGGAGTGAAGCGTTCGAATCGAGCACGATCCGTGCCGCGGAGCGCGGGCCCGGCGGTCGGGCCGTCAACAGCGGGTCATCGGCCGCGGCGGTCCCGCGGGCGATCATGACGCCGTCCACTCGGCCGCGCAATTGGTGCACAATATGCCGCGACGCGGGGCACGAGATCCAGCGGCTATCGCCGGCGTGCGTGGCCAGCTTGCCGTCGAGCGTCATGGCCCATTTGGCGATCATCCACGGCCGACCCGTAGTGACGAGCTTGAGATAGGGGGCATTCAGCTCGCGCGCTTCGCTTTCGAGCAGGCCCACCTCAACTTCGATCCCAGATCGTGTGAGTTCGGCGATGCCTTGCCCGGCGACTTGGGGAAATGGATCGCGCTGGGCGACGACCACGCGGCGGACGCCGGCGAGAACCAGAACCTGGGTGCAGGGCGGGGTTTTGCCATGATGGCAGCAGGGCTCGAGCGTGACATAAACTGTAGCCCCTTGGGCGCGGGAGCCGGCGCTTCGTAGCGCTTCGATTTCCGCGTGCGGCCCGCCAAATCGCTGATGAAAACCTTCGCCGACCGTTTCACCATTTGCGACGACCGTACAGCCGACCATCGGATTGGGTTCGACAAAACCTTCGCCGTGGGCGGCCAGCTCGATGGCCCGCGCCATGTGGGAAGCGTCAAATTCCGACTGCTGCATCGAACTAACCTCGAAGCGGCCGAAGCGCTACTGGTTGGTCCAAGGGTTTTTGCCGTTGGGGGCGACAACTCAAACCTGGACCCACAACTAATCTGCGCCGTCCCCTAATCCATTCCAGGTGTCCACAAGGCCGACTTCTTGCCGCTGCTGGGCTGATCGCTGCCGGGCGTCCAGATTCTGCCTGGCTCGGCCGTGGCTGCGCCCGGTACGACGATGCCAGGCGCTTCGCGCTGCGGGCCCCCGGTCGGCTTGCCATCGGGGCCGATGATGCCGGCCTCGGCCAGGATTCGAAACAAGGCTTGAGCCACGCCCGGCTCGCGGATGTGCTGGTCGCGAATGTGATGCAGCAAGCTGTCGGCTTCGGGCACTTCGCCGCGTGCAATGCGCAGGGCAAGTTCGGCCAGGTCCCAGGGCGCGGTTGACTTTTTCGATTTTTCCGCGATCTTGCGGGCCTGTTCGAGATAGGCGATCGCCTGCGCGGTATCGGGTTCGATTTGGGCCAAAATCCCGTACACTTCGGCCTTATCGAGCCCTTCGGCCTTGTCGTGAGGTTGGTCGAGGCTCGGCCGGGCAATGACCTCGTGCGCGAGCTTGCGCAGGGCCGAAATGTGCCGGTAGTGATCGGCTCGCCGGTAGAGATCGATCAACTCCTCATCCGTTAACTGCTGCAACTCGACCCGAGCCAAACGCGGCAGCGGCAACTCGCTCAACGAGACCTGTTTCGGGTCGATCGGCTGGGCGGTAGGTACTCCGAGCTTCGCGCGCAATTCGTTGAAATCGAAATCGGAAGTGACCGGGTCGGTCGAGAGCTCGAGCAGCAAAATGGCGCCCAGCAATTTGATTCGCTGCGCCGGATCGCCGGCCGCCTCTTTGGCCGACTTGCCGTGAAAAAGCCGCTGCGCCATTTCGGGCCAACGGTTGAGCAGGATTTCCTTGCGGTGCCGATTCATCAGCGCCATGCGATGGTCCGTCGGGGTGTCGTCCGGCAGCCGCCAATTCCAACTGAGCACATGCTGCACCGCCGGGACGCGCGTCGTGACCTCTTCGGCTCCCGCCGGCCCCAGCGCGTCGCCGCCGACTTCGTTCACCGCCAGTTGCGCCTGGGCCAATTCCGTGCGATAGGCGACCAACTCCAGCCGAGCGGCGCGGTCGGTTTGTTTGCCAAACAGAAAAACCTGGCCCACCATCTGCGGAATCTGCTCGTGCGCGATTTGCTTGCCGCTGTCGGGCACGCCGCGGTCGAGCAGCCAATAGGCGCCTTTCGGCGGCGGCTCGTCTTGGGTGCCCATCCGGGCCAAATCAATCGGCATCGGAAAGGAACGAGCATTCGCGGCCAGGCGGGCTTGCAAGGGCTCGAAGTCGTTGATCGCGTACGTGATCGTCAACACGTCCACCTGGTCGACCGCGTCGGCGTCGAGCAATTGGGCCAGCGCTTCGGCTTCCACCGCGTCGTCGAGCGGTATGTCTTGCGCGGCGTACTTGTGCAGCGATTGGACCGTGCCGGGGGTATCGGCCAACCAACCGCGAAGCACCGCGATGTTGTGCCAGATGATGGGCCAATCGCCCACGCGGGCGGCCAGTTCCACCAGATTCTTGGCCGCCAATCGCCACGCGCCGCGCATCGCCGGTTCGAGCGCGGTGTTGAAGCTGTTTTTCCACAATGCGTCATGCGGGGCCGGTAGCAGCGGCATGTCTTGCTTGATCAAGAGCGGCACGGACGGCGAGTTGTTCAGCCGCATCAGCAGTTCGAGTGGCTGGCGGTCCTTGGTTCCGCCCATGCCCAACTGCAGCACCAGATGCGCGCGAGCGGCCAGCAGTTGGTTGTCGGCCACCAGCGATTGTGCCACCAGGCCGATGGCGTCGTAGACTTGCGGCGGAATCTGCTCGCCGCATTTTTCCAGGGCATCTTGCAAAGGGCCCACGGCGGCCGTACCGCTTTCGCGGCTGGCCTTGAGCGTGGCCGCTTCGGCCAGCGCGACCGGATTATCCGGGTACTTCTTGATGAACGCCGACAAGGTGGCATCGGCTTTGGCTTCTTGGCCGAGTTGGGCTTCGAGCATGGCCTTGATCGAAAGCAAGCATGCCCGCTCGGGAAATTTGGCTTCCAGGCTATCGATGTATTCCAAACAGGCGGCGCGCTGTTCGCCTTCGAGCATCCGCTGAACTTTGTCCAGTTCCGAGAGCAAATCCGAGCAACAAAACTTGATTTTTTTGCCGGTCCCGCCCGGGCAAGTTGTGTAGGGATCAATAGGCATGAGAGCTCATTTCTGACAGCGAGGGGAGCGCGAGGGCCGATGAAACCGTGAATGGTAACATAGCGGTGGCTCGATTTCGAGCCGTTCGCGAGCCCATGTCGTTCGCGAGCCCAGCGTACCAGTGCGGCGGACACGGGAGCCGCTTGGGGCATCGCGGGAACTGGGGCAAGCCCTAGGATCAACCGGCGCTGGCCAGCGCCGCTCGTTTTTCGGCGATCAGCGCCAGCAATGCCTTTTGCGGCTCGGCGAACTTCTTGATGCCTTCGGACATCAGTGTCGATTCGAGGTGTTCGACCTTCACCGCCCGGTCGATTTCGTCCAAAACTTTGGGCGGCGGAAGTTTATCGATTTCCCGCTGGAATTCTTTTCCGCTCTGTTCGATTGCATCATTGGTGGCTGGCGGATTGGTTTCGATATCGCTACCGGCGAAGGCGGCCGCATATTTCCAGGGCGGATCGCCGGCCTTTTTCGTGCCGGTGCTGGCAAACACGATTTCCTGAGAAAGCGGCAATTTCTTGTCGCGCCAGAATCGCTGGTTTTCCGCCCAAATTCGTTTCGCGCCCACGATGCCCACCATGCCTTGAGCAGCCGACGAGAGTTGTGGCACGTGCTGCTCGGTGTAGACGTCGACGCGCGACACGAAAATACTGTAGACGCTCTTGAAGTGGCCGAAGTGGCCGTACCGCTGCGCACCGCGCCAGATCGCGTCGCGGGCCGCCCGGTATTGCCGCAGCGTGAAGGTCAGCGTGACATTGAGCGTCAGACCCTCTGCGGCCAATTCTTCCAACGCGTCGATCCCGGCGGCGGTGGCGGGCACCTTCATCATGCGATTGACTTGATTGCGCGCCCAGTACTTGCCCAACTCAATGTAGCGCGCCACGCGCTCGGCGTGCGGTGGGCCCAATTGGGGATCTTCCAAGAGCGGATCGAGTTCGAAGCTCACATACCCGTCGTTGGCGTGGGTCAAATCCCACACCGGACGAAAGACGGCTTGCGCGTCGCTCACCAGCTTGTCGGTCATTCGCCAGGCGATTTGTTCATCGGTGAGCTGCTGCTCGATGAATTGTTCGAGGTCTTGATCGAACCGGCCGGTCTTGAGCAGGTCGGCCACGATGATCGGATTTGACGTGGCGCCGGTGGCGCCGAGGGCCCGATTTTTCGCGACCAGTTCGGGATCGATCGAGTCGAGCCAGATTTTGGTCCCGCTGGCAATCAATGATCGAAGCGCTGAAGCCATGTGGTCCTCACCTTAGTGTTCTCGCGGAATGACTGGCAGGGCCTCCACCGAGGGGCCCAAATATCTTGGAAAAAGCCGATAGCTGCGATCGGCTAAAGCCTTTGTAACGCTTGCGACTCAAAAGACAAGAGATAGGAGCTTGGCGCGGTTTCGCGATTTTGCACGCCCGCCGCCAAATACTTCGCATCGGGTGCAACCGTACGCACTTGCGGTTCCCCGGACCAAACCGGGGATTCGACGCGAAGTTGGTCTGGGAATTCTGGGAGAAATGTTCCTTTTTCCCCGATCGTAGCGATTATTCCTGGTTTGCGGGCCCGCCGAGGTCCGATTAGGCTTAGGCGTCGGTCGATCGCGCAATCGGATCGTACCTACCGGCTGTACTGCTAGCAATCGGGAGGAAGTGGTAGTGGTCGTGCATCGGGGAATACTGCTTGCATGGTTGGTGCTCCTGTCACTCTCGGCGGTGGCCAGGGCGGACGAAGATGATCCGGTCGTCGCACGGCCACGGAGGACTGGTTCGGCCGATCGAACACATCGTCCGGCGGCTCGGCTGTTTGGCAAACAGGATGCCGCCGTGCGGCCGGCCAAGTTCGTTGCGCAACACCCAAATCCTGACGAACCGCTCGGATTCGGCGGGGCGCTGGTGGAGCCGTCCACACCGGTCGATCCTCCTGCGCACCCATCGTTCTTCGACGACGAACCGTTGCCGGAGAAGCGCGAGGCGCTGCACGAGTCCCAAGCGCCACTGGATCCAGGTGGCCCAGCTCCGGCGACCAGTTCCGGCGATTGGCTGCACAATGGGCGCTGGTATACCGAACAAAGCGTGGTGTACATGAGCCGGGCGGTGAACGTAAAAAACCAGGTGGTTTTGGCAGCCGACCTCGCTTCGGCAGCCTTGACGAGACAGCAAAATACGTTGGCGATTGTAGACCAGGCTTTTCAGCCGGGCATGCGATCCACGATCGGAAACTTCCTGGGTCGCGACGATCGCAACCGGGATCATGCGATTGAATTCACGTTTCTGGGCCTGACGCATTGGCGTGCCGCCGGTGGACTGACCGCCGTAAATCCGGGCGCAATTTTCACGGTGTTGAACTTTACCAACACTGTGCCCGCCTTCGACGGCGCCAAATCGCAGAATTACGTGGAAAGCTCCAGTTTCGACAGCTATGAATTGAACTACCGCGTTTCCCGCCGGTTGTCCCACGATCAAATGATCTACACTCGCGATAGCACCTGGGTGCGGCAATGCACGCCGGCGACACTACCGTCGGTCTTTGCTGGCGTGCGAGTGGTTACGATCAACGAAAAGCTCGGTTATTTCAGCCAGACGGTCGCGCCGGTCGTCAATGGCGCGTATCGCGTGTCGACCCACAACAGCCTGGTGGGTCCACAAATTGGTGGCGATTGGTTCTACGAGCGTAGTGAATGGCGGTTTGGGGCCCGCGGCAAAGCCGGCGCCTTGGTGAATTGGGCGAATCAATCGAGCGACGTGCAAATCACCGACGCCAACGGTGGCATCGTACCCTCGATCCAAAACCGCAACCAACACGCCAGCGCCGATATCCTATCCTTCGTGGGCGAGTTGAACTTAATCGGCGCGTATCAATTACGCCCGAACTTTGCCTTGCGGACCTCCTACGATTTGATGTGGGCGACCAATCTAGCGCTGGCCCAAAACCAACTCACCTTTACGATCACCAACCCAGCATCTGTTGCCGGTCAGCACTCGCTGTTCTTCCAAGGATTTTCTCTGGGTTTCGAGTATAGCCACTAAGTTCGACTTTTGCACTTTTTCTGGAGCGTGAATCGCGAATATGTCGGACAAAACGAGGCCCGAGCGAAGTTTCTGCAACCCCCGGTGCCTCTTTGACGAATGCCGAAAATGTGTTTTCCTCGGGAATTCGAGGGTGTTATTTTTGAGTCGTCCCTAAGCGGTCGTGCTTTAGCGGTATTGGAAGCAACGACTGTCCTGCGTCAGCATGGGCAATGTAGGAAAGCGGGAATGCCGAAGCTACTGACGGCTGGATGGCCAATGTCGCAGGGGCGACCAACGGGAGCCCCGGAAGTCTCGGCTGAAATGCTCGGACCACGCGACATTATCATTCCCTGGACCAATAACCTTCGTCAGCACTTCGGGATAGACGTCAAACCAATGGGTCGTTACCCTTATCACTCACCTCCGGACTTGCACGAGTCCCCCATGCTTTTCGTGCGTCGGAGAACCCCAGGGCTATTACCAGCCGCCGCACGAACCTGCTGCGTGGGCTGAATTGGAAAGTGCGCGTGTTAAACAAATTCTTTACCCGTCACTGCTTTAAAGTCATCCTGGTAGCAATTTTCCTGTTGCCGGTGATCGCTCGCGGTGCGCGCAAGACCTTGCTGAGCAACGACAACAACGTCCACGATTGGTTGCCGACCACGTACGACGAAACGCAGGATTTTAGTTGGTTTCAGGAGCATTTCGAGAACGAGACGTTCGTGCTCATCAGTTGGGACAAGTGCACGCTCGACGACCCCCGGCTGGAGCTATTGGCCAAAAAGCTGGTTCCGCCGGAAGTCCCGGCGTCGGCCGACCCGGGCCCGCTAAACAAACTCGCCCCTAGGTCGTGGAACGACGACTTCTTCTGGTCCAAGTGGTTCAAAAAGCCGGATCCGGTGGGCTTCGTGGGGCCCCGAGGTCCACTGTTCAAGCGCGTCGAGACCAGCCAGCGATTGCTGAAACGGCTGACGGAACCGCCAGTCAACCTTTCGGAAGGCGAAGCGCTCAAACGACTGAGCGGCCTGTTTATTGGACCGGACAACCAGCAATCCTGCGCCGTGGTCACGCTCACGCAGGAAGGCAAGCGCGATTTGCGAGTCACGCTCAAAAAGCTTAAAAGCGTGACCGAGGACGAACTCGGATTGCCGCCCGATCGCGTTCGCATGGGCGGACCGCCGGTCGATAACGTGGCAATCAGCGTGGAAGGCGAAAAGACGCTGATCCGGTTGTTCATTCCCGCGGGCATCGTCGGCCTGAGCCTGGCGTTCTGGTGTTTGCGCAGCGTCCGCTTGACGACCATGGTCTTCGCCGCCGCGCTCTATGCCGGCGCCGTCAGCCTGGCGATTGTCTACTACTGCGGCGGCACGATGAACGCCATTCTGCTGACCATGCCGGCCGTGGTTTACGTGGCGGGCATTTCCGGCGCGATCCACTTCGCCAATTACTATCGCGATTCAGTGGCCGAAAGCGGCATCGAAGGCTCCCCGGCCCGCGCGGTGCAACACTCGTGGCTGCCGTGCACGCTGTCGGCCGGCACCACCGCGGCCGGATTGATTTCGCTGTACACCAGCGAACTGGTGCCCATTCGATCGTTTGGAGTCTACTCGGCGGCGGGCGTTTTGGCCACGCTGCTGCTGCTGTTCTTGTTCCTGCCATCCTGGATGCAGATGTGGCCCATGCGACCGCACAGCCTGCTCGATGGCGAACAACCCAAGGCCGAGGACATCGCCCTGCCCGCGCGCTGGCGAAAGTTTCTGGAGGGCGTGCTCAACCACTACCGCCTGGTCTTTGCCGGGCTGATCGTGATGATGGTGTTTTGCGGCATTGGGCTGACCAGAATCAATACGTCGATCAAGCTCACGAAACTGTTCTCGTCCGAGGCCGACATCATTCACAGTTACGAGTGGCTGGAAAAAAAGCTCGGCCCGCTGGTGCCGATGGAAGTCGTCGTCAAAATCGATCCCGCGAAATGCAAATTGAATTTTCTGGAACGGATGGAACTGATCCGCCGCATCCAGGATCAGATGCAAGGGATCAAAGATTTGGGCAATACGATGTCGGCCGTGACGTTCGCCCCCTCGCTGGAAATCAAGGGCGGTGGACCGTTCAAACGTGCCCTGCGCAAAACCAAGAGCGAGCATCTCGAACAGCACCGCCAGGAGTTTATCGACGGCGACTTCCTGGACATGGATGGCCAAGAGGAATTGTGGCGGATTAGCGCTCGCGTGGGAGCTCTGAACGACGTCGACTACGGCGAATTCAAATCCGAAATCCGGACCCGCGTCGAACCCGTCCTGCGGGCCCAACGCGACCTGTTGGCCAAAGCCGCCGCGGAGCAGCCGGCCGGTGGCGGCGAAAATCCTAATGAACAGCCCGCCGAGAACGCAATCGCGGCAACCCCCAGCCCGGCCGACGACATGGGCATTACGGCCGTCTATACCGGGCTGGTGCCCGTGGTCTACAAGGCCCAACGCGAGATGCTCAACGGCCTGGCCTGGAACTTCGTGACCGATCTCTTGACGATCGCCGCCGTGATGACGGTCGTCTTCTGGGACTTCTCGGCTGGATTGATCCTACTGATCCCCTCCGTGTTTCCGATGGTGATCGTGTTCGGTCTGATGGGCTGGATGGGGATCGTCATTGACGTGGGCACGATTATGACGCCCACGGTGGCGCTCGGCGTCTCGGTCGATGACGTGGTGCATTTTCTGATCTGGTATCGGCGCGGTCTGTCGGAAGGCAAGAGCCGCAAGGGCGCGATCATGCTGGCCTACGAAGGCTGCGCGCGGGCCATGTATCAAAGCTGGGCCGTGCTGGGTCTGGGGCTGGCGGTGTTTGCGCTCAGTTCGTTCGTGCCGACTCAGCGCTTCGGAGCGCTGATGTTCACGCTGCTCACAGCGGCCCTGGTCGGCAATCTGCTGCTGCTGCCGGCGGTCTTGGCCAGCCCCTTGTCACACTTCTTCGGCCGCCGATTGATCAAGCAAGCCCGGCAAGAAGAGCCCGTTGCCGAAGACGAGTCGACGAGCAACGGTGCAATTCCTGAACCGGTCGGCATGCAAGTCCGCCGCGACGCATCGCATCGCGTTCGGACCTGACCCGCCGCCGCTATTCTTCGCAACTTGGTTCCAATTCCGGACCATCCGCAAACGCCGCGGCCCACAAAGGGGCGCACACAAAAATGGGTCAGAACTATTTAAAAAATAGTTCAGACCGATTTTTCCATCTCAAATAGTTCTGCCCCATTTTCCCATTCACGGCCGGAATGCGGAGAGACCGTAGGCCTTGATGAATTGGCGGAGTTGCGGAGTTGGCCGCGACAGTTCTTCGGCCAGCACTAGTGCATTGCGGAAGCGGCCTAGCTCGAGGTAAGTGCGATAGTCATCGGGAATTGCAACTCCCAGATCTCCGAAATCGCTTCGGCCCGCGAAGAAAGCCGTTGCGTTGGGCGACTGAGATGCCTGCTTGAGCCATTGTTGGTCGGAGACCGCGGTGACGGAAAGCTTTTTGAGCAGCGCGCGCTGCTGGGGGCTGACCAGCTCGACGCGGGCAATCATCACGCGCTCGATATCCGCGGGGCGCGAAATCGCCAGCGGCAGGATGAAATCGGTCCAAACCCGGGGCACCAGAAAGAAGATACGCAGGCCGGCGCTTTGGAAATAGGCCCGCTGCCAGGTGCCCAACATGGCCGTGGCTTCGTCGGCAAACAGGCCCTCGGCCACGAGCGCGGCATGCATTTGCACTTCCAAGTGTTCTCGGTTGCCTTCCGAGTAATCGGCATCGGGGAAAGATCGCCGGACCGTGGCCAATACCTGTTGCCGATCGGCCGACAATGTCAGCGATGGCAAACTGCGAAACGCCAGCGCGCCGTCGCGGCGGATATCCACCAGCCAAAGCGCCGGCACCGGCGCGGTTTGTCCGGCGAGCAGTGCCGCACCGCATTGTGCGTGTAGCGACAACGTATCGTCGGCTTCATTCGTCGACACGCGCAGCGGGACGTCGATGTTGCCGACGCCCCGGTAGAAGAGAAACTTCTCGTGCTCGTCACCCTGCTTGCCCGGCACAGTTAGCTGCGCGGCCTGCACCGTGCGCGGAGTAGTCCACACATGGGCGTCCGTCTCGGGCCCGGGCGGCGCCGTGCCGACCGTGACTTTTCGCCAGGCAAGCCGGCCGAGCGTCTCGGACGTGAGATTATCGAACTTAAACTGGCCTCTTCCAGAACCGGGTGGATCGGCCTCGGCCGCGGGATAAAACTCGGTGAGCCAGCCGCCGCGGATCGTTACGCCCACGCTTACATCGAACGGTTTCGTTTCCGATGCAGGCGGATAAAAGTAGAGCACCGGAGTTTCGAGCCGCATCGTCACATAAGGATGCCGCTGCGGAGCGCCCTTCATCTGGTGCCGCCAGTGGTATTCGGCCGCTGCGTGCGGCTTGACGATGATGCTGGGATTCAGATTGTGAACGAAAGACGGGACCGGTTCATCGTCAATATTGATGCCGGCAAGCGCGCGGCCCGCGCCCTCCTGAAGCGCCGTGAACGTTCCCCACTCGTGGACCCGCAACCGGTCGTCGCCACTTGCGGACGCAGTAATGGACACCAACACGAACCAGGCGATACAATGCGACCGCCGAGAGAAAGAGTTGCGCACCATGGCCGCTCCTCCCGATTCTGTTTTATGCGCCGCCGACTATTATAACACGGCGGCAGCGATCCTTTGGGAAGCTCAAACTATTGATTAAGAGCCTATCCGGGAACCGTCTCGGAGAAGCGACAGTCCAATTTTGCTCCCCGACCATCCTGCGGATGGTGCCCACCGCAAAATCGGGACAGTCCCGGACGGTTCTCGGGCTCTAAATCGCTTTGACGCCCTTTTATTCTCGGTTAGCTCGGTCCGCACAGAACCAGCGCGACCGATTGGCCCATGGAAGTCTGATTGAGCAGCAGCGCGGCGTTGCGCGCCGTTCGATGGGGCGCGGCTTTAACGACGTTGATCGGACAGTTGGGATCGGCCTGCTCGTAATTCAACGTGAACGGCACCTGGCCGGTCTGGATGGCCACCATGCTGCCGACCATTTCGACGGCGCCGGCGCCGGCCCCCAGATTGCCGAAGAAACTTTTCAGGGCCGTCACGGGCACGTCGCCCAGCGTTTCGCGGATCGCTCGCGCTTCGATCTCGTCGTGATGGATCGTGCTCAGTCCGTGCGCGTTCACATGGCCCAAATCGCCTGGTTCGATCTGAGCCGCGCGCAAGCTTTGCGTAATCGCCGAACGAATGGCATGGCCGTGAAACGGCTGGCCGGGCGTGCACGCTTCGAAGGCGTTGGCGGAGCTCATCACGCGAGCCAGAATTTTGGTTCGCCGCGCTTCGGCGTGCCGCCGGCTCTCGAGCACGAACGAGGCCGAGCCTTCGCCGTAGACCATGCCATCGCGATGGGCGTCGAAGGGTCGAGAAAGCTGCGCCGGAGGCTGCGTGCGGCGGGTATGCAGCACATGGTCGCGAAAGATCCAACTCATCGGATGAAGGCGCGAGCCGGTGCCGCCCACGATCATGGCATCCGCCTGGCCGCGTTCGATGACGCGAACTCCCTCGGCGATGGCCTGCAAGCTAGACGCCTCGGCCAGCACGATCGTGTTGTTTGGCCCTCGCGCGTCGTGAGCAATTGCAATGTGGCAGGCCGACATGTTAGGCAGATATTTGAGCATCCACAGAGGGTACAATTCGCTCATCGCCTGTTGATTCCATCGCGCGTGCACGAACTGCCGTTCGATTATGCAGCGGCGGAACGCATCCACCAACTCCTCGGCCTCGGCATAAATCATGTCGGCGCCGAACACGACTCCCAGGCGGTCGGGTGACACACCGGAAGAACTCAGGTTGGCATCGGTTATCGCCATCTGCGCCGACGCGAACGCGAGTTGAATTGACCGCGACATCACTTTCAGGCTTTTGCGCGGGGTCACGAATTGCTTGGGGTCGAAATCGACGACTTCGGCACCGATCCGGACCGGAAATTCGCTTGTGTCGAACACTGCCAAAGGACGCACGCCGCTGGTGCCGGCAAACAGCGCACGCTGCATCGCTTCGTAGCCGATCCCGATGGGACTGACCACGCCGACGCCAGTGATCACAACTTCGTGCGGCGATGAAATCATCGGGCTCAGAAGGGTGGTGTTACGAAAATGCGCGTCTGGGCGACGATTTGAGCAATCGCCGCGAAAGTCCGGTTCCAATGCCCACGTTGAGGACGGTTTCTAGCTATCGATCGTGCGCCTGTAGGCGCGTAAAGATCAACGGTCAAGGAGGTTAGGATAGCCGGTATGTTATCCCGCAACGGCCCCCCAAACAAGCAGACCCCCGACCGGCTAGTCGAGTTTGCGGTTTTAGTTCATATTGAGTGCCTAGTTCGTTGCAATCCATCCGATACGAAGATAACAATGCTAGCGGTCGAACCCCCGCTAGCAACGGCAAGGGTTTTACGTCATGGATGTCCTCTGGATCGCATTGCGATTTCGATCTAGCTCCTCGGCCGTGGACGCCTGGTGAACGGCGTAAAGCTGATTAATTCCCCGATCTAGCTACCGAGAGGACTCGTCTGATGGCAGACAAAGCCGACTCGTCGATGACGTTTTCGTTGGCGCAGGCTCGTCATCTTGTTAAGGATCTATTCACCCCGAATCCTGCCATCTATTGGGCCGATTTCTTGCTCTCGATCGCCGGCGGCTCGATTTGTTTCGGCTTGGTGCGACGGGTGCTGACCCCGTTTTCGATCCCGCAGGCGATTGCGCTGGTGATCTGCGGTTTGTTTTATTATCGCGCGGTGTTGTTCATCCATGAATTGACCCACTTGCGCGAAAAATCGTTTCGCGTGTTTCGGATTTCCTGGAATTTGC
>JACQFF010000162.1 GCA_016200205.1 Planctomycetia bacterium
GAGGTAGCCCACTGGCAGCGATCTCGCAACCAACAACAGGTCCGCGTCGACTGGCAATTCACAACCGCCGACGCCCGAATTAAGCTCAAACGCCTCTATCCCGTGCTATCGCCGACGAACCAAACAACGACAGACCACTAGCGGCCAAGAACATCCGCCTTGCGGCCCTAAAAAACATTTCCCATGCAGCCCAGTCGGGGCATTATATTCGATTGCGCGTAACCCAACTAGGAGTCGCGGTTTAGAACACGCGCTTCTACATTGCCCGGTTTCGGGCCCGAAGATACAATCCCGCGACCCGAAATTGGCCCCTTTCGTCCGCGCGGATGAATCCTCTATGAGCATGCCCATGCGTGCTAGCACGCCACCGTTGAGCCCGCTGGAGCAACTCCGCTACGCGCGCGAAATCATCCAGCTCGAAGGCCATGCGCTCGCCACGCTCGCGCGACGGCTGGACGGCGAATTCTGCCGCGCGGTTGACACCCTCTATGACTGCCAAGGAAGCGTGATCGCAAGCGGGATGGGCAAGGCGGGACTCATCGCTCAAAAGGTGGCGGCCACCCTCGCCTCCACCGGCACTCGCAGCCATTACCTGCATCCGGGCGAAGCGGTGCACGGCGACTTGGGACGGATCCATCAGGACGACGTGCTCGTCATTTTCTCCCAAAGCGGCGAAACGGAAGAGGTCGTCCGGTTGCTCCCCTCGCTGGCCGACTTGGGGGTCGACATGATCGCCATCACCGCCGGGCGCGCCAGCACGCTCGGTCAGGCCGCCAGCGTGACCCTTGAACTCGGTCCCTTGCAGGAGGCCTGCGCGCTGGGTCTGGCGCCGAGCACGAGCACCACGGCGATGCTCGCGGTGGGCGATGCCTTGGCGCTGGTGACCAGCCGGATGCGCGACTTTCGCCGCGAAGATTTTGCCCGCTTTCATCCCGCCGGCAGCCTGGGCCGGCAACTCAGCAAGGTTGACGATTTCATGCGCCCGCTGGTCGATTGCCGTCTGGCGCTGGAGACGAAAAGTGTGCGCGAGGTGTTCGTCGAGCGAAACCGCACAGGTCGACGCACCGGCGCGATCATGCTCACCGACGGAGCCGGCAAGCTGGCGGGGCTGTTCACCGACAGCGACTTGGCTCGTTTGTTCGAGGGCCGTCGCGATGCCGCGCTGGACAGCCCGATTCGCGAAGTCATGACCTCGCGGCCCGCGACGGTTCCGCAAGGCTCGATGATGGTCGACGCGGTCGCTATCATGGCGGAGAGGAAGATCAGCGAATTGCCGGTCCTCGATAGCACGGGAAGACCCCAAGGGCTGATCGACATTACGGACGTGGTGGGCCTGTTTCCCGAGGCGGGGCTGGGCGGCGCCGTCAAGCGAATCCATCAGGCCGGTGCCCCGATGATCGCCAAATATCCCGGTCCGCCGCGGCCGAACAGCCCGTTATCCTCCCCAGGAGCCCCTCCCCGGGACTGCGCATGAAACTGGAACAACGGTGTGAAGCGATCGAGTTGGTGCTGGCCGACGTGGACGGCGTTTTGACCGGCGGCCAAATCGTGTTCAACAACCAGGGGATCGAGACCAAGCAATTCCACATTCGCGACGGTTTGGGGATCAAGCTGTGGCAGCGGGCGGGCTACAAGTTCGGCCTGATCAGCGGGCGCAGCTCGCATATTGTGAAAATTCGCGCCGCGGAATTAGGAATCGAGATTCTCCGGCAAACAGCCGAAGACAAGCTGCCGGTTGCGCAAGAGATTCTCAAACAGCTTGGCCTTGAGCCCCGGCAAGTGTGCTATATCGGCGACGATCTGCCGGATCTGCCGGTCGTACGCGGCATGGGCTTGGGCGTGGCCGTGGCAGACGCCTGCGCCGAAGTGCGCCAGGCTGCCCATCTGGTGACCGAACTGCGCGGCGGCGAGGGGGCGGTGCGCGAGACGATCGAAGTGATTCTCAAAGCCCAGCGCCGCTGGAATGATCTGATTCAGAAATACACCACCTGAGCCCGCCCTTGCATGTCTGGAGCCGCTATATCACCGAGGCTGCCCGAGAGCCTACACGTTCGGTTTTCCGGCATGGCTCGGGCCGGACAAGTGATCAGCAGCTTCGCGGCGGTGGTGGTCGTCTACTGGCTATATTGGCTGATCGCGGTGCCGCTGATCGAACCGAGCGTGGAGCAGGAGCCCGTCGCCCGAGCCAGCGACGATGATCTGCGCAAGGCTCGCGAGGCGGGCCGCACGCGCACGCTGGCGGTGAGCAAATACTTCGAGGAGGGCCGCTGGGAACTGAAGGAACCCGCGATTTGGGAAAGCGATCAAACGCAACTGCTCTTCAAATCGATCGAGCCGCAGCCCGATGGCAAGGTGCGGCTCAATCCTTGCACGGTCTTGTTCTTTCCAAAAAATCGCGATGAAACCACGCAGCCGATCATCATGCAGGCCGACGAAGGGGCGGTCATGGAATTCGACCAGCCGATCGTGCTCAAGAGCGTGGATTTAGGCAAACGCCAATTGGTCGGCGGTGACCTGAAAGGCCCGATCAAGATTCGTCGCAAGGAAAGCCGTCCGGCGGCCCGCGACGATCTGGCGATTGACACGCGCGATATCACCTTGATCAAAGATCGTTTGTGGACACCGCACCCGGTGCAGTTTCGGTTCGGACGCAATCGCGGAATCGGTCGCGAGATGGAGATATTGCTGGCCGCGGCGGATGGATCGGTCGCGAGCGCGGGCTTGCGCGGCGGCACGATGCGCACGCTGGAATTGAAGCGCGACGTCAAGATGCAACTGGAACTCGGCGCGGGTCCGCTAGCCGCCGGGGCTGCCTCCGCCAGGCCAAACGGACCCGAACCGCCCATCCAAATCACTTGCCAAAAGTCTTTTCGTTTCGACATTGAGCGCCACGCCGCCTCGTTTCACGATGCTGTCGACGTGCTGCGGCTCAACACGATCGGGCCGGCCGATCAGTTGAACTGCGACGTGCTGACAGTGTTTTTCTCTCCGCATGGCGCCAAGGCGGATGCCGCTCAAGCGGCCGCGTCCGCGGGGGCGGAGGGCCAGCTTTCGGGCCTCCAGGTCCGAGTGATCGAAGCGCGCGGCGATCCGGTTACGCTCCGCTCGCCGGCGCAAGGCGCCTACGTGCATTGCCATGGAATCGATTATTATCCGGCACCGGCGGGAGCCGCGGGCCAGATGGTGGCGCTGGGGCCCGGAGTGATGACAGGCAATATGCCGAACGATCCAGCAAACAAATACAAAATCCAATGGACGCGAGAATGCCGCTTCGAACCGGCCGGGGCGCAGCAGGTCGCTTCGCTGCGTGGCGGCGCGAAAGTGCGATTTGAGCAAATGGGTGAAATCGCAGCCGACGAGATCTTCGCCTGGCTCTCACCCAAGCAGCGGCCGCAAACCGACCGAGGGCCCGTCGTCAAAACCGTCTCCGTACGCGCTGCCTCCGAAACGACTACCCCAGCCACGGCGAATAATGGCTGGCAAATCGAGCGGGTGCTGGCCCAAGGCAACGTGCTGATCGACGCTCCGCAACTGAGCGGGGCGACGGCGAAGCTCGAAGCCTGGATCGAGCGGCCGCATGCCCCCGTGCCGCCGCCCTTGGCCGACTTGCAGCAAGCGCCGCCGCCCACACAACCACAACCCGCAGCCAAAGAACGCCGGCCTCAGCAAACATACGGCCAGCGGTTCGGCGTGCGCGGCGGACTGCTGCGAATCCGGTTCGTGCCGGAGGGCGATCAATTGGCCGTCTCGGACGTGACGGTCGAAAAACAAGCGCGCTTGGAAGAGATTTCGGCTCCTCGTCCCGGCGAAAAACCACTGTTGGTTCAGGGCGACCGCCTGCACGTGGCCGAGGCCAACAGCGACCAGACCCGCGTAACCGTGACCGGCAAGCCGGGCTATCTCGAGGCGGGCGGCATGACGCTGCGCGGCGAGGCGATCGAAATGGAAAAGCACACCAACCGGCTGTGGATCGACGGCCCTGGCCGCATGACCATGCCCATCGATCAGGACTTGAACGGCCAGCCGATCGCCCGGCCACAGATTTTGAATATCACTTGGCAAGGGGGTATGAACTTCCAGTCCAACACCGTGATCTACGAGCGGGGGGTGCTGGTCAAGTCGGAGAACCAGTTGCTGCGCACCGAAAAACTGGAAGCGATTCTCAGCAGGCCCGTTGATTTTTCCACCGCCAATCAGCCTGGCGGCGGGCCCGACGAACGGCCGCAACTGGCCCATATCCGCTGCTACGGGCCGGCATTCGTCGAAAGCCGCGAATTTGACGAGCGGGGACAGCAAAGCCGATTCAACCAATGGGAAGGGATTGATTTGGAGTTCGACAAAGCAACCGGCGCGATCAATGCTCGGGGACCAGGGTGGGTGACGAATGTCTCTCGCGAGTCGGATCAAATGGGGCCGCCCCGACCCGTTCAACCCAACAAGCCCCGTGCCGCGGCCCCGCCGGACAAGCCACCGGCAGACGGTTTGAAATATCTGAACGTGCAGTACCAGCGATCGATGGCCGGCAATTTGAATCGTGGCGAGATGACTTTTGGCGAACCGACGAAAACGATCCACGGACCGGTGCCGCACTGGGAAGCGAAACTCAATCCGGAGGATCCCGCCAGCCTAGGCCAGCAAGGGCTGGTTCTCGATGCCCGAACGTTAACCGTTCGCCAGATGCCCGCCCGCGGCAGAGAGGGTCGTGCCTGGATGGAGCTGGAAGCCATCGGCAACGTGCGGGCCGAAAACGGGCAGTTCACCGCGCGGGGCGACCGCCTGAGCTATTCCGAAGAAAAAGATCAGATCATCCTCCGGGGCGACGGCCGCAGCGCGGCCGAACTGTTTCAGGAGGACGAAACTGGCGGAGAGCGGAAAGAATTCAAAGTCGCGGAGGTGTGGTATTGGCTGAAATTGCAGAACGCGTGGATCAATGGCGTCGAGTCGTTCGGCACGAATTTCCTGCAAGCCCCGAAGAAAAAGCCCGCCGGCAAGTAACGCACGCAGCCAGCGGCTAGCGCTACTTGGCGGCCAGCATTTTTTCGACGGCTTCCTTGCCCGTCATGCC
>JACQFF010000140.1 GCA_016200205.1 Planctomycetia bacterium
AGTTGACCTCGACCATCACGGCTGCCGCGGAAGGCAAGAGCCCGTCCAACACGGGCGAGTTGCAGAAGATTGCCGGGGCAATGGGCAAGCATGTCCCGGCTTCCAATGGCGAGGCAAGTCCCTTGACCAATCGCGAAACTCAAGTGCTGCGTCACGTGGCTCTGGGGCTGAGCAACAAGGAAATCGGCCGGTCCCTGGCGATCAGCATCGAAACGGTCAAGGAACACGTGCAGAATATCCTTCGCAAAATTGCCGTGACAGACCGCACGCAGGCCGCCGTTTGGGCCGTGCGCAAAGGGCTCGTCTGAACCGGTGGGGTCGCGCGAATTGATGAGGACTCAATTAGCTCGTGGATGCGCGCGCTCGTAGGCCGCGCGAAGACCGGCCATGCTCACGTGCGTGTAAATCTGCGTGGTCACCAGGCTCTTGTGGCCCAACAGTTCCTGCACGCTGCGAATGTCGGCGCCTCGATCGAGCAGGTGCGTGGCGAAGCTGTGACGCAGGGTGTGAGGCGTTGTGCGCCGGTCCAGCCCGGTGGCCTCGAGGTGCTTTTCCAGCAGCCTGCCGACGCTGCGCGTCGTGAGCCGGCGGCCGAATTTATTGACGAAGACGGGAGCCTCCGGACCGCTTTTTTCGCGAGGCGAAAGCCGCCGCGCCGCGAGCCACTGCTTCAATGCTCGAACGGCGAACGAGCCGATCGGCGCAATGCGTTCGCGGCGGCCTTTGCCGCGGACCCGCAACGTGCCGCCGGCCAAATCTAAATCCGACGCGTTCAAACCGGCCAGTTCACTGACACGCAGGCCGGCCGAATAGAGCACTTCGAGAATCGCCCGATCGCGCAAGCCCAACGGTTCGCTCGCCGCCGGAGCTCCCAGCAAGCGATCGATCTCTTCGGAGGAGAGGAAATGTGGCAGCGACCGGGCTTTGCGCGTGTTGCTCAGCGGTTTGGCCGGATTCGCTTTCGTCCATCCTTCACGCTGACCGAAGCGAAAAAAACTCCGCAGCGAAGCCAATCGCCGCGCAATGGTGGTCTTGGCATAGCCCGCTTCGTGCAGCGCCGCAACATAGCCCCGCAGTTCGACGGTGCCAACCCGCCCAGGCGAGGGCGGGCTGCCTTGCAGATCCGCCAGATACTCGGCGAGGGCTTGCAAGTCTTCGCGGTAACTTTTGATCGTCAGTTCCGAGGCATTGCGTTCGACTCGCAAATACTGCAGGAACCGGATGGCGGCGGTTTGCATACTTCGGTGGCCTATCGCGCCGGCGAGAGTCGGTGCGGCGGAGCGAAACTCGCAGTCGACGGCGGATGCCAGCGGAAGCCGTTAACGGATACCGCTCGAGCGCTTTTCACTCAAACCGCACCTACTGCGAATCGTCGGCATCGCTGGGCAACGGCAAGTTGAACCGGCGAGGCGACGTCGTCTTGCGATTCTCCTGACGGATCTTTTGGCTCAGCACGGCGGCGTCGTACCACGTGAAACTCAACTCCGGGTTCGAAGCGTAACGCCCCAAAACACGCAAGGTTTCGGCCCGGCTTGAGTCGTCATATAAAAAAACATATCGCTCCGCGCCCTTCACCAGGGCGAGGACGTTGATGTCTTCATTCACGGCCGGCACTCCTTCAAACCGCGTGCTTGGGGACTGATTTCGAGAGCTGGGGTTTACCGCATTCGCCCATTTGCTCTAGCCGTACTTATCGGCCTTTCGACCCGCTTCGCACTACTCGTGTTTCGCGGGCGCCATCCCCGGGGTTCGGCATTTCGGCAGTGCACGTCTGGCAGCGGAACCGAGTAAAGCCGTCGCTCCGCAGGAGATAAGTTTGCCAGCCATCGTTGGGGCCGGGGGTTTTTGAAAAATACGTACCGCTCAAGCGCAGCGTGGACTCGCTGTTTCGACCGTGCTGATTCCCTGGCATGCTTTAAACAGCGGTGCTTTCGTGTCGCTCCACAGCCGAAATCGATCGCAAATCGGCGTCGTCGAGTTCGCCGCTGATCGGCCCGCGGCCGCTTTCCGTGCACGGACCGTTGCACGAGTTAGTCCCTATGGAATGCGCGAAAAAAGTGTTCGAAGCACCGCCGGTCGCTAGCAGGGAGCAGGCGATTTCCCGTGCTTTATCGGCACAACCGGGAGAGCCCCTCCACGTTTAAAATCACTCCGGCCCGCGCCGAGACGGAGTGAGCGTGGTAGCATGGCCGGTAGCTGCGCCAGCCCGTGTCAAACGAGATCGCGCAGACTTGCCAGGCCGATCGATTCGCGGCTGGCAAATGCTTCGCCGTACGCGGCACCGATCGACCAGCCCCAAAACGCGGCCTGGTCGCGCAGAGTGTCCAAGAAAGTGGGCGGTTCGGTCGGCCGCCCAGTAATGAATTGGCTGCGATAGCACTCGATCGCCGCTAACTTCCTGGACCAGTGACGGCTGATGTCGAGCACGAAGGCAGGCTTTTCCACCAGCCGCAGATGGACGCAGTGGTAGTACACAATGCGGGCCGGATGGTGCGGTTCGCCGGGCAGATCGGTCTTTGTCAATTTCGACCAAAATCGGGCCGCTTCGATGAGCTCGACGGCCGCGACGTGGTCCGGGTGCGCGTCGACCCAGTAGGGAGCAAACAGCAGCCGCGGTTTGAGTTGGCGAAACGCGCCCGCTAGCAGACGGCGCGCGTCGAGCGTCGGCTGCAAGCTGCGATTGGGCAGCCGCAAATTACCACGCCAATCGAGGCCCAGGATTTCGCTGGCCGCGGCGGTTTCTTGCGCGCGGATCTCGGGGCTGCCAAAGGGCGTCGGCTCGCCATCGGTTAAATCGAGCACGCCGACCCGATAGCCGTCGGCTTTGTATTGCAAAATGGCGCCGGCCATGCCCAGCTCGGCGTCATCTGGATGAGGCGCGACCACGAGAATGTCGACGGGCGTGAATTCGTGAGCCATGAGATTATTCTGCGGCCGAGCGCGGCGTCTCTTCAAAGCAGCCCGGGATCATAACGGCCTCGGGCGATCTAAATTTTATGATAAACAAATGAAAAATACTTGGATATCTCTCGCGATCGATAATGCTGACGCGGTCTGGCCTGGGTTAGGGGTTCAACCTGGCCGAATGCCCGGCTTCGCCGATGGTTGGACATGCAAATGACCCCGAGCAAACCTGCACCGGCAAGCGCCAGAGCTTCACTCGTCGGCTCCGGCACGCTCGAGATGATTGGAGAGAGCATCGCCATCGACGTTGTTGACGGTGCCGAGATGACCTGCGACGAAATCATTGGCGGCGGCATAGCGAGCTGAGATAGGTCCCCCATTGCCATGGCGGCAGGTACAGGATTGTCCAACAGAAACGTGATGACTGTATTTACATCTTTTGGCGCCACCGTATTGTTACCGTCGACGTCAACGAACGGCGGTGGACTGCGGTCCGAGGTGGGAGCCGCCAATGGGTGCGATCCATTTTCCAAGAGCTCGTTGATAATATTCAACACATCTTTCGCCGCAACCTTGCCATTTCCATCCACGTCTAACGGATTATCTTGATTTTCCCAGGGAGGAATCTCGCCGCCCTGGCCTGCCAGATCTCTCGGAGAATTGATGCCTGAAAGCAACGGCGCGCCAGGGAACGAACGGTTTAGCGAGTGCAGGTTGTCGATCGGTAACTGGGAACCGTTGAAGCTCACGGAATCCAGGCCACCGGCAAACGTCAGCGTGTCGGCTGATGTGCTGAAGAAATTATTGTTGGGTAACGTGAAATCCGGCTGAGTCACACCCGCAAGCGCGAAATAGCCCGGCGTCCCCAGCAACATGTGCTGACCCGCGGTGGGAGTTCCGTCCGGAAGATTTGACGGGAAGGTAAACGTGTGTCCATTGGAGGTCAGTGTTCGGCCCCCAACAAAGATTTCGCCGTCCGCGGTATCCGCCAGTTCGACGAACTGCACGTTGCCGCTGGCGTTCGAGTAAATCTGATCGATTTTCCAAAGATGAAATGTCGCCCAAGCCGCGCCAGGTGAATGGACGGAGAACGCGATAGTCAACAGCAGTGTAACTACACAGACGACTCGTCGGGCCATGGATAGTCTGCTCTTGTACCGCGGAAACACCGGGCGCCTCGCCGATTGCTCGCCCGTAGATCAAATTCGATTCTAACCTAAAAGACTAGAGTTCCCAAGAATTTCAGGTGGAGTGACGTGACTTTCGCCAAGCTCGCTGCGGGCCGGGAACGAAGCAAATCGGGCCGTCGCACGAAGTTCGGCATTGTCCAAAATCATCGCCAGTGGCACGCCGGAAAATCGCGTGCCCAACGTCGACTAGCGCGTCACGCAATGCGGGTCGATGGATTGTTCCACTTTTGGCAAGCTCTGCAATTCTTCCAGGGTGAATGCACATTGACTGTCGACCCGTGGGCCATTTTCCGGCCGCGACCAGTTGCTGACCGCGAGGAAGTTGAACCTCGGACATGGGGAATTGTCTCATTTGGGTGCAGTCCGCAGCGCTTGGATCTCGAACCAACGGACAAAACTCGACGAACACCGTCGGGGCACGGCTGGCGGGTTAGCAGGTGTTCGATTGTCAGGCGATGCGCGGCGGAGCTAACATGCACTCCCGGAGCATTCGCCCGCAAAGACCACTTGGTGCAGAAAGCCGCATGGCGACATTCCAGTTCGCTTGCCCACATTGTAATGGACCGTTCGAGGTCGAGGATCCGCCGGCCGGTAAGGCGCTGGCGTGTCCGAGTTGCGGCGAACCGGTGGCGCTGCCTGATGAATTGCCGCCGCCGGGTTCCGAATCGGTCAGGCTCGAAAGCGGCGCCGGCGAATCCGCGGCCGGTGAGAGTGTCGCGACGCCGGCTCCGTTTGTCCCCTTCGACTTTCGCGATCAGTCGACCAGCATCGTGCGCCATCGCCCCAGCAGGCGTAAAAAGCGCGCCACCATAAAGAAAGTCGAGCACCTCAGCCGATCGGAAAGACAGCGTCGCCAGCAGCGGCGCAGCGTCGCGATGATGATTGTGGGAATGGTCGTGTTGTGTATCGCGGTCGTGGTGCTGAGCCGATTTTAAGCTGCCCCGTGCACCTTTTACCCAGCGATCCGCTGAGCGATGCGGTAGATTTCCTCGGCATCGAGCACCTGGTCGTGCGCCTCGAAGAGTTGGCGAATGGCCGCTTTGTGGATTTTCATTTTCGTTCCGCCGATGCCGATGGCTCCGTAACAAGCCATTCCGTCGCGTTCGGCGCCCTTATCGGTCGCTTCGATGCCGGCCAGCCCCAGCGGGGGCACGGCGCTCAAATCGATCGCCACCAGCAGGTTTTTGCCGCTCGCGCGCGCCGCCGTAGAAAGCAACTCGACGCCCGGCGCCCCGGCGGCAATGACGATTTGCGCTGTTTCGAGCGCGGCCTGGTTCTGGGCGGGAGAATTGGTTTCCACCGCGGTCAGGTTCGCGCCAGGACACTGAGCCGCCACCGATTTGCAAATCGTCTCAGCACGCGCCCGGTTGCGCGAAGCGGCTTTCACTCGAGCACCCTCCAAGGCCAGCAAGCGGACCACGCGTGAGCCGACCGGGCCGGTGGCCGCCAATACCAAGGCCTCGGCGTCGGCGAGCGGACAGTGTTTCGCGGCGCTCAAAACCGCCGCCGCGGCCGTGGTGTTGGCGCCATTGGAATCGAGCATCACGCTCACGCGCATCGGCCCGAAAAACGTCCGCCGCACTTGGGTCAAAATTGCCTCTCCGGCCGCGACGTCGGAGCCTCCCACAAAAATTGCCGTGTACTGCAAATCGTCGACTCCGCGAGTGAACATGGCCCCATAGGCCAGGTCGCGGACTTGCGACACCTGCACGCCCGAGTGCCGAAACAATTGGTCGACACCGGCATCGACCGCCACCACCCCGTCGAACACGCTGGCCTGAACATCGCTATCCAACTGCAACAAGATTTTCGGTTTGCTCATGGTGGAAAACGTCTCTCGTGAACTCGCACGACCCAACACGCGATGTAAAAAGCCCACGGACTTTTGATCCGTGGGCCGAAGCGAATCTGATTTTATCCGAGGCGAATTCCCATCGATTAGAAGCCGCGGAACGGGTGGGCGGCCTTTTCCTTGCCAGCCAACACGTCCTGAACGCTGGGCTTGCCTTTCATAGCGCTGGCGATGGCGTCCTTGGTGGCTTGATAATTGTAGTTGTAGATCTTTTTGTTGTCCTCGGCCAACCAATGAATAAACACGCCGCAGACAATCACGAGATCCTCGGCCTGGCTGGCCGGAATCACGCCATCGGCGACCGAATCGGCCACGGCTTTGGCCACCGCGGACTGGGCTGGACCAAACATTTGCACGGCTTGCTTCGCGCCCTTGATCGTAACCTTGGTGATCAACACCGTGGCTGGCTTGACGGCCAGGTTGGGTGTCAACACGGCCAATAAATTCGAGTGACCTGCGCTCTGCCGCGCCAACGCGTTAGCAAATGCCGTACCCACGGGACCGTCTTTGCTGCCGATCAACAAGTCGATATGGGCGATTTCATTCCCCTCGCCGACCAACGCTTCGCCGATGAACATGGACATGTTTCACTCTCCATCTATGCGTGACTGCACGGTAGGTTAAATTGCTTCTGGCGTTGGCGGGGTGAACAGCCCTCAGCGATGCGCGTCCGCTTGCCACGGAAACGGATCACCAACTCGCCGTCCCCGCACCCGCTCGCGCCGAATCCCACAACGATAGCAAACCGCGGCGTGTTTGCAAGCACCTGAGGATATCGGTAATTTGCGCGCGACTTTTCCGCGCAGGCCCCTTGCAAAACAGCCATCGTTGGCTATGCTGCCTTTCCTTACCAGCAAAGTCGCTCTAGGTTCGCGCAATCGAAGCCTGTTGCTTTTGAATGCTGTGGACCACCCCGGGCGGGGGCGGCTCCGAACATGGCCCTAGCGGCCTAACGGTTATGCATGACCATCCGCGGCGATTGCCGCGGTACTTCGGTCGCGCAGTTCCAGATTCCACAATAGGAGATTTCCCCACCATGCTTGGAAGCATTATCAACATCTGCGTAGGCTTGACGATGGCCATGGTCCCCCCCCGGGCCACCGGGGAAAAATCGGTGCCGGCGCTTCACCCGATCGAAGCCCGCGTGATCGAAAAAACCAATTCGCAACGAGCCCAGCACGGCTTGCCTCCCTTGACGGTCGACTCCGGCTTGTTAACGTCCGCGCGGCGCCATGCCGCCTGGATGACGAACAGTCGCTCGATGACGCATACGAATCAGCCGGTGGGAGAAAACATCGCGATGGGCCAGAACTCGAGCTCCGAGGTCATCAACTCGTGGATGAATTCGTCGGGACATCGTGCGAATATCTTGAATCCTGGATATACGCGCATCGGAGTGGCCGCGTACACGACACCCGAGGGCACAATTTACTGGTGCCAACAGTTCTTGCGATAGCGGTCCAGGCCGCGGACAATGTCGATTCGTTGCGCCGCGCCGTGAGGCCGCCCGAGCGCGGGGGCCGCGCGGCCGCGCTGACTGGTTGCCCCATCGAGCGCAAGGCACGAACCGCCCGTGGATCGCGTTCTCACCATCGCGGCGCTGCTGCCACGCCGTCCAGGTCACGGATTATCCTGGCGGCCTGCGGGATGTGGTCCATGGGCCGCAGGCGGGCGGGTGGATGTATACCGGCGCCTTGGAGAATTATCCGTCGCTAGTCGACGGATTGGCCAAAATTCGCCCCCTGCTGGGCAACGGCGCCGACGTTCTGCGGCGAGTTCGCCAACCGGCGCAAGTCGCAAACGCTCTGCGCGCCGCGGGGCTGTTTTGTCCAGCGTTCGCATTTGACTCCGACTTACGAGTGGACACTCCGAGTTTGTCGGGCGCGTCGGTTGCCACTACTGGCTCACCGGGCGTTCCAAGCAGCACGGGTGGACCAGCCACTCGCGACACCGGTCACGTCGGTCCAATTCGTCCACTGGTGCGCGACGGGAGTTGGTTGCGCAAATCTCTGCGTTCCGCTGGCGGGGCACAAGTCACGGCTTGGGATCGGCACGCCAAGCCTGGGCCGCCTGGCGGCGATTTTTATTTTCAACAAAGAATCGATGGCCTGGCCTGCTCGGCGGTCTATGTCGCCGCGGGGGGTGACGCGGTGCTGCTTGGCATCACGCGACAACTGATCGGCGTAGCTTGGACCGGCGCAAACGGTTTTCGATATTGCGGCTCGATCGGCCCACTCGCGCTGGCGGCGGGCGTCGAAACGAGCTTCGCCAAAATTGGCGGCGTATTGGCGCGCGCATTCCATTTAGTCGGTCTGTTCGGCGTGGATGCGATTGTCAACGAGCAAGGCGTCTGGCCGGTCGAGGTTAATCCTCGCTACACGGCATCCACGGAGCTGCTGGAATGGGCTGCAGGACTGCACGCCATCGACGTGCACCTTACCGCCTGCGAAGAGGGCCGTGTGCCGAGTGTTGCCATCCAACCCCAGCAGCGCCTATTCGGCAAGGCAATTTTGTTCGCCTCCGAGCAGTTTGTGGTCTCCGCCGAACTGTGTTCGTTCCTTTTGAAGCGACACGATCAACGACCGCCCGCAATGGCCGATATACCCGTTGTCGGTACGACGATCGAAGCAGGCTGGCCGATTGTCACCGTTTTTGCCGCGGCCGCCGATGAGCACGACGTGCTCCGACAACTTCACCAGCATGCCGTTGAAGTGCGCTCGTTGATTTCGCCGTAAACGATCGTCAGCATCCGCGTTTCAACTTTCAATCCGGCAGACCCAATTTGACCGACAGGGAATCGAGCAACGTATCGTCCAGATTCAGCGCGTCGGCGACTTGATCGGCTTTGACGAGGATGGCCCTCGATTTCGCGGTGTTCTGGTGTGCCAAATGCTCGAAATACTTGGCGACCGGACCACCATTCAGATCGATACGGTTCACTTCGAGGCGCTCCAAGCGATTGACGATCCACGCCGGAATGGTTGGCGTTGACGTGCCGGCCAATGCCGAAGCCACGCCGGCGTCGCCGCCCCTTACCAGTGCCGCGGCCGACGCCGGCGCAAACGGACCGCCGGCCCCGATGTTGATCAACTGCAATCCGGTCGCGTTGGTCGTCCCGTGGGTCAGAGCGATTGTCACGTCTTGGGAATCGACCACGCCATTCTTATTGAAGTCATAAAGGTTAGTGATAGGAATGTTCGCCGTCAAACTCGCCTCGTGAATCTGAACCGCCGTTGCATCCAGTGAGGTGACCTTGGCCACGGTGGCCGTGTTGCTGACACCCGTATCGCCGATCTCATTGCCGAAAAAAAACACGTCGTCAGCGGCCAGGCCGGTGTCGGTGGTGGACTTGACGATTACTTCAAGCCACCGCTGTTTGATGGCGCCATCGGCCCAGATCAACTCGATGCGATCCGCACCACTGGCGCCGGCGCCGCTGCGCACCGTGACGCGGGTGGGCAAGGGGCCGGAGACCCAGGAGTCTGGCGAGTTGTTATTTCCCACCCTGAAGGTGAAATCATTGAGGACGTTGGCCTGCGTGATCGACCTGTGCGATCCGCTGCCCAGCAAATCGACCATGATGCCGTTGATCCCTCGATCGTAGCTGGAAAGGTTGGCAAACGTGGCCGCCCCGGACCCGGGCCGGTAGGCACTCTTGTCGCTGGCAATGGCGTTGTCGTCGCCCAATGGCAGCGGCGTCTGCGGGTTGCCCGTGGTATCGTATCGTGACGAGCCGGCATAAAAGAGAAGCCGGCCTGCAACGACTGCGTCATCGTTGAGAATCACACCGGTGCCCGTGCCTTGGGTGATCGTAAGACCGCCGGAAGTGGGTGTGAGCTTGACGGTGAAGGTCTCGTTTAGCTCGAACCTTGTGTCGCCGCGGACGAGGACGCTGATGGGCATCGCGGTTACGCCGGCAGCAAACGTCAGCGTGCCGGCGGTCGCGGCATAATCGGAGTCGGCCACCGTAGCGGTGCCGTCGACGGTGGTGTAGGCGACCGTCACGGGCTGCGAGGACGCCGCCGACAAGCTGGCAGTGAACACAAACGGGATCGTGCCGGATTGGCCTTCCAGACGGGACACGTTGCCCACCGAGATCGTGGGAGTTGGGGTACCGCCCAGCGCCGAATTGAGTGCATCGACCACCGCGGAGGTCAAAGTCGCAAGAGGATTGTCAGGATGGAAATTTGGATGCGAGGCGAAAAAGGCATCGACCGCTTTATCGTAAATCGTCCGGTCAGTCGTAATCGTCACGCCTGAGGGGACCGGCACCGGATAGGCCCCGCCTCCTAGCCATACGACGGTGACGTTACGATAATGGCCGGCCGGAAAAGCCATCGCCCCGTTGCTGCTGGTCGCCGGGCGGTTGACCAGAAACACGCTGTCAGTGACGTCCACAGTGCCCGAACTATTGTTGGAATCCTCCCACTTGAACATCGAGCCGTTGCCCAGGCCGTCCGGGAATGGGTAGCCGCCCTTCGTATTGATGTCGGTAATGCCGTTATCGCCCATGTGCGGCTGAAGCATCAGCTCGACTACATCGTTCTGGATCGTCACCACCGCGGCTGGATTGTTGCCGCCGCGATTCGATAGAAATGTGTGGCCGCGGAAAAAGCTGTTGGCGATCGTGCCGGAATGAACGTCGGTATTGTCGATCATGTCATCGTGGAGTTGCGTCATGTAGACATCGTGGACGTTGAACGTCGCGCCAACTGCGCCGCGGATACGAATTCCGTCCTCCATGTTTTTGACCACCGCACCGGTGATCGTCTCGGTGCCGGTCCCTTCGATATTGATCGCGCCGCCATTGGAATAGTTTTTCCAGACATGCCAAGGGGCGATCGGGTCCATCATGCCGATGATGGTGCCACCGGAGATCGTGACGCCCGAGCTGGTGCCCTTGACGGCAACCGGGTATTGCTCGCCCGTGGAGCTAATCCATTCTGGGTGTGTATTGCGGGCGGGCCAGGTGGCGGGCGGCGTTTCACCGAGAGGGAAATGGGTATCTTCCAGACCCAGAAACGTACCGCCTGAGAGGTTTACCAGCGCCCCATTGCCAGGATCGGTCAATTTGATTTGTTCGTGGTGAAGGCCCGTAATGGTCAGCGAAAGCAGTTCCCGGGATTCCATTGTTTCCAGTTGCAATCGAGTCAGCACAAGTAATTTGGACATTACCTTACCTCTTGGCGAACATTTTCCAACTCTGATGCGCCAAATGCGCTTGGTGTTGCTGGACGGTTCGGAACGTTCGGGACAACGTAACAATGCGGCTAAATTCATCGGACGCCCGGCGCGGCCGCACCACGCAGGTGCGTGAAGGCGCCGCGCTTATCGAGTAGACCGTCCGAGTTGGTCCCACGCTTCGGGTGCGATTGCTGGCTTGCCCAGTAGTCCAGGCAAAATGGGCGGACAACAAGCTACCCGTGGCATCCATCACTTCAGTCCGGTCCGTCCACTAGGCAAGCGCGATGCCACCGGCGCGACCGGGACCAAGTAAATGCGGTGTTAGGGGACGCTATTTCCTCAAAGAGCAAGGATTTAGATTTTTGTCTCGCACCAGATCGATCTGGGCGTGCCGCGGGATCCGTTGGGCGATTCCGCGCCACTTGCGCCGTTTTACGACACAGCCCAACGGGGGGCCGATCTCAAAGAGTCGTCGAGCGAACGGCGGGTGGGATTCGATCGTCTTGAAAAAGAGACGCAGCGCCGCGATGCTTCGGAGGTCCTTGGGGAAGCTCAGGACAGAGCGATATTCTGATATTCTGTTTTTTTCCAAGAAAAACAGCACGTCACTTTTGAGTTTCGAGTCCCCTTAGTTTCGCGGCCCACGCGTGGTGCCGAGTTACTCGCGGACTGGGACTTCGGAAATCGTTGCGACGACCGAATCGGAGGCGTTTTCGCCGTTGCCATTTTCCGAACCCGCCTTCCAATTCTTGCCGGCCAGTTTGGCGTCAAAATCGTTGACGCCCGCCAGCTTGGCAATTTCCACGAGAAACCTTTTCGTGAGCTCCGGCAAAACCGCTTTGTCGCCTTCACGCCCATAGTAGTCCGACAAATCTATCGGTTTGCCGATGATGACGCGCGCCTTTCCGGTCATAAAAAAACTGCCCAGCGCGGTCCCATCGTAGGGCGCGCCTTCCACGTAACACGGAATCACCGGCACGCGCGCCTTGAGCGCGATCAACGCCGCGCCGGGTCGGCCCGGCAGAAGGAGCTCGTCGGTCAAATTCACGCGGCCTTCGGGAAACAAGCCCACCAGGCCTCCCTGTTGGGCCAGTCGGATGGCCATTTTCGTCGCCGCCGTGTCGATGCCGCCGCGATTGACGGGAATGCTAGCGAGCGTCTTGAAAACGACGGAGATGCCGGGCATCTCGAAATACTCGCGAGCCACCATCCAATGCACTACTCGGTCGGTGCACAGTTGAATCACGAGGGGATCGACTCCGCTGCGATGATTGGACACGATCACAGCGCCTTGATCCTCGGTCACCGGCAGCCACCGGCTGACTTGCGTCCGCCAGAGGACTCTGGTGAAGCACGTGTTGACCAGATACAAAAAAGCCTGCCAGAACGTGTAGTGCGTTTTCCGCCACGCGACAATCAGCCAGATTTCCAGCATGCTCGCCAGCGCGACAAAAATGAAAAACGCGATCAATGCTGCCGAGTCCATGGAATCTGTCTGCCGGGGTGGATCGGAGGCCGCAAGGGCCGATGTCAAACTATATCCCGGAATATGGCCGCGTGCGAGCCTTGTCCACGCCATCAAGAACGTTTCCGGCTGCCAGTTCGAGCGCCGTTCGCCCGCGGTAAACGATCGGTTTCATGTATGATCATTGGGATTGTCAGCGACACCCACGGACACGCCGCGTTTACTCGCCCGGCTATTCGCATGCTCGAAAGCTGCGACGTGGAGTTGGTGATCCATTGCGGCGACATTGGCTCGGCGGAGATTATTTGGCTGTTCGAGCCCTGGCCGGCCCACTTTGTGTTCGGCAATGTGGATTCGCCGTCCGGGGTGCTACGCGACACGATTCTGGCGGCGGGCCAAACCTGTCACGAACGGTTCGGCATGTTGGAGCTTGTCGGCCGGAGAATCGCTTTCTTGCACGGGGACGACGCCCCGCGATTGCGCGAAACCATCGACAGCGGCCAATACGATTTGGTGTGTTATGGCCACACGCACCAGGCCGAGCAGCACCCGCACGGCAGAACGCTGGTGCTCAATCCCGGCGCGCTGTTTCGTGCCCAGCCGCACTCGATCGCGATTGTGCGCCTCCCTCAACTTGAGATCGCACACCTGCCGGTCGATTGAGGCTTGGTTTACCGGTGGGCCGTTGACGACCAACCGAAACCTGACAAAGACGTCGATCCGCGCCGCTCGTGCGCGCACGAGGATCAACCGGCCAGCTTCGTGATCCGGTTGGTGGGCACGATGATTGGAGACGCGGCCGGGCGATAACGATACTGCATCAGGTAAGCGTCTTCCGTGGTGTCATCATAAAAGTCGCGCAGCACCGAGACCGCCCGAAACCCCATCTTGCGGAAGAAGAGTTGCGCCGGCAAATTGGTTTCGCGGACTTCCAGCAGAATGCGGGCGCGACGCTGGCTGGAGAGCTTGCCAATCAGCTTGGATAACATTTGCGTTCCGGCGCTTTGCCGGCGGAATTCCTTGGCGACGGCAAAGTTCAATAAGTGCAGCCTCGTTTTATGCAACTCATAAATCATGAAGCCGACGACTCGCTCGGCATGCTCGGCCACCATGCCGATGCAATTGCGTTGTCGCAAGCAGCGAATAAAGTCTTCCTCGCTCCACGGAAACTCGAATCCATCGCCCTCGATGTCCAACACCTCGGCCATGTCGCGCCGTATCATCCAGCGAATGTGTACACGCTGTTGTTGTTGCTTGGAATTCATGTTGGCCTCCTGCCAAACGACCGCGGCGCCGCCGAAGCGACTGCCACGACCGCCACTTCGTCTGCGCGGAAATAAACTCCGCTGCAACCGGCCTTTCGTATCGACAAACGTGCGAGATGTGCGATTCAACTCGCCTTGGCGCGTGCCGATCCCATCAGACATTGAGGCTGCAAACGCTCAGTTTGGACGCGGCGGTACACTACCAAAACACCTGTCGCGTGCCAAGGTGAAGTCGGCCACGTAATTGGCCGTCGGGGCCGTTTCCCAGCGGCGGGCCAAATCGATTGCCAGCAACTGACCAATCCGATTGACCGGACTTGCCCGTCTTCTTTTATCGGTTCGAATGACACACCACCTTTCGCGAATGTGGTGCGCCGCGAGCGGGGACGTTAACTCAGTTTGTCCTCAAGGGGTTGCGCTTCCACGTGCCAGGCGCATCGTTCAACTCGCCCTGGTGCGCCGACCAGTCGGCCGGCGGCACAACTTGGTTTTCCCCGGGTTTGGCTGTTTCCGAACGTAAAGGATTCCGCACGCCAAACGAATTGTTCGGCGTCATGCCGCGAGTGCCTTGCCGATCAACATTGACCCAAAGCAAACCCGGTTCGTTGGACGCCTCGACCTGGTCAGACGACCAACCGGCCGTTGGCACGACTTTGTTCTCCCTCGGTTTGGCTGTTTCCGATCGCAAGGGATTCCGCACGCCGGACGCGTTGATCGGCATCAGGCGGCGCGCGTCTTGCTGATCCACAATGACCCGCAGCAAGCCCGGTTCGTCGGAAGCCGTGACCCGCTTCGTTGGCGAACTTTCGGTGAGCGTCGACGGCGCTTTCTTGTCGACGCGCCGACGATCGTTGACCTGGTGCGAATTCTTGGCCGGATTTGCTTTCGTGGCTCCACGCGATGGCGCGCCGGCCGCCGGTGCTTCGGTCTCGGGAACTGGGTCATCCTTGAAAGGATCTTCGTCCGGCATCGCCGGCGCTTTTCCAGCATCGGCGGGTGCTGGGAGCTGGGTTTCCGGGGACCTTCCGGGCAACGCGCCAGTGGGTTCGGACGGTTCCTTTGGCGGTTCTGGGGGAGTGTCGTCGAAAGGAGGCGCCGGCGGCAACTCACTTGGGGCTTGAGGTATTGCGGGCTCGATTTCCGTTTCGGTCGGCCGCAGCGGGCCTTCTTCCACCGGCGATTGCGGCGCCGCGGGCTCGACCTTCGGCAGTTCTTTCGCGGGAGTCGGTAAATTCTCGGGCTCCGCTTGCGGGGCCACTGACTTTTCAGCCGTTGGCCACGTGCGCCACCTCGTCGGCGTAAACCCGTACGTGGCTCGTTTCGGAGTGCAATCGACTCCCTTTGAACAAAACCCATCGCGCTGAGGATAAGGCTGGGCCGCATGAGACGTCCAGCAGCACGCCAGGATGATTGCAATACAGGTCGCATAAAGTTTTTGCGAATGCATCTGATTTTCCTTAGGTCTAATGATCTCGTCGAATCTCGATCAAGCGAGGTTGCTAGCTGTGTCCTGTCGCGTTAGAAGCCGGAGCCGATGCCGCTGATGCCCAAGGGGAAACGGTTGATGGTTTGGACGGCCTGGGTGCTCAACAAGGTGAAGCCCATGATCCGCTCGAACGGCGCGATGATGTGATTCAAACCGGCGTCGAA
>JACQFF010000160.1 GCA_016200205.1 Planctomycetia bacterium
GCTGAAAAACAACCACACCCGCAAGATCGGAGTGAAAAACAAACGCCTCAACGCCGCCTGGGACGACGCTTATCTGCTGGAAGTCCTCTGCGGAGCCTGAATTATGGTGCAATCGCCCTGTCCCAAGTGCCGACTTGACACAATCGGGGAAACGAATTTATGCACTAACACTTTCCCAGCAGCCGGATCAATTCGCTAAAGACATCATTACGCGAGTGGAATCCTTGCGGCTAAAAAAGCCGTGAGCTTGTTGACTTGGCCAGCGATCTCAAGTGATTATTGGATGCTTCCACTAGGCCCCGATCAATTTCAAATCCAAGGTAAGAACACCCCAAACTTAGGCTGGCAATGCCAGTCGTCGCTGCACCCGAGAACGGGTCTAAAACAACAACCTCCGCGCCAGTTTGTCCGTAGGCTTCAATACATCGTCGAGGGAGCGCGGTTGGAAATCTGGAATAATGGCGCACGCCATTGAGACCTTCGTTGGGGAACTCCCAAACTGACTTAACCGGCGGGCTTACCTGAAAATCGTGCTGTTCATACTTCGCAAACAGGTAAATTCCTTCGTGTGCCCGGTGTGGTCGTCGGCACTTTCCTTCGGGCATTGGGTTTCCCTTCCGCCAAACCACCTCGCCTCGAAAGAGGTAGCCGCTGTCACATAGCGACACGACCAATCGGTACGGAAGTGCGAGGAGATTGCCGTATTGCAGCCACGGCACATTCTGATCTACGAACTGCCTGCGCTTTAGGCGGGGCTTAGTATATGCAGAGTTTCTTGGGTCCAATCCATCGCCACCGGGGCCGAGCGAGCTGTATTTGTGGTCATCGTGACGCCAGTTGACCGGCGTATTGTACGAATCCCCTATGTTGATCCAGAGCAATCCGCCAGTTTTCAGGGCTGGCCTCAAAGCTAGAAAACGCTCTGTCAGCCTCGCAACATAGTCGCGCGGATCATCCTCGACGCCGACTCCGTTTGACGTTCGCTGGCCCCAATAAGGCGGGCTGGTGACGATTACGTCAATGCTCGCCTCGGGCAGAAGTCGCGCAAGATCAAGACAATCGCCTTCGTAGACTTCGCCTAGGGTGAATGGGCCTATTTGTTTTGATTTGGTGAGCATCATTTCTTCTCGAATTTCTTCGATCGGTACCAGTTCGCGCTCTCGCACTTCTGGCAGACCCTTGGTGTTTCTTCGCTTCTTGGCAGCCACTCATGCCCGCAACGACAGCAGCGGAGCAGCATCACCATTCCAATTGGATTGTGCGGGTTTCTCAGGCAAAGTCCGCCCGGCGCCATCAGTCAACCTTTCGTACCACGCCGACGACCACGCCCAGGATCTTGGCGTTCTTCACGTAGATCGGCTTCATATTCGAATTGGCCGGCTCCAGGCGGATGCGGTTGCGCTCCACGTACCAGCGCTTCAGCGTGGCTTCACCCTCGTCGGTCAGGGCCACCACGATCTGCCCGTCGCGGGCGGTCCGCTGTTTGCGGACCACGACGAAATCGCCGTCGGCGATTTGATCGTCGATCATCGATTCGCCGGAAACTTTCAGCACGAACAGATTTTTGTGGCTGAACATGGCGTCGAAGTCGACCCGCTCGTCTTGCTCGATCGCTTCGTGCAGCACTCCGGCGGCGATCCGCCCGGCCAAGGGCAAGCCCCGCTCTTCGACGGGCTCGGCCGCGAGTTGAATCGCTCGCGACATGTTCGGCTCGCGCGTGATGAGCCCTTTCTTCTCCAGGGCCTTCAAATGGCACATCACGCCATTGGGCGAGCTGATATCGAAGTGGTCGCCGATTTCCCGCACCGTGGGCCCGTAGCCGCGATTGCGGATCTTGTCGCGAATGAACTCGTACACGCGTTTCTGGCGATCGGTCAATTGGTCCATGAGGGTCATGGTGGCGGCTTCCGGAGTCGTGGTGGGCAAAAGGGCAAACCTTAATATAATATACGCCTGTACATATGCAATAGCATTCGGGCGAAAAGCTGTAGGCCGCAGGCCGTAGGCTGTAGGATGGAGAGACAGGCAACGGCCGCTGAGAACACACTGTACGAGAGAGAAGGCAGCGTCGGGATCGACTTTGCAAGAGGCGGCAGGCTGCGGTTTGAGGCTCTTCACGTTCGGCCTACGGCCTACGGCCTGCTCAAACCGGAATGCCGTTCCAGCGGACGAAGCCTTCCATGGCAAAGTATTCGGGCAGGCCGAATTGGTTATAGACGGCCGCCGTGTGGCGGTTGCGGTCCTCGGCTCGCTGCCAGAATTCGCGCGGATCGTCGGGGCCGGGGAAGAGGGCCGAATCTTTTTGCGATTCGTGCCGGAAGATCGCCGCCCGCTTGAGTTGCAAATCGCGCGGACTCAAGGGCACGGCAATCTCGATTTCGTGCGGCGCCCATTCCTGCCAGGCGCCGCGATAGAGCAGCACTTCGGGCCGGTGGCCGGTTTCGCGCTCGATGACTTGCACCGCGCGAAAAATCGCCTCGGCGCACACGCGATGCGTTCCGTGCGGGTCCGAGAGATCGCCGGCCACGTAGATTTGCGCGGGCACTACCTTTTCAATCAACTCGCGGATGATGCGAACGTCTTCGTCCGTGAGCGGCTTTTTGGCGATCGTGCCGGTGCGATAAAAAGGCAGATCGAGAAAATGCAGGTGCTCCTCGCGGCAACCCGCCACGATCGCCCCGGCCTTCGCTTCGCTCCAGCGGATGAGCGACTTGATCAACAGCACGTCCGGGCTATCGCTATCGCCCGGGCCCTTCTTTGCCAACGACTGGGCCACGCGCTCTTCCAGGTCTTTGGATTTGCACTCGTCGATGCCGAACCGGCGGTTGAATTCGCTCACCAGGTCGGCGATTTGTTTGGCGTCGTGATCGAAGACCGCGATGTTGCCGCTGGTCATGTACGCCACGTGAACTTCGTGCCGATCTTCGACCAGCCATCATCCAGCGGAAGACGCGATGGGCCACGCTCTGCGCCGGGCCGTGATGCCGCAGCAGTTGATGCAGATTGTGCTGGCGAAAATCGTCGTCATCGAGTTTCAGCAGCGCCTTGCCCGATTGCTCGCTCAGCCACAGCAGAGCCTGCTTGACGAGCTGATCGGTCCAATCGATTTTGCCCAACACCCAAGGCGTGGCCACCGCCGTGAGCTTGTTGGCGGCTGCCGTATCGACCAACAGCGTGGCGTCGGCGTGCTGGCGCAGATAGCAGGCGGGCACGCGCGGCGTGCTGGGGCCTTCGGCCGTTTCGCGAATGATGCTCGCCTTGTGTTCGCCCAGGGCGATCAGCACGATCTTGCGAGCGTCGAAGATCGTGCCCAAGCCCATCGTGATGGCTTGCATCGGCACGCCCTCTTCGCCGAAGAAATCGCCGGCCGCGTCGCGCCGCGTCACCGGATCGAGCGTAGCCACGCGGGTGCGGCTGTTGGTCGCGCTGAATGGCTCGTTGAAGCCGATATGCCCATTGCGGCCAATGCCCAAAAGCTGAATGTCGATGCCGCCGACGCGCTGGATGGCGGCTTCATATTCGCGGCAATGTTCGTCGAGCTTCTCGGGCGGCGTCAGGCCGTCGGGGATGAAAATGTTTTCCGGCGGGATGTTGATATCGTTGAAAAAGTGCTCCTGCATCCAGCGGCGGTAGCTTTGCAGCCGATCCGGGCCGAGCCCCAGGTATTCGTCGAGATTGAACGTGACGACATTCGAGAAGTCGAGCCCCTCTTCCCGGTGCAGGCGGATCAGCTCGCGATAAATGCCCACCGGCGTGCTACCCGTCGGCAGTCCCAGCACCGCCTTTTGGCCGTGGGCTTTACGTTCGCGAATAATGCCCGCGATCATCTGGGCCACGTAGCGGGCCAGATGCTGGTGCGAATCGAAGACATAGCAGGGCAGGGCAGTGCCCGGGAGCGGTCGAAGCTGGGTGGCATCGCCCTGCGGTTACAATGGGGCGCGCCATAAGCTAGCCCTGTAAGCGCGGGAGAATTGTGGGCCACGCGGGCTTGAGCGACAATTCCCAACATTCTGATAAAATCAGGAAACTGCAAAAGAGGGCAATTGCCGATGAACGGTTCCTTCTATGATGTTGGGCTCGCGTGCCTGAACGGGCATCGGGTAAATGATTCCGCCCAGTCTCGACCGCAACATAACGCCAGTTTTTGTCAATCATGCGGCGAGCCGACAATCAGCGCTTGCCCAGCATGTTCGGCAGCAATTCGCGGCGAATATCACGTCCCCGGTGTTGCGGCTATTTCGACGTGGACCGCGCCAAGGCACTGCCACAATTGCGGAAAGCCGCACCCGTGGACGGAGCGGCGGACCGCCGCTCTGAGAAAGTGTTTCCTACCGACGTCCGCCGACGCTACGAAGGGGGCGAAACAGAAGAGCGACGGTTGTTCTATGTGGCCATGACCCGGGCCCGTGACATGCTGTATCTCTCGCGGTTCCAACGCAAAAAGAACCGTTTTCAACCTTCGACGTTCCTCGTCGATGTCGCTGGCAGTGATCCGCCCATCGCCAAAAAGCTTCCCTTGCCGGAAGCCTTCACGCCGTCTCCCGACGAGGGACAAGAATTGCCCCAACTTTCGTTCTCGGAGCTGGCGCACTACCAAGACTGCCCGATGCGCTACCGCCTCAGCGACTCGCTGGGCTTCCAGCCGCAGTTGGCCACCGAGCTTGGCTATGGCAAAACGATCCACCACTTGTTGCGGCGCATCTCCGATTTGGCGCGCGAAAAAGGCAAGCTCCCCACGGCCAAACAAGTCGAACAGCTTTTCGACGAGGAGTTCTATCTGCCATTTGCCAATCAACCGGCCTTCGAGCAACTCTCGGCACGGGCCACGTCGCTCGTCGACAAGTACCTGGCCGATTACAGGGACGACCTGATGCGCATCTGGGAGACCGAGCGGCCGTTTGCTCTGCATCTTGCCAATGGCGTCGTCACCGGTCGGGCCGACGTTATTCTCGACCGCGAAGGCGACGTCGTCGGCAACTTGGCCCTGGTTGATTATAAGACCGCTGCGGATCCTCAGGCCGACAATGTTTACGCCTTCCAGTTGGCAATTTACGCCGCGGCAGGCCGTGGCGAGGGACTCAACGTCCGCGCGGCCTATCTCCACAGCCTCAAGGAAGGGGAGCGTACGCCGGTGTCGGTCGAAGACGCGACAACCGATCAAGTTAAACGTCGCGCCAGCACGCTGATCACATCGCTTGTCTCCGGCGACTTTCCGGCGGCGCCAGAAAAGAAGAAATGCCGATGCTGTGACGTCCGTGCGGTGTGCCAACACGCGTTGTGTGGCAAGAAGGACCTTTGAAAAACCCGATGCCATCCAATCGCAATGTTTCTAAAGGTGCTGACCTGGCAAATGCTTTTGGAAATTGACGGCAATTTCGAGCCGTGGCCGACCAAGGTGAGCGGTCTCGATAAGCTGTCTCACAAAACACAGCTCTATAAACCCGTGGATCGTATGCCCCCTCACCCTGCCATCTCCGACTCGACGGAGCTCGCCGAAGTCCACGAGGGGAGAGGATTTAACCTACGGCCTACGGCCTCCAGCCCTTCGCGGCGCGCCCTGGCGACACGCCCGTGGCGCCCTGGCGACACCTTCCAAGTCGACTAGCGTTCCATGCGCCAGCGGACGTTGAACAGCCAGGCCATGGTCGTTAACAGGGCCCCATCAAGTGCCGTGTACCACAGCAGATAGGAACCGAAAAACCACCAGTTCGGCGGCGCGGTGTTGGACTTGGCCATCATCGGATCGATCGGCAAGTTGAACGCGGCGGCAAACGGGCTGGTAAAGCCGGCCCGGGTCACCACCTGCGTGGGAGGGTGTCGGGAAAGAAGGTGCCGGCAAAGTAAGTGACCGCCAGCGGAGCCGTGAACAAGACCACGATCAGCAAGTACGTCGTCATCAGGCTGCTCGATGTTTTGCGGAACATCACCGAGCAGAACAAGGCCACGGTGGCCGTGGTGAGACATGCCATGCCCACGATCGCCACGTAGGCCAACACCGTCAGCAGATTGCTCCAGTAAGTGTTGACCATCACCACGGCCAAGAGCAGCGGCCACAGCAAGAACATGGTCAACACGCTGGACACGCGCAAGCCCGAGATGAGCTTGGCTGAGAGGATTTGGCCGGGCGAGAGGGTTGTGGTCAAGAGCAAATCGAGCGTTTCGCGCTCCCGCTCGCTGGTCACGCTACCGGCCGAAAACACCGGCCCGACCAGCATGTTGAACAAAATGACGTAGGCGATGTACCAGGGGGCCAGCTCGGGCCAGGGATAAAGAAGGATGCCCATCAGCGGCAACGCCAGGAACATACTGACTTGAATCACGACGCGTAGCATCAGCGTGCCCTGGCTGAAAATTTCGCTGCGCATTTCCTTGTCGAACACCGGATTGGCCCCGTCGGCCAACAGATCGTTGCGGCTAGCCGGAGCAAACAACCGGTCGGGATATTTATCGCGTTGGATCACCAGCCCCATGGCTTGTTGGATTCGACTTCCAAGTCGACCACTTCCTTGCCCTCGCTGCCGACGTCGGGCGGATGGAGCAGCCGCGCCGCGGTTTCGCGGAACAACCAAATGCAAATCGCGGCGCAGACGACCGGCAAAACCCCCACGGTCAAGATCAGCCGCAAGCTGCCTCGTTCGGCAAGTGCGATCCAGCAAGCCACGCCCACTAGCGCCAGCGGCAGAATCAGCAGATAGGCCACCACCAGCGCGGCCGACGTGCGTTGGAAATAGCTGCTCGTGGCCAGGCTGATCATACCGAAGGTTATGATCGACAAAATCAATCCCAGATACGCCGCCAGAGCTTCGTAAATCGAGACGCCTCCCAGCGGCAGGCACAGCATCACGATCGGCAGCGAAGCAAACACCAACAGCAGCAAATGACACAGCGAGGCCAATAACTTGCCGAGCACAATCGCGCCGGGACGCAGTGGACTGGCCAGCAGCATCTCATAGCTCTTGCGCTCTTTTTCTCCGGTGATCGCCCCAGCGGCGAAGCTGGGGGCCATCATCGAGGCCAACAGGTACTGGCCGAGGAACACCAGGTTGACCAACCGGCGAGCGGCTTCGGGATTGGTCGTCAGATCGAGCTGCCGCTGTTGCGGCCAGGCCAAGAGCACGACCAGGCCCAGTATGGCCAGATAAAAAAACAGCAAGGCAAAAGCCCGCGTCATGCGCAAGTTGACGAGCAGTTCGCGCTGCAGCACGGGATTTTCGAAGAGGTACATGGTCAGCGCCGCCGTAATGCTGTCGATCTGTCAGGGTTGAACGAGGATCTGTCCGCCGCAAGCGCCATCATAACGCAAACCGCACGCTTGCAACCGCGCGCGGTTCAAACGTCGCCAGGCTCGGCATAGCCCAGCAGTCGGCGCATTCCAACGAGCGGCAGCAAGAATGTTTCCATCGGCAGGCCGTCGATGGTGGCTTCGCGGCGCAGCGTCAGGCCGTCGACGGCTCCGGCTTTCCGCACCATGGCTTCGATTAGTTCGCGTTGCTCCGCGGCAGGCCAATCGCGGCCCAGATCGGCCTGGCCCCCCAATCGACACACGGCCAGGGCCAAGGCATAGGCGGCCCAGTTGCTGACGCCGGCGAGCAATGTGAAATCGGTGGCAATCCGGCAGGCAATGCGACGGGCAGGTCCATCTCCGACGGCCTCCACTAGCAACTCCCACGCGAAGCGACCCATGCCGATTTCGTTGGCACCATCACCGATGCCGATGGTGGTGATCGGCAAGTGGTTTTCGCTGATCCATTCGAATAAGCGATGCGTTTTGGCGGTCAAGCCATTGATCGATTGCCCACGCATATTGTGGCAGAGATTGCGATCCTCCGCGGGAACCTCGGCCAAGAAACGCTCCCGCGGCGCGGCTGCCGCACGCGGCTGCTTTTCGAATGACTCGAACGTATGACTCGGCCCGGGTCGCTCGATGACGATCAGATGGCTTAATCGATGGACCGGACCGCTGGCAAAGAACTGATTGAGCCACCGATCAGTCTTGTCATCCCATGGTGGGCCATTGCGGGCGCGAGCCGCGGCGGCCGGTGCGCCGTCTTCGAAGGGAAACTCCACTAAGATCTTGCGATCCAAGCGCCAAAGATCGCAACCGACCTCGATGAGCGGCAGGGCGTAGCTGTCGCTGATCACCAACACGTCGAATCCCAACGCCAAAAGCGCGCGGGCCAAATACAATGCGCCCGGCGGGCCGTCTGTTTCGGCCGTGACACGATCGTTCACCTGTGCACAAAAGCCGGTGACGATTGCCACGCCGCTGGCGTGGCGCGCCAAATGCACTGCCGAGGCGCACAATTGACCGGTATCCAACGGCGCCTTCGCGTGTAGAAAGCTTGCCAGGCCACGGCGGGCCGGATCGCGATGCACGAGCGCCTGGAGCGCCGGCCAATCGATGTCCTGCTCTTGGGCAGTCGTGTGGACGAACTCGGCCGGACGGCGGTCGTGGGGGTCGCGAGAATTCACAGGGATGGGCTCGCCAGACACGACAGTTTTGCTAGGATAATGGTCGTGGGTGCATTCTTGAGATCATAACGAAGGAGCAGGTCAGGGGACCGACCCTGTTTCGATAAACCAGCCTTGGCACGCATCGTCGCCGTGGGGAATCATTGCCTGAAGCGGAGCTGATGCTGGCCTCCCTTATTTTCGAGCGACGGGCGGCGCGATTCCGCAAGCGCCTCGGAATAGCCCGGTCTTCGGGCTATCAGAAAGGGTGGGTTGACAGCGGAAGGGAAAGTGACATACACTTTAGTAGATCGTGAAAATTGTCACAATCCTTGCTTCGGCATTCCGGGCTCTCTAGTTGCTCAAGACCGTTTCGCTCCTTGAAGTTAGCGCCAACTTCGCGGACGTGCGAGGAGCGGTTCCTAAATTAGCGATGTAATCGATTGAGTCAGGCCTGAGGGTGAATGGGCATGGCAGATAAGAAGAAAATGTCGGTAGCCGAGATCTTGGCCGCGGCACGCAAGGCGGACGCCGCCGCGCCCGCCAAGCCGGTCGCCAGTGGCGAAGCAGCCGAAGCGCCGGCTGGCGAAACAGCCCCAGCGCCGGCCGTCAAGCCCGCGGCAAAACCGCCCGCCGCCAAACCGGCTGCGGCAAAGCCCGGCGGCGCGCGGCCGAGTGTGGCCGAAATGATGGCCGCCGCTCGCGCGGAGATGGCAGCGAGCGCGACGGTCGCGGCAAAAATGGCGGACGGAGCGCCGGCCAAAAAAAATGACGCCGCGCCCAAGCCGTCCGCAGCCGTCAAAGCTTCACCCAAACCAGCCGCCGCCGTTGCCAGCGGACCGAAAGACACCGGCAGCATTCTGGCCGAAGCTCGCAGCGGGGTAAAGCCGGGTCCCATGTCGAAGGCCGAAGCCGCGCTCAAAGCACCCGCGGCCAAGCCGGCGGCAAAGAGCGAGAAGACGCGGATTCCGGTTCCGCCGATGCCGCCCAAGCCCGAGTATGCCAAGCCCAAACCTGCGCCGGCGGTGACGGAAGATCGTCGCGGTTTCTTGAGCGTCATGATGGGGTCGTTTTTGGGCATTGGTTTTACGTGCAACGCGATCGTGTACGGCTTATGGACGTTGGGCACGGCGCGGTTCATGTTCCCCAACATTCTCACGGAGCCGCCGAGCAAATTCAAAGTCGGCTTTCCGAGTAACTTTGCCCCGGGCCAGGTGGAAACCAAGTTCATCCCGCAGTATGGCGTGTGGGTGGTGAATTGGGAGTACAACGGCCAGAACGAGATCTACGCGTTGCGTTCGGTGTGCACGCACTTGGGCTGCACTCCCAACTGGCTCGAGGGCGAGCAGAAATTCAAGTGCCCCTGCCACGGCAGCGGGTTTTATAAAGATGGCATCAACTTCGAGGGGCCGGCCCCGCGTCCGTTGGAGCGGTATGCCATTCACCTGGCCGACGACGGCCAATTGGAAATCGACAAGAGCAAGCTCTTTCAGGAAGAAATCGGCCAGTGGAGCGACCCTGCTTCGTTCGTTGCGGTCTGAGTCTGCGTGCGTGCCGCACCAGGCCGGTGGAGTGCTGCGCGGTCGGAAAGCACGCGCCCTCGTGCCACCCCGGGGCCAAAGGGAGCTTGGCCCGCGAAAGTTCATCGGCCGGGGATTTCGCGGCGCCCTGTCGAGCGGCCAATCGTTTGGGCACCCCTGGTTGATTCAGCGACTTTTATTTTTTTCTTCACAGCACGCGGTAGATAACGATGTCCATTGGCGAAATGATCCGCGAGTCGCAGGTGTGGAAGAGCATCTTCCGCCACCCCATGCCCCAGGATCGCCGCAATCGCATTGTGGTGATGCTGACCAACTTCTTTCTGCACCTGCATCCGGTGTCGATCAAGAAGCAGGGCATCGCCCTGAGTTACACCTGGTGCATGGGCGGGGTGACGTTCTTCTTGTTTTTGGTCGAGACCGTGACCGGCGTGCTGTTGATGTTTTATTACCGCCCGACGTTGGAGTGGGCCTATAACGACATCTTGAGCCTGCGCGACGTGACGTCGCTGGGCATCTTGCGCGAATTGCATCGTTGGGGCGCGCACGCGATGGTGATTACCGTCTGGCTGCACATGTATCGCGTGTTCTTGACCGGCAGCTACAAGCCGCCCCGTGAATTCAATTGGGTGATCGGCGTGATTTTGCTGCTGCTCACGCTGCTGCTTTCGTTTACCGGGTATTTGCTTCCCTGGGATCAGTTGGCGATCTGGGCCATAACGGTCGGATCGAATATGGCGCGGGCCACGCCCATCTTGGGGCACGAGGGTCCCGGCCAGCAGCTTTTGAACATCCAGGGCATCGACATGATTACCAACGCATCGGACGCGCGCTTTGCGCTGTTGGGTGCGCGATTCGTGGGCGAAGAGACGCTAAATCGGTTTTATATTTTGCACTGCATTGCCATTCCACTGGCGGTCTCGCTGCTGTTGGCGATCCATTTTTGGCGCGTCCGCAAAGACGGCGGCATCAGCGGCCCGCTTTAGAGCGGCGGGAAAAAGACTCAACAAGCGAATTCCTCATGCACGGTTCACCCGAAGAGTTCAGGGCCGGGATTTCCGGATTCCTGGGCGGATACTATTTGTTTTTGGCGGCCATGAACTCCGTCTTGGCCTTCCACCTTTGGCACAACAAGCACAAGGTGGCGCAAGCCTGCGTGTGGGTTGTTGTCACGTTCGTGCTGGTCGCCATCGCCTCGGCCGCCATGGGCGGCAGTCCGCCGGGCCTGCCGGCATGGTTGCGCGACGACGTGAACGCCGCCACCGGGCCGGTGGTCTATAGCGTGGGCACGACCGCGCTGTTGGCGGTGCTATATCTTGGCCGCCGCTTTTTCGTGCGGCCGATGGTCGCCTGGTCCGGCCTGAACCTCGCGCTGGTCGCGATGGGTTTTTCGATGGTCGATGAGAATTTCGCTTCCATTGTCACCAAGCCGGATAACGTGCCGATCGTGGGCCTGGTGTTTCTGCTGGGCTTTTTCACCTGGTTGGCCACGTCGCAGGCAGTCGAAAACGACGATCGCGCCAAGCAGGGTCTGCCGCCCAAGGAAAAGCTGGACAACGAGAAAGTTCTGGTCTGGCCCGATTTGGTCTATACCGAGTTGATCTGCATGATCGCCCTGACGGCGTTCTTGATCGTGTGGGGCATCGCTCTGCAAGCTCCCCTGGAAGCGCCGGCCAGCAGCGTCAAGACGCCCAACCCCTCCAAGGCCCCGTGGTACTTCCTGGGATTGCAGGAAATGCTCGTCTATTACGATCCGTGGATGGCTGGCGTGGTGCTGCCCAGCCTGATCATCTTTGGGCTGATGGCGATTCCCTTTATTGATTTCAACAAAAAGGGCAACGGCTACTTCACGATCGAGCAGCGGAAGTTCAGCTACTTGATTTTTCAGTTCGGCTTTTTGGAAATGTGGGTCACGCTGATCATCTTGGGCACGTTCTTCCGCGGTCCCAACTGGAACATTTTTGGGCCGTTCGAATATTGGGATCCGCACAAGGTACTGGCGCTCAACAACGTCGACCTGTCGCAATATTTTTGGGTGAAGGGGATGGGTCGAGGCTTGCCCAAGGCGCCGCCGGGGAGCGGGCTGGGAACCGAGCTGTTGTGGATCGCACTGCGCGAAGGGCCCGGAATCCTGCTGCTTTTGGGCTATTTCTTGGCGCTGCCGCCGCTGATGGCCACGACGGTCTTCCGAAAGTTTTTCGTCAAGATGGGGTTCATCCGCTTCATGTTGATGTCCAATCTGCTGCTGTTCATGGCGGCCTTGCCGCTCAAGATGGCGCTGCGTTGGACGCTGAACTTGAAATACATCGTCAGCATTCCCGAGTACTTCCTGAACTTTTAAGCCGCTAGCCCCGTCGATGGGCAGTAGAGAACCATGCCTGCTACCGAGCAAACTTGGCGCGACTCAAAGCTGATGCACCTGATTTTCGGCATCAGTTCGCTGGCGATGCTGGCGACCACGATTTGGATGTTGGCCGCCGACCACCGGCGCGAATGGAAGGATTACCAGCGCAAGTTCCGTCAAGTCGAAACCTGGACGGCGCAGGCCCGCATCAGCCAGCAAGAGAGCGATCAATATCATAAGGAGCTCAACCAGGCGGAAGACGCGTTGGCGAAGGCTCGCCTCGCGGTTCCCGATGCCGAGCTATTGAAGCAGTTCGAACAGGAGATTGTGGCGGATGCCGAGCGACGCAACGCGACCCCGCACGACCTCGATCCGCTGGCTAACGCCTATAGCGCCTTGATCCAGGCCAACGACGAGTCGAAGCCGGCGGCGCGCGACAAATTCCGCGAAGCGATGGTCACGTTGATCATCGACGCGCGGTTTCGCGAAAACAATTTGGCCTCCGAAAAGAAGTTTCGCGCGGCCGATTTCGATGTTTCCCGCAGCCAATACGAGTTGGGCGTGGGCAACGAGTTGCCCAAAGCGCAATTGGAAAAGCTGGAAGCGAAAGTCCAAGAGGACGCGGATCGTGTCGCCAAAGCGACCGCCCTGGTCCAAGACGCCACCACGCATCGCAAGCAACTGGAAGCGGTTTTTGCCGACATGACGGCCGATGAAACCCTGGCCAAAAAACAGCTCGATGACCAGAAGGACAAACTAACCCAGCTCAAAAAGGCACTCTACGAGCGCGAAGACAGTTTTGGCAAAGAGCTGCTTTCGATGCCGATTTTGGACGCGTTCGGCCGGCCCCTGAAAATCGACCAGATCTGGCTGCCCAAGCTGACGCTCAATAACAATTTCCGCGACGTGGCGCGCTTCGATCGCTGCACCACTTGTCACCAGGCAATGGACAAGACGGCGCCGGGTTCCGCCGTGGTGGCCGGTTATCGTTCCCAGCAGACCGTCGAAGTGAAAATGCAAACGCCGGCGGAAGCCCCGGCTGTTTTGCAGGACAAGCCCAGCGATGCGGCGGCCCTGGAACAGCACTACACCAAGGCCATCAAAGAAATCTACGGGCTGCAATTCTCCCACGAAGGTTTGTTTGATCCCGACGAAGTACGCGCCAGCGTGGTGACGCCCGAATCGGCCGCGGCTAAAGCGCAGTTCGAAGTGGGCGACGTGATCGAGAGCATCAACGGGGTCAAGATTCTGGACAAGGGAAGAGCCTACAACTACTTGCTGGAGACGGTCCAGTGGGGCGCGGCGCTCGATCTGATCGTGCGCCGTGGAATGCCAAATCCATTCGCCAGTCATCCGCGGCTCGATCTGTTCGTCGGTTCGCTCAGCCCGCACAAAATGGCCGACATCGGCTGCACGATTTGCCACGGAGGGCAGGGGAGCGCGACGGCCTTCAAGTGGGCATCCCACATGCCAAACGATCCGCTGCAAGCCGATCGCTGGAAGCGCGATCATGGCTGGTTCGACAACCACCACTGGAACTTCCCGATGAATCCCAAGCGATTTGCCCAGAGCAGTTGCTTACAGTGTCATCACGAGGTGGCCGCGCTTGCGGCCAGCGAGCGGTTCCCCGATCCGCCGGCCCCGAAATTGACCGAGGCGCAGCATTTGATTCAGCACTACGGCTGCTTTGGCTGCCACGAGATCAATGGTTACGACGGGCCGAATCGCCGCGTCGGCCCCGACCTGCGCGCCGAGCCCAACTACACGGCCGCGGCACAAGCCTTGTTGGCCGGGGGCGATTTGAGCAACGACCAGAAATCTTGGGCGCAGGAGTTGATCGAGCGGCCGACGAACGACAGCGCGCGGCATTCGCTCTACGAATCTTTACGCAACGCCGAAAAACTGCCGGGCCAGCCCGATGTGACCAAGAAATTGGTGACCTTGCTGGACGACGTGGAAACGCCGGGCAAGTTGCGACGAGTCGGGCCGAGCCTGCGGCATGTGGCCAGCAAAGTCGATTTCGCGTTCCTCTATAGCTGGATCCGCCAGCCCAGCGATTTCCGTCCCAGCACCAAAATGCCCCAGTTCTTCGGATTGCACGATCATTTGGAGGGCAAGGGACTGGAAGTTTCGCACCGCTTCGAGCCCGTTGAAATCCGGGGTGTGGCGGAATACTTGCTGGCCAAGAGCCAACCGTTCGAATTCATCGACCCGCCCGAGTCGGTTTCGGTCGAGCCGTCGGCCGAACGCGGCAAACAGTTGTTCGAAACGCGCGGCTGTCTGGCTTGCCACCAGCACGGCGATTTCCCGGCGGGCAAAATGGACCAAGGTCCCGATCTGTCGCGGATCGGCGCCAAGCTGCGCGCAAAATCGAGCCCCGAGTCGACGGCCGATGGTCCCAAGTGGCTCTATAGTTGGCTGCGCAATCCGAGCAAGTATCACCCGCGGACTTTGATGCCCAATTTGATTCTCGATCCGATCGCCGGCGCGGACGGCACGCTGACCGATCCGGCCGCGGACATCGAAGCTTATTTGCTCACATCCCAGCAGGATTGGGAGCCCAAGGATTTGCCGGCGCGGCAAGTGAACGATGGCGAGCTCAGCGCGATCAAAGATCTGGCGCTCGAGCACCTGAAAACCGTCTTCCCGCGCAAACAAGCCGAGGCCTTTCTCGAGACGGGCATTCCCGAGAGCCGCCGCAGCGAGCTCAAGGGAGACGAAGTCGAGTTGCTGGGCGACATGTCGATCGATAAACAGTTGCAATACATCGGCCGCCGCACGATCAGCAAGTATGGCTGCTCGGGCTGTCACGACGTTCCCGGGTTCGAGGACGCCAAACCGATCGGCACCGGATTGGCCGACTGGGCTCGCAAGACGGCCGACAAATTGGCCTTCGAGCAGATCACCGAGTTCATGAAGCTGGCTCACGGCGCTCCGGGCGCCCACGTTCCGCGGACTCCAAAGGCCGCCAGTGTCACCGACGAGACCATCGAAGAATCCGAGTCGGGCGGATATGGCCACGGGCACTTCAACTTCGCCGATTTGGATCCCGATACCGGCTATTTCATGGAAAAGTTGATCAATCACCAGAACGTGGGCTTCATTTGGCAGAAGCTCCGGGAACCGCGGAGCTACGACTACAAGAAGACCGAAAACAAGAGCTACAACGAACGGCTCCGCATGCCGAAATTCACGGCCTTCAACGACACCCAGCGCGAGACGATCATCACCTTCGTGCTGGGGCTGGTGGCCGATCCACCCGCGCCGCAATACGCGTATCGCCCTTCGCCGCGGGGCGAGGCAATAGCGCAGGGCCTCGACGTGATCGAGAAGTTCAACTGCACCGGCTGCCATATGTTCAGCATGGAGCGCTGGCAATTGGGCTACGCGCCGGGAGATTTCGCGGATCCCTCCGAGGTCGCCGACTTTGCGTTCTTGCAGCCGCATTTCACGCCGCAGCAAGTCAAGGCGTCGACCGAGATCGATTCGCGGGGATTGCTTCACGCCACGGTCACCGGCATGCCCACGGTCAACGAAAATGGCGAACCCAAGCTTGTCGACGAGGACGGCGCGCCGATCGATCCGGAGGACAAGGACACCAAGGCATTCTACTCGTTCATGCTGTGGGACAGCGTGCTCATCAACGGCCAGATTCGCCCGGCGGGCGTGCAGAACCTCTTGATTCCCGCAGCCCGCATCGAAAAACGATATCCGACGTTCGGCGGATCCTTCACGCGCCTGGCCTATCACGCGGTGGTGGCGCAGGAAAAGGAAGTCAATCCGAACGCCAAGCCGGAGGAGGCTTGGGGCTGGCTGCCGCCGCCCTTGGCCGGCGAGGGGAAAAAAGTGCAGACCTCTTGGTTGCATGACTTTTTGCTCGATCCTCATCCGATCCGTTCCTCCGTGGTGTTGCGGATGCCCAAGTTCAATATGTCGCCGGCCGAAGCCAGCAAGTTGGTCAACTACTTCGCCGCTGTCGACGGAGTCGACTATCCCTATAACTTCGATCCGCGGACGCGAGAGTCATATTTGTCCTCCGAAGAGGCCCACCATAAGAATCGCCTGAGCGACGCGCTGAAAATCGTCACCGACAACAACTATTGCATCAAGTGCCATCTGTTCGGCGATTTCAACCCCCAGGGCAGCCAACGGGCCAAGGCTCCGCAATTGGATGAAGTCTATAAACGACTCCGGCCCAATTGGACCCTGGCGTGGATCGCCAAGCCCCAGCGGCTGCTCCCCTACACCGGGATGCCGGTCAACGTGCAGCACGACAAGCCGGTGAGCCAATCGCTCTATTCCGGCACCAGCGAAGAGCAGCTCAACGCGGTGGTGGATCTGTTGTTGAATTACGACCGGTATATGGAGACCGAGACCTCGATCGAACGGATCATCAAACAGCAAGCTCAACCGGCGGCCGACAAGCGGCCGGCCGCCGCGCAGTCCCCGGACGCGGCCCAATAATAGGGAGATTCATCATGTTCAACGTTCGTAGCGCGTTTTATAATGTCGTCTTGCTCTTGGTAGCCGTCCTGCTTGGCGCTTCGGGCTGCGGCAAACCCACCGCACCACCGCCCGGAGCCCCGCAAGAAACCAGCCCTCCCGCGGTTGAATTAGGTTCCGAATCTGGCCCCCAGGAGAATCCGGCCAGCTCTACCGACTCGACTCCCGGCGCCGGATCGCCGCAGAGCGGGCAAGGAGAACAGAAATAATCATGTGCAAGCTTTCGAAATTCGTCGCGTCGTTTTTCGCGGTCCTGCTGATGGCCACGAGTGCCCATGCCGCGGAATGGGGCACGCTCACTGGCCGAATCGTGGTCGACGGCAAACCGCCGAAAGAATCGCCCATCGATACCGCCGGCAAGGATCCACAAGCTTGCACCAAGGAAAAGCTCGTCGATGAAGGGCTGCTGGTGGATGCCAAGGGTGGTTTGGCGAATGCGGTGATTATGCTCAAGACAAAAAATCCAGCGGTCAATCCCGAGCTGATGACGAACGCCACGGGAAACGTTGACCTCGATAACAAGAATTGCCGCTTCGAGCCGCACGTGCAAGTGGTTCTGTTGACGCAAACGCTTTTGCTGAAGAACTCCGACCCGGTGAGCCATAACAGCAAGGTCGATCCGCTCAATACCCCCGGAATCAACCCGATCTTGCCGGTCAACGGCGAGCCCGTCCAATTCAAGTTCAATTCCGAGGAAGGCATTCCGGTCAAAGTCGGCTGCAACATCCATACCTGGATGGGCGCCTACCTGGTGGTGCGCAAAGATCCGTACGCCGCGGTGACGGATCGAACGGGCGCCTTTACGCTCAAGGATTTGCCGGCCGGCACGGAGTTGGAGTTTCTCTTTTGGGCCGAAAACCCCGGATACCTGAAAAACGCGACCTTCAAGGGCGGCAAGGCCGACGCCAGAGGCCGCTTCAAATACAAGATCAAGCCGGGCACCAACGATCTGGGCGACATCAAAGTGAGCGGCTCGATTTTCAAAAAATAGCCTCCTGGCTGAACACGTGAGTAGGGAATCAACCGTTATGCACAAGAAGTTTGTTGCCGCTTCGGCGATCACGGCCGGTCTGTTGACCCTGACCGCAAGCGGCTGCAGTCGACCGGCCTCGGCAGGTCCACGCCCCGAAACGCAAGCGGCGCTCGAGATTCGCGAAAAACTCCTGGCCGGCGCCGCGGATACCGCTGTCCGCGAGGACGCCGCGACCGAAGCCACCGGCACGGGGTGGGGCACCCTGCGCGGGACCTTCAAATTTGACGGCACGCCGCCGACGCCTGGCAAGCTGACCGTGGACAAGGATCTTGAAGTCTGCGGCAAAGGAAACGGCATCCTCAACAATTCGCTCTTGGTTGCGTCCGATGGCGGCATTGCGAATATCGTGCTCTACGCACGCGGTGCCAAGCGCGTGCATGAGTCGGCCCAGCCGCTGAGTGGGGATAAGGCTGGCACGCCGGTCGAATTCGATCAAAAGGGTTGCATGTTCTTGACCCACGTGCTGGCTGTTCAGGTCGGCCAAAAGATCGACGTGAAGAACAGCGATCCGCTGGGCCATAACACGAAAATCGATCCAGCCAAGGGCCTTCCGTTCAACCAGAGCGTGCCTTTCGGCAGTCCGCTGGTTTATGTCCCGACGGCGGAAGAGGCTTTTCCGGCCACCGTGGCTTGCAGCATCCATCCGTGGATGAGGGCCTACTTGTTGCCGCGCAAGGACAAATACTTTGCCGTCACCACCGCCAACGGAGCGTTCGAAATCGCCAACCTCCCGGCCGGCGAGGAAGTTGAAATTCAAGTTTGGCACGAGAGCGCGGCTGGCTCCCAGGGAGCGCTGGTGCTGGATAGAAAGGATTTGAATTGGACCAACAAGGGCCGCTTCAAAATCAAGCTCGACGCCGACAAGCCGACCGACTTGGAATTGATTGTGCCGGCCGCCGCGTTCACTTTCAAACAATGAATTAATCGTCCCGATCCGCTCCGCGGACGTTTAGCATGCGGAGTGGGGTTGATCGTTTTTCAGTCGTTTTTCAATTGCCGTCTTTTTTTCGCTCGATGCTCTGTCTGGTAGCCATGAATAAGATAACTCACGCTGGATTGCGGTGTTGGCCCTGGCTGGCTGGTTTGGTTTTGGTCGCCGGGTGCGGCAAAGCCGAGCCGCCCGCGTTTCACTCGAACGTGGTCGAAATGGACCGGCAGGGAATCTCGCCCAAGCAGGAGCAAGACATTGCCAACATTTTGGGCGCGCTGTTCGGCACGCCCGACAAGCCATTCGTGCTGACCGAAACCGGTTTGGACAGGAAGAAACTTGAGCAAGCGGCCGGCCCGGTGCGGAGCGATCAGTTTGGCAAGGAATCGGGCTTGTATCGGCGCCATTGCGGCCATTGTCACGGCACGACCGGCGACGGCTTGGGCCCCACGGCGCTGGTGCTCAATCCTTACCCGCGAGATTACCGGCAGGGCAAATTCAAATTCAAATCGACCGAGCGACCCGACAAGCCGACGACGGCCGATTTGGAGATGATTTTGCGGCACGGCATTCCCGGCACGGCCATGCCCTCGTTCGATCTGTTGCCCGACACGCAGATTCAGGTCTTGATCGAATATGTAAAGTACCTGAGCATGCGCGGCGAGACGGAGCTCAAATTGATCAGCGCGATGGCGGATCTCAGCGAAGGCACGTTGGAAATTTCGCGAACCGCGCTCGTGGACGAAATTTTGAAGCCCGTCGCGGAGAGTTGGAGCACGGCCAGCGAAAAGATCGTCGCGCCAGCGGAGAAGCCCAGCATCGAATTGGCGCTGTCGATCGAAAAAGGTCGCGAGTTGTTTTATGACACCAAGCGAGCCAACTGCATCAAATGCCATGGTCTGAGCGCCCTGGGCGATGGCCAAACCAACGATTACGACGACTGGAACAAGCCGCTGCACGAGATCGAGCTGGCGATCGCCAGCGAACGCGAATCCTTGAGGAATGACACCGAGATGCCGGCTGCGGACCGCAATGAACGGGAATCCAAGACGGCGACGACCGCCGCGATTTTGAAGAGCGACTCTCTGCCGGTGCGGACGATTACGCCGCGCAATCTGCGTCTGGGCGTGTATCGCGGTGGCCGCCGGCCGGTGGATCTGTTTCGCCGCATTTATGCGGGAATCAATGGCGTGCCGATGCCCGGCGTCGGGCCGACCGCTCCCGGTGGCACCGGCACCTTGAGTCCGGAAGAAATTTGGAGCCTGGTCGATTACGTTCGTTCGCTCCCGCTGGAGGCCATCAGCGAGCCGCCCCGTCAGCGCCCGACGGCGGCCCAAGCCCGTTTCTAAAGACATTGAAGCTGTGACAAGAAGCTAAACCGTCGGCAATAAGCCGGCACAAGTTAGCCTGGAGAACGACCGTGGGAAAGTTCTGGAGCCTGCTGTTTCTGATGGTGCCCGTGCTAGGCGTGGCTTCGTTCGTGGTTGCGCCGTGGTACAAGCATTGGCTGCCGCACGACATTTCGCAGAATGGGCATGTGATCGATCACTTGTTTTATTTCATCCTGTGGTTGACCGGCGCGGTGTTCGTGGTCACGGAAGTTGCCTTGTTTTTGTTTCTCTGGCGTTACGACAGCAAGGGCACCCACAACCCGGTCAGATACACGCACGGCAGCCACAGCCTGGAAATCGTCTGGACGATCATTCCCTCGGCCGTGTTGTTGTTCATCGCCATTTACCAGATGAACGCCTGGGCGGCTTCGAAAATCGACAACCCGGCGGCCGGTCCAGATGGGATCTTCGGCACCGCCGATGACATGCCGGCCACGCTGGAAGTCACGGGCCGCCAGTTCGAGTGGCGGCTGCGCTATCCGGTTCCGGAAGAGATCCGCAAAAAGGCTCTCCAGCGGGAGGGCGACGCCGAGTCGAGCGAAGATCCCATCAAGGACCTTTACGTCGTCAACGAGCTGCACTTGCCGGTGAATGAAGGAATATTGATCGACTTGAAAAGTGCCGACGTGCTGCACAGTTTCTTTTTGCCCAACGTCCGCGTGAAGCAAGACGCGGTGCCGGGAATGAAGATTCCCGTTTGGTTTCGCACCACCGAAATCGGCAAGTACGACCTGGTGTGCGCCGAGCTGTGCGGCTGGGGGCACTACAAGATGAAAGGCCGCTTGACCGTCGAGTCGCGCGAAGACTTCAACAAGTGGCTGGAACAAAAATATCGCGAGCAGGAAGCCACTCAAGACTCGCAACTGGCTGACAGTAAAGCCAAAGGGGATAGTGAATGACCTCCAAACACGGTTCTCACGCGCACGATGACGGACGCGCCGCAGGTGGCCACGCCCATGCCGGCAGCTTCCTGACCACTTATGTGTTCTCCAAAGATCACAAAGTGATCGGCATTCAATTCTTGTTTTCCACGCTGTTGTGGTTTTTGGTCGGCGGATTGCTGGCATTGGGCATCCGCTGGCAAGTCGCCTGGCCGTGGGCCGAAATGCCCGTGATCGGCAAGATGCTGTTCTCCGGCGAAGGCGGCCAGATCTCGCCGGAGTTCTACACCATTCTGTTCACGATGCACGCCACCGTGATGATCTTCTTCGTGATCATCCCGATCCTGGCCGGCGCCTTCGGGAACTTTTTGATTCCGCTGATGATCGGCGCCGAGGACATGGCGTTCCCCACGCTGAACATGCTCAGCTATTGGTTCATGTGGCCGGCATTCATCGCCATGGGGTCGAGTTTCTTCGTCGAGGGGGGAGCGGCCAAAAGTGGCTGGACTTCCTATCCGCCGCTGACGCTCACGGATCTCAATGGTCAAACGCTGTGGCTGATCGGGCTAACCTTTGTCGGCGTGTCGTCGATGATGGGTTCGATCAATTACATGACCACGATCATTCAGATGCGCGCTCCGGGCATGACAATGTTCCGCCTGCCGATGACGATCTGGGCCATGTTCATCACCGCCGTCCTGCAGGCGTTCGCTCTGCCGGTGCTCACCGCGGCCGGTTTCATGCAATTGGGCGACCGTTTGCTGGGCACGGGCTTCTTCATCGCCGAAGGCTGGACCGCCAACAACGCGGCCATGGCTTCGGGCGGTGGACAGCCGCTGCTCTGGCAACACTTGTTCTGGTTCTACTCCCACCCGGCCGTGTACATCATGATTCTGCCGGCGATGGGCATGGTCTCGGACATGATCAGTTGCTTCTCCCGCAAACCGCTGTTCGGCTACAAGCCGATGGTTTACTCGATCGCAGGCATCGCCGGATTCGGCTTTATCGTGTGGGGCCACCACATGTTCGTCTCCGGCATGAATCCGGCCCTCGGCATGGCCTTTATGGTCTCGACGATGATGATCGCGCTGCCCAGCGCCATTAAGACCTTCAATTGGCTCGGAACCGTGTGGGGCGGCAACATCCGCTTCACCACCCCCATGCTATTTGCCTTGTCGTTCGTGTCGATGTTCATCATCGGCGGGCTTTCGGGCATTTTCATGGCCGCTACGCCGGTCGACATCTTCATTCACGACACGTACTTCATCGTGGCCCACTTCCATTACGTGCTGTTTGCCGGCACGGCGATGGGCGTGTGGGGCGCGATTTATTTCTGGTATCCCAAAATGTTCGGCCGGATGATGAACGAGTTTTGGGGACACGTGCATTTTTTCTTCACGTTCATTTTCTTGAATGGCACTTTCTTCACGATGCACATCCTGGGCGTCGTCGGGTTCCCGCGACGCCTGGCCGATCCGTACCATTACGATACTTTCCGTCACCTGCAGCCGCTCAACGAGTTTATGACCTGGTGCGCGATCGGCATGGTCGCGGTGCAAATCATCTTTGCCTTGAATTTCATTTTGAGCATGTTCTTTGGTCCCCGGGCGGGCCGCAATCCGTGGCATGCCAATGGCCTGGAATGGCAAGCGCCCAGTCCGCCGGGGCACGGCAACTTCGATTTCCAACCGATTGTTTACCGCGGCCCGTATGAATACGGCTCGCCGGAAGTCGACACCGACTACTACCCACAAACCCAGCCGCCGCCGGAGAAGAAGCCCGGGCTGGCGGCGCATCCGCACGGCGAACCGGCGGTGGCTCATTAGTTAACGAAGCGCAAACAATCCGCCGGGGACTGTCCCGATTTTGTGGAGTCCTCGGAGCAAAATGCGACTGTCCCATTCCGCGAGTCCAACGTGAACACAACGCCCCTTGAACTCGAAAGCGTTTGGCCCCATCGCTGGGCGGTGGCGTTGGTCTGCGCTACGTTCCCCTTGATTTGGGTCGGCGGATTGGTCACGACGTACGATGCGGGCATGGCGGTGCCCGACTGGCCGGACACCTACGGATACAACTTGTTTCTCTATCCCTGGCAAACCTGGGTGTACGGTCCGTTCGGGCTGTTCATCGAGCACGGTCACCGGCTGCTCGGCTCGCTCAGCGGGATGTTGACCATCGCGTTTCTGATTTCCGCCTGGTGGTGCCAGCGCCGTGGGCTGGTCCGCTGGCTGGCCGTGGTGGCATTAGCGGCCGTGATTTGTCAAGGCGCGCTGGGCGGCATGCGCGTCATCGAAGACAAAGTTCAGCTTGCCAAAATACACGGTTGCGTCGGTCCGGCATTCTTTGCTTTCGCCGTAGCGCTGGCCGTGATTACTTCGCGCCGCTGGCAGGATGCCGACGGAGTGCAAAATCGCGCGGGCTTGGGAAAGGTCGAACGGCTGGCGATCGTGACAACTTTTCTTGCCTACTGCCAACTTGTGTTGGGCTCGCAGTTGCGTCATTTGCCTGCCGGCTCAGCGCCCGGCGATTTTCGCGTGGCGCTCGTTTTCCATTTGGCCATCGCCGCCGCGTTGGTCGTGCACATTTTCCTCCTCGCCTTCCAGGTCTTTCGCACCCAGCGTGATGAGTGGTCGCTGGTGCGTCCGACGACGGGACTGGTCGCGCTGGTGCTCGTCGAGGTCGGCTTGGGCGCCGCCACCTGGGTCACGAAATATGGCTGGCCAAGTTGGATGGCCGATTATCTTTGGGCTGCCGATTACGTGGTCCATGAAGGCAGCCGCCTGCAAGCGTGGGTCACCACGGCCCACGTGGCCATGGGCTCCATGATCCTGGCCTCGAGTTTGCTGGTGGCTCTGCGGAGCGTGAGGTTTGCATGGCGCGGGTCGCGAGCGGCAGGCCAAGGTTCTTGGTTGATGGAGGCCGCGCGATGAGCATGACCTCGTTGTCCATCGAGACCCGGCGCGCGGCGTGGCTGGAGCGGTTCGGCGATTACGTCGAGCTGACCAAGCCGAGAATAACCGCCATGGTGCTCTTCACGGTCGGAGTGGCGGCGGTAGTCGCCAATTGGGGACCGCCCAACGGATGGCTGCTTTTGCACACGCTCGCCGGCACGGCCCTGGTCGCGGCCAGCGCCAGCGCGCTCAACCAGTGGCTGGAACGCGACACCGACGCCCAAATGGCTCGTACCCTCGATCGGCCATTGCCGGCCGGTCGGCTGACGGCTTTTCAAGTGTTGGGTTTTAGCGTGCTGACGATTGTCGTGGGTTCGACTTATCTCGCCGCGGCCGTCGGGCTAAGAACCGCCGCGCTGGGGCTTTTCACTTGGCTCCTGTACGTGTGGATCTATACGCCCTTGAAAACACGCACGTCGACGAACACGGCCGTCGGCGCCGTGGCCGGCGCGCTGCCGGTGCTGATCGGATGGACGGCCGTCGGCGCTCCTTTGGATTTGCGGGCCTGGTCGCTGGGTTTGATCGTGTTCCTCTGGCAGTTTCCGCACTTCATGGCGATTGCCTGGATCTATCGCCGGCAATATGCGGCCGCTGGTTTGAAGATGCTCTCGGTCGTCGATCCGAGCGGCTTGCGGCCGGCGGCCCAGGCGATTGTCGCCGCCTTGGTTTTGATTCCGGTCAGCCTAG
>JACQFF010000161.1 GCA_016200205.1 Planctomycetia bacterium
ACGCCCTCACCCCGGCCCTCTCCCAAAGGGAGAGGGAGTAAAACACGGCACGGCGACCCGGCGAGACATTTTTGCTCGGGAGATAATCGACGTGCTCAATATTCCGATTCTGCGTTGGGGCAAGCCGTACGATTCGTTGGAAGTGGACCAGGTGGTGCACTTCATGACCGGCGAGCCGATTGCCAGGGTCAGCCAGGCCAACGGCGGACTTTTGCAGCGCGATATGCGCAAAGCCCAGCTGGCTCGCGAGGCCCTGCGCGCGATCCCTTGCGAAGACTTGATCGAGCGCGTCAAAAAGGCCGGCGAGCTGTATCTGGGCGCCACGCTTCCAATCGGCGACGGCACGCAAACGCCCGACGAATTTGCCCGCTGGCAATCGGCCTCGACCGGCTTGCCCGAGCACATGTGCAAGGGGAACATGCAGAAGAATTTCTTTGTGCTCTCGCATATGGACGAAATGCTCGATGCCCTGACGCGTGGGCTTGACCTGTCGATTTTGAGCAATGGCTACGGCGTCGAGAGCCGGGGCGTGGTCGTGAGCTATCAAGCCCAGGCGCCGGCCGTGGGTTTGGTGCTGCCTTCGAACTCGCCGGGTGTGCACACGCTCTGGCTGCCGGTCATTCCGATGCAAATCGGCCTGGTGCTCAAGCCGGGCCCACAGGAACCGTGGACGCCGTACCGGATGACGGCGGCCTTCACGCAAGCCGGCATTCCGGCCGAGGCGATTTCCATTTATCCCGGTGGCGGCGACGTGGGCGCGGCGGTGCTGGCCAACTGCGAGCGGACCATGATCTTCGGCGGCACGGCGACGGTCGAGCGCTACAAGGGCAATCCAAAAGTGCAAGCCCACGGCCCAGGGTTCAGCAAGATTTTGCTCGGCGACGACGTGGTCGATGATTGGGAGCAGTACATCGACCTGATGGCCGACAGCATTTATCTCAATAGCGGCCGCGGGTGCATCAACTGTTCCGGCGTCTGGGCTTCGCGGCACACCAAAGAAATCGCCACGGCGCTAGCCAAGCGACTCGGCCCCGTGCCGGTGTTGCCGCCGGAAGATCCCAACTCGGGCCTGGCGGCATTTACCGTTCCCGGCATGGCCTCGGCGGTCTGGAAGTCGATCGAGGCCGCGCTGCACGAAGACGGCGTCGAGGACATGACTGCGCAGTATGGTCCGCGATTGGTCGAAATGGAGCGCTGCGCCTATCTGCGGCCTGTGATCGCGCATTGCAAATCGCCCGCCGCCGCAATCGCCAAGCAAGAATACATGTTCCCGTTCGCATCGGTCGTCGAATGCCCGCAGGAAAAGATGCTCCAGTCGATCGGTCCAACGCTGGTTTGCACGGCGATCACCGAGGACGCCAATTTTCAGCGGGCCTTGACCGACGCCACGCACATCGATCGCTTGAACATTGGGCCGATCCCCACGATCAAGCTCGATTGGTTACAGCCGCACGAAGGCAATATTGTCGAGTTTTTGTTCCGCGCCCGAGCCTACCAACTGCCGAAAGAACGGCTGGCGATGGCGAGGAAGATTTGAGAAGAGGGTAGACTGGTTTTGCCGTGGCTTGCATCGCGCAGGGTGCAACGCTCGCGCGTGCGTGAGCATGCGCCGAGCGCCTTGGACTGAAATAACATGCTCACGAAGCGTGAGCATGGCACCCCCTATGGTTATTCCGCCGACCGTTTGCCCGCCGAGTGTTTCATGATTCCTTTCGATTATCAGCCGCGCACTCGGATTGTGTTTGGTCCCGGCAAGGTCGACCTGCTCGGCGCCTTGGCTGGAGAGCTGGGGGCGCGGCGGGCCCTGTTGGTCAGCGACCCGGGCATTGTCCATGTGGGGCACGCCGGGCGCGGGTCGGCTTCGCTGCGCAAGGCGGGCATCGAGACGTACCTCTTCGATGGCGTGGCCGAAAACCCGACTACCGACCACGTTGAGGCCGGCCTGGCACTGGCCAAGCGGCACGATCCCGAATTGATCGTCGGCTTGGGTGGCGGCAGCTCGATGGACTGCGCCAAGGGAATCAATTTTCTCTACTCTAACGGTGGACGAATGCAGGACTACGCGGGCGTCGGCAAGGCCACGCGTCCGATGCTGCCGATGATCGCCGTGCCGACCACCTCGGGCACGGGCAGCGAAACGCAGTCGTTCGCGCTGATTTCTGATGCCAAAACGCACGTGAAAATGGCTTGCGGCGACAAGAAGGCCTCGTTCCGCATCGCGCTTTTGGATCCTGTGCTCACCGTTTCGCAACCCGCTCGCGTCACCGCGCTGACCGGCATCGACGCGATTGCTCACGCCTTGGAAACGTACGTGACTAAGGTCCGCAATCCGGTCTCGCTGGCGTTTAGTCGCGAGGCGTGGCTGCTCTTGGGCGAGAATTTTGGCCGCGTGCTCAAGGATCCGAAAGACCTGGCCGCTCGCTCGGGCATGCAACTGGGGGCCTGTTTCGCGGGGCTGGCGATCGAAAACTCGATGCTCGGCGCCACGCACGCCTTGGCCAATCCGCTCACCACCCGCTACCACATCGTGCACGGCCAGGCGATTGGTCTGATGCTGCCGCACGTCATTCGTTTCAACGGCGTCGAGTATGGCAATTGGTATCGCGACCTGCTCGAGGGAACCGGCGGCGCGAACGGCTTTCCCGATCCGGCCAGCGGGTTCGAGGGGCTGGCCGATTTCGTGGCGGATCTGGCCGCTCAAGCGGGCCTGGCGAGTCGCCTATCGGAGTGCGGTGTCGATCAGACCAAGCTGCCCGAACTGGCCAGCGAGGCTGCCAAGCAGTGGACCGGCGGCTTTAATCCGCGTAGGGTAGGGGAAGCAGAACTGTTGGCACTGTACGAAGCCGCGTTCTGATGTGGAACGGAAGCGCGCAATCCCGTCTCCCTCTGGGAGACGGTTACGGTGAGGGATAAAAAACAAGACACCCTCACCCCGGCCCTCTCCCAGAGGGAGAGGGAGAAAGAGAGAAGGGCCCGCGATTTTGCGCAGATTAAAAACACACTTGGGTCACGCCACGGTGCGCTACCTGATGGGATTCGCCGGCGTGTTCGCCGCATTTGGCCTGGTTGCCGAACGCGCATCCTCGGCGGATGCATCGAACGGGGCGCCGACTGCCACTGCGGTTCGCGCCAGCGAGTGGCCGGTGTTTCGCGGCGACGCGTTGGCCGATGGCGTGGCGCAAGGCCGCTTGCCCGAACGCCTGGAAGTGCTTTGGAAGTTCTCGTCCAAAGAGCACGGTTTCGAGGCCACGGCGGCGATCGTTGACGGCATGGTGTTTGTCGGCAGCTTGGACGGGAATTTTTACGCCCTCAGCTTGGATAAGGGTGAAGTGAAATGGAAGTATCCGACCGAGCTCGGTTTTAGCGCGCCGGCGGCCGTGAAGGATGGACGCCTGTTCGTCGGCGACACCGACGGCAAGTTTTATTGCTTCGAGGCGGCGACCGGAAAGCCGCTGTGGGGTCACGAAGCCGGCGGCGAGATCAACTCCGGCCCCAATTTCTACAGGAACAACGTGCTGTTCGGCTCGCAAGACGCCACGCTCTATTGCCTCGACGCCCAGAGCGGAAAACTAGTTTGGAAATACTCGATCGGCGATCAGATCCGCTGCTCGCCCACGGTGGTCGAAGGCCGGGCATTTTTAGCAGGTTGCGATGCGAAGTTGCACGTCATCGACTTGGAGAAAGGCGAAGCGCTGGCCACGGTCGAGATCGACGGCCCTACCGGCTGCACGCCGGCGGTCGGCGGCGGGCGCGTGTTCTTCGGCACCGAGGGATCGACGTTTTTCTCAATCGATTGGAAAGCAGCCAAGATCATCTGGCCCTTCAAATCGCAGCGCAACATGCCGATCCGTTCTTCTGCCGCCGTCACGCCGGAGGCCGTGATTTTTGGCGGCCGCGACAAGCAGGTGTACGCCTTGGATCCTATCGATGGCCATGAATTGTGGAGATTTGCCGCCAAGGCGAGAGTCGATTCCTCGCCGGTAGTCGTCGGGTCGCGGGTATTTGTTGGCTCGGCCGATGGCCGGCTCTATGCGCTCGATCGCAAAACGGGCAAAAAAGTTTGGGATTATGAAGCCGGCGGCGAGTTTGCCGCCTCACCGGCGATTGCCGCCGGTCGGCTCGTGATCGGCAACACCAACGGCACTTTATACTGTTTCGGTGCCAGGCCGCCGTGAGAAACAGGCTGTAGACTGTAGGCCGCAGGCTGTAGGACTTTGCATTTCCGACCTGCAGCCTACAGCCTATTGCCCGCAGCCTTGACGAAGCGAGCGATCTCAAACGATGGCTTTAGAAACCACCAAAACTGAAGTCGGTAGTTACTTCATCTCGAACTACCCGCCATTCTCGCAGTGGACCGCCGCGGCGCTCGACGAGGTGCGCGCGGTGCTCGACTCGCCGCCGCTCACTCCGCCTGGCAAAGCGGAGCCGGCGCCGCTGGGGCTCTATCTGCATATTCCGTTTTGCCGCAAACGCTGCAAATTCTGCTACTTTCGCGTTTACACCGACAAGACCGCCGGCGACGTGGAAACCTACGTCACGGCCCTGTCACGCGAAATCGAGCTGGTCAGCCGGTTGGAGGTAATGGGCCGTCGCCCCTTCCGTTTCGTCTACTTCGGCGGCGGTACGCCGTCGTTCTTGAGCGCCAAGCAGCTCACCTCCCTGGTCGATCGCCTGCGGGCCAACATCAATTGGGACCGGGCCGAAGAAGTCACGTTCGAGTGCGAGCCGGGAACGCTGGCGCAGAGCAAGGTGCGAACGCTGCGCGATCTGGGCGTCACGCGGATCAGCCTGGGCGTGGAAAATTTTGGCGACGCGGTGCTCGAAGAAAATGGCCGCGCCCATCTCTCGGCCGAAGTTTACAAATCGTGGGAGTGGATTCGCGCCGCCGATTTTCCCAACGTCAACATCGATCTGATCGCCGGCATGGTCGGCGAGACGTGGGACAATTGGAAAGACACCATTCACCGCACCCTCGATCTGGCGCCCGACAGCGTGACCATCTACCAGATGGAGTTGCCGTTCAACACGGTTTACTCGAAGGACATTTTGGGACACCAGATCGAAACGCCGGTCGCCGATTGGCCGACCAAGCGGGCGTGGGTCGATTACACCTTCGACGGGCTGTGCGCGGCCGGCTATTCCGTGTCGAGCGCCTACACGCTGGTCAAAGACAAGAACAAGGTGAACTTCAGCTATCGCGATAACCTGTGGCACGGATCCGATCTGCTGGCCACGGGTGTCGCCAGCTTCGGCCACGCCTCGGGCGTTCACTATCAAAACGAGCCCGATTGGGCCGGCTATGTCGGCACGCTCGAGCGGGGCGAGTTGCCCTTGAATCGGGGGATGAAACCCACGCCGCATCAACTGCTGGTGCGCGAAATGATTTTGCAGCTCAAAACGGGTCGCCTCGAAGTCGGCTACTTCGGCGACAAGTTCGGCGTCGACATCATCGACCACTGGCGCGACGCCTGGCGGCAATTTCACGACGAGGGATATTTGAGTTTCGACCGCCAACACGTCACGCTCTCGCGCGCGGGCTTGTTGCGCGCCGACGCTTTGCTGCCGGCCTTCTTCGAGCCCGAGCACCGCGGGGTTCGCTACACATGAAAGGCGAGCTCGTCTTCATGATGGGCAAATTCGAGGCCCGCTTTCCGACGGATCGCAAGTACGCGAAAAACCACATGTGGGCCCAGCCCCAAGGCGGGGGATACCGCTTTGGTCTCGCGGCCTACGCGGTGCGGCTGCTGCAAGACGTCTACTTTCTCGATTGGATCATTGACGCCGGAGCCACCTTGCGCGAAAAGCAGGAAATCGGCTCGATCGAAAGCTCCAAGGCCGAAAGCGCCCTGTATGCCCCCATCGCTGGGCGGCTCACCGAGTTCAACGATGCCTTGCTCTCCGATCCCTCGACAATTAATGTCGATTTATACGGCGGCGGTTGGATGTTTGCCATCGAAGGGCCCGGCGAAGGGTTGTTGTCTCCCGAAGAGTACCTGATACACTTGGAGGCTGCCTGGAAGGTCGCCGAGCGGACCATCAAGGGTCAAATGAACGAGTAGGCGAAGCAAGAATTGTGTGATCCCCTCTCCCAACGGGAGAGGGAGAGTAATGTCGCTGACGCACTCCGGATTCGGTCATGGCCAAAAGAATCACGGTTGTCATCTCGCAGGGCCAAAGCGCCCATCCCGAGAAGCGCAATCTCGAAGAAGCGCTCGTCGGCGGATTGCTCATGGAGCGCGGCGTCGAGCTGACGGTGATTCCGCATCTCTATGACCTTTCTCCCAACAGCACCGGCATGCTTTGTTTGGAAAGCATCGCAGGCGACATGATCGTGCTGAGTTGGCTCTATCCACGCGCCGCGCATTGGACGCTGGATCGAAATGGCATTAAAGGCCATTTTGGTCAGACGTTGCTCAGAAGCGATGCCGCGGACGAGGACGACCAGGACGATCAGGACGAGGCGGAAAGAGCGGAGCAGGATGAGCGCGACGAGCAAGATCACGATGAGAAAGATCGGGTCGGGGGCCGCAACCTGCCGAACCGCACGATTTATCATCTACAGTTGAGCGCGCAGAATCGCGCTGAGCCATTCCTGGCGGAAATCAAGCGCATCATCGCCGAAACCAGCGTCGAGACGGTTGGCCTGATGGGCTGGATCAAGGGCGACCCCAAGCCCGAACAATTGGCCCGCTACTTGGATCCCGGCGGTCAAAACGGCAATGGAAGTTCCAACGGGGCATCGCGTGCGCCCCTTCTCCCTCTGGGAGAAGGCCGGGATGAGGGCGCGCTGTCGGAGAGCCCTCACCCTAACCCTCTCTCAAAGGGAGAGGGGACCGCACAAGTTTCGTTACCAGAGTTGACGCGGATTGCCGAAACGCCCGCCCGGCGTTGGTATCCGGTAATCGATTACAGCCGCTGCACGAATTGCATGGAGTGCATCGACTTTTGTTTGTTCGGCGTGTACGGCGTCGACGGCGCCGAAACGATTCTGGTCGAGCAGCCCGACAATTGTCGCAAAGGCTGCCCGGCGTGCAGCCGCGTTTGTCCCGAAAACGCAATCATCTTTCCGCAGCACAAATCGCCCGCCATCGCCGGCAGCCCCGACGAGAACGCCGGGGGCTTGAAGATCGATCTGTCGCAACTTTTCGGCGCCCCCAACGCGATCGAAATCGCCGCGATCGAGCGCGACGTCGAGCTGGTGGCCGTCGGCCGCGACGCCGTCGGCCTCTCGGTCGGCATTCCCAAGCGCCAGAGCGGCAAACAGCAAGCCCCCAAAGACGAGCTGGACAGCCTGATGGACCAGCTCGATGATCTGGGGCTGTAACGCGATCTAACGCATCGCCCGCACGGGACTCCGGACTTGAATCATGCGAATGATGTTTTTCGCGATCACTTATTGGCTGATCGGTGCCCCAGACGGCTACGGCGACGAGCCGCGCCTGGCGCTCGACGACATCACGCTGGTGCACAACTTGCAATACCGCGAAGGCGTCCGGGCCTGCACGTTGGACCTGGCCATGCCTAAAAGATCGCCCGACAAGCCGCGGCCGGCGATCGTGGTGATTCATGGCGGAGGGTGGCTGGAAGGAGACAAGTCGAGCTTCACCACGACGAAAACGCCCGGCAACATTCTCGATTTCGCCAGACTGGGGTTTGTCGCGGTGACGATCAACTACCGGCTCTCGGGCGAGGCGCCGTTTCCCGCGGGGTTTGACGATTGTCAGTGCGCGGTCCGCTGGCTGCGGGCGCATGCCGGCGAATATCACGTTGATGGCAGCCGAATCGGCGCGTGGGGTAACTCGGCCGGCGGTCACTTGGCGCTGTTGCTGGGAATGATGCCGCCGGCGAGTCTCGACAAGCAAGAGCCGTACGCCGAGCGGTCGAGCCAGGTTCAGGCGGTCGTGAGCGACAGCGGACCGATTGACCTTACCACTCAACACCAGCACAACCAATTGCCAGTCGCGATCGAAAAGTTCATGGGCGGGCCGCCCGAGGGACCACGCCTGGCCGAATACAAGCGGGCCTCGCCGGTCAATTACGTCCGCGAAAAAATCCCTCCGCTGCTGCTGCTTTACGGTGAGATAGACACCCAAGTGGACGTGAACCTGACCGATCAATTCGTGGCGCATCTCAGTCGCGGGGGCGGGAAAGATGTGAGTTACATTCGCCTGGCAAATGTCGATCACTGTCCGCATTCGCTCGTGCGCATTCCGTATCTGCAACAAGTCGTCGACGAATTCTTCCTGCGCACGCTGTGGTCCTCCACAGCCGACTTGAAGCGCTAGAAGGGTCGTGCGCGAAGTTGATGAAGTCTGGCGGGGCTGCCTGGCCGTCTTGCTAATAACCGCCAAATTCTCTGCGCGATCGCCGATCAGGCGCACACCGCTTGTAGATCAGAGGTTGACGCCCGGCGTCTAGCTCAAGCTCTCTGTTCGTCACCGAAAGGACGCCGACGCTTTTTGGTCGACCGCTGCCGAAAGGGCGAAAAAGACGAGCCAGCCATCCGCCTTGCTCTTCGAACAAGAGTGTGGATCCCGCCAACGACCATCGTATTTCCACTTCCTGAAGAATTGTTCCTGACGGGACCGAGCGGTCGGTGCTGGTGCCCGATCGGTCCTCCCGAAACTCCAAGGTTCGCACCGTGCCAGGTCCCTCGGGTTCCGCGACCATCCACGATCCGACGAGCCGTTGCTCGGATTCGCTGATTGGCTGGCCACCCGTGCTCAGGGGCCAAAGCCACGCCACCCAAAAGAAAAGAACGCAAAATGGCAAGAGCAGGAATAGCAATATGCACCACCGCTTCCATCGGACGCGATGACTCATCGCAATGCCCTTTCGGCTACGTCCGCTCAACCACCGGCAAACTCGCTGAGCCGCTCGTTTGCAGCCCCTCGGGCATCACCGGGTTTTCGTACG
>JACQFF010000139.1 GCA_016200205.1 Planctomycetia bacterium
AAAAGGTGAAAATGGGGCCGATGATCCGCGAGGCCGATGCTCAGCGCGTCGAGTCGTGGGTCAACGAGGCGGCGGCCGGCGGGGCCAAAATCATCGCTGGCGGGCATCGGCACGGCACGATCTATGAGCCTACCCTCGTGGCCGACGTCGATCCCGGCATGCGCATCAGTTGTCAGGAGTTGTTCGGGCCGGCCGTGGCGCTGACCCGAGCCAGCACGGTGGAACAAGCCATACGCATCGCCAACGATACGCCCTACGGATTAGCCGCCGGCATCTTTACGGAGAACATCACGTGGGCGATGCAGTTTGCCCGGCAAGTCGAAAGCGGCAACCTGCACATCAACTGGGGCCCGCAGTGGCGAGCCGATCTGATGCCTTATGGCGGGCTGAAGGAAAGTGGCTTCGGCAAAGAGGGTCCCAAATACGCCGTGGCCGAAATGACCGAGCTCAAGACGGTCGTCATCCATGGCGTTTGAAGTTTGCCGGAGAGATTCCAACGCGCGGCAGGTCTCTATTTGGGTGTTTCAACAGCGGGCTTGGCGGGCTCCGCCACCGGCTTTTCGGCATCGGTCGGTTTCGCGGAAAGTGGTCCCAGGCGGGGCCCGTGGAATATCGCGTCCTTGTCCACGACGTCTTGTAAGAGGAACGGCTGCGGGAAAGTCTCGTCGAGTTGGTGCAACACACCCTGGTAATGCGTGATTGAGTCGACCAGTTCGTCGGTCAGGTTGGGATCTTCCAGCAGCTTGGGGTGGGTATCGAGCACTTGGCGCCACCTGTCGAAACCCTGGGCGTAATTCGCTTTCGCCTGCGGCAATTGAACCGACAGAAACGCCTTATCGCCGTCGTAGATCAGCTTGCGGGCGGCAAGCGTATCGTCATTGGGTTCGACCTGGCATCGTAGCAGCCAATAATCGAAGTTCACGATGCCACGTTCGGATTCGATGGCATTGGCGATGAAATCGGCTTGCGAGGCCTCTTCGGCAGCTTTGAGCGCTTCAGCATGATCTTCGCCCGTTACGCGATCCGCAAGTTCGAGATGGCCGACGGCCAGTTTCTGGTCGACTTCATAGCGAATCGTCCGTTGCTCGGCCGTCAATTGTTCGGCCGGAGTGTCGTGTGCCTCGCGCTCTTTTTCACTGAGCGCGGCGAGTTTTTCCGCGGCGATTTTCTCGCGCGATCCCGGAGGCGTCAGCCGGTTCAATTCGGCCTGGGCTTGTTCCGATCGCTGTTGGAAGAATTCTTTTTCGTTGAGACGAATCGTGAAGTTGTAGACCGTGGGCAAGTCGCGGTTGGCCAGTTCGGTCCAAGCATCAGCCGCTTTCTTCCAGGCATTCTTGGCCACTTCGCCAAATGTTCCTTCCTCTTCCAGAGCTTCGCAATAATTGATCAGGCACATGGCCGGGTGCGTATGAAACAAAAGCGGGCTCTCGCCTTTCAGAGCAACGCCCTTGTCCACGACCTGTTCGGCCGCCGTCAGCCATTCGCGCCCCACGAGCCAGTTGTCGCGCTGGGCCAAGGGGCGCGAACCGTTGAAGTCGTCATCTTCGCGAAACAGCCGGCGAAATTGCACGTGTTCGTCCGCGCGTCCGATCTTCTGCGCGATCGTCCAGCCGATATCCGACATCAGTCGTGGCTCATTCGTGTTGTACTTCGTGCCCTCTTTCAGGAAATCGATGCCCTTGATGACCCAGTAGTAGCGGTCGCGATAATCGTCGAATTCCACCGAGATGTTGTACGACAGGTTCCAGCCCTGGAAAATCCAGACGCTGACGAAATTGGGCTGCAACTTGGTAATCTGTTCCAGCGCGGCCGAATAGCTGGCCCAATCTTCGACCTTTTTGTAATAATTGGCCTTTTCCCACAAAATGTTGGCGGCGACGCCGCGCATGCCGAGGGTCGCCAATTTGATCGTCTCGCTGGCCGGATCGATTTCGCCCAAGTTGGCCTGGCTGAGCTGGTTGTCTTTTCGCATCTGGGCCAACAATCCGCCCTTCGATTCGCTCGTCTCCGGCTGGCTCAACCACGACAGCGGCAACAGCAGCGCCGCGATGATGCAGACGTAGACGATCTTGCGGATAAACCGAGCTCGCTGGTTCATCGGGCCACCTCACGCGTCCTCAAGAACAAATAGCCGATCGCGAATACCGCGGCCATATACCCAAGACCCGAAATAAACTGCACGCCCACGACGTCGGCCGGGATATCAAAGCCGTGGGCCACGTAATCGACCGTGCTGAATTGGCGAAAATCGGGCAGCAAACTCGTCACCGATTGCATGAAGAACATGAACACCGCATCGGCCCCTTTCACGACGTCGGTCGACAGGCCGGGCTCCATTTGCAACGTCACGTTCTGTTGTTTCACGATGCGGATGAAGGACTCCAGCGGGCCGCCGCCTTGCACCGTGCCCTGGGCCACCTCGAACACGAATTTGGTGAAGAAGCCCAGCACCAGGCTGGCCAGCGTTGCCATCATCGCCACCGCTCCGCTCAAAAACGTGCTGAACATCACGCCAAAGCTGGTCACCAGCAGCATCTGCACCCAGATGCCCAGGTAGCTTTTGACGAAATTCATGCCGAACGACGCGTTGCGGGCCCGCAGGTATACGTCGGCCTGCGCGACGCCGAAGTACTGGTTTTCATCGATGCATTGCAGCCACAGCTCCAACTCGCCGCTGGGCGCCAATTGGTCGAACAAGTCGATCGGATTGCCATCCTTGTCGCTCAGCTTACGACCAATTTTCATGTGATCGGTGGAGAAGTCCTTGGCGGTAAACGTTTTTAGCTCGCTGGTGCGGCCGTTGGTGGGGTTTTTCAGCACGATCACGCCGCGGATCCCTTGTTCGATCTCGCCCTTGTAGGACCGAAACACGCGAATCGTCATTTCCACCGGGAGCCCTTCGGGATAGCGCTCGGGCGTGATGTCCTCGAAGGTCCAAATCGCGGTAGCCAGCGTGCCCCCCTCGACAAAACTGCGGTACTTCCACTCATTGCCCACGTTGATGCCCTTGTCGACGCCCCGGCCGGCCCGATCCTTGAAGCGCAATTTGCCGTAGGCCGGCACGCGGGCGGTGAGCAGATCTTGCGGCGGGCCGAGCACGTATGTCGTCTTGTCGCCCTCCACATGCTTGTCGACTTCGTGCCAGTGTCCCTGGGCAATATCGGTGCTGCCGTTGCCGTCGGCGTCGAGCGTGACCTGGTGGCGATGATTCTGCGCAAGCGTGGTGCGGCCGCTGCGGCCTCCTTCGGTGTCGCCCGGCGTGCTCTTCAAAGACGCGATATCAACTTCGTGAGTGTGATTGAGCACCCGCACGACGAAGAAATAGCTGAACAGGCCCATCACGGCCAGCAGCACAGTACCGATCAGCGAAAAGCCCAGGATGCGGCCCAGGACAATTTCGCCGGGTCGCACCGGCTTGGTCACGATCGTGTAAATCGTTTTGTTTTTGATATCGGCCGGCAAGCTGAAAGCGCTCAAAAAGAGCGCCATCAAAAGCACCAGATAGGTCGTGGCGGTCAGTACGAAACTCAGATACAGCGTGGCCGGATCGTAGGACTTCGTATCGAGAAACCAGCCGGCGAACAACAAGATCAACAGGAACACGCCGAATCCGACCAGCACGCGGCGGCGGAGCGATTCTTGCACGGCCAACCGGGCCAAGGCCCCAATGCGCCGCGGCGAGAGTGACACCAGGTCGCTCAAGGCCGTTTTGAGCATGCGGTACGTGGCGTCGCCTCCCAGGGCGGGCCCGTAGCGGAAGGCCGCGAGCAAAAATCCGCCCACCAAGGCCACCAAGCCCAGCACGGCCGCCGCCTGAAGAAAGAAAAACAGCGCCGGCCTAAGCCAGTTGATGAAGACGACGGGATCTGAATCCAGGACCATGACGTACAAGCAGGCTGTGAGTGGGATCGTGGGAAGTCGTGGGTCGTTGAAAACCGCGCTTACGAGTCTTGTTTGGCGCGCCTGCCGGGTCGCGCTTCGCTATCGCGCACAATCGCGAGGAACAGTTCTTCCAGGGTGGTCGTCGGGTTGTCCATGGACATCACGGTGCCGTTGTGCCGCTCGATGACGGAGCGAATCTCCGATTGGGCCAACTCGCTTAGGCCAGCAGCGCGAATTTCCGTCTCACCGCGCACCTTGAGCAGCGTATCCACGCGGCCCAGCTCCTTCAGTTCGCCCTGGTGCAAAATGGCGATCCGATCGCAGACGTCCTGGACGTCGGCCAGCAGGTGGCTGCTCATCAGGACTGTCTTGCCTTGCGATTTCAGCCGCAGAATCAAATCCTTCATTTCGCGCGTGCCGATCGGATCGAGGCCGCTGGTCGGTTCGTCGAGCAGGATCAATTCCGGATCGTTGATGAGCGCCTGGGCCAGCCCGATGCGGCGAGCCATGCCCTTGGAGTATTCCTTCAGTTGTCGGCGCTTGGCCCAATTGAGCCCCACCAAATCGATTAGTTCATTGGTGCGCTTTTTTCGCACCGCGGCCGGCATGTCGAACAATCGACCGTAAAAGTCGAGCGTCTCTTCAGCGTTGAGAAAGCGATACAGGTACGATTCTTCGGGCAGGTAGCCCAGCCGCTCGTTTTTCTTTACGTCGGTGGCGTCGCGACCAAACACCAGGGCCTGGCCGCTGGTGGGGAACAGCAGGCCCAGCAACAACTTGATGGTCGTGGTTTTGCCCGAGCCGTTAGGACCCAGCAGGCCGAAGATCTCGCCCTGGCGAATTTCCAGGTCGAGCGCCTTTAAGGCCCGAACTTTCTGGCGGCCCCAGAAGTCGCGATACACCTTGGAGAGATTGCGGGTCTCGACAACCACCTCGGATGCCATGGGTTTTCCTCGCCTGAATTGAAATAAATGCGTTTGCGAGTCGGATCGCCAGGAATTTGGTCCCTCGCGGAGCGGACGAAATCCAGCCTGCCGAGCAGCGGAACTTGGCCGCGCTTAGGATTTTGCGGCTGTCCTGGCAGACTCAACGTCCGTTACGTCGCAGCCGGCGCTAAAGTTCAGTCGTACCCCAAGAGAGGGCGACCCGAATATGTCCCTGCGCCGGCCATCGAAAAGATTCACTATAAGGGACCCCAAAATCCCTTTCAAGCAGCGGCTCACTGCTCGAGGCCACGCATCGCTTGCCAACCGGTCAAAGTCTCTCGCGGTTGTATGAATTCGGGGTTTCCCGTAGCTCGTGAGGCGCCAGGCACACGCCGGCCGAAGTATGCGAAGGACCAATGGGCAGTCCCGATTTCAGCTTCGCCTTAATGGCACCCATCTACTGCTTGCCCATGCCCTATCGCACCCGATGTTTTTCCGCTTGACGGCGGCAGAGGCCGGGTTAAACTAATGGGCACTAACTGATATTGAGTCTCAATTACAATACAGCGAGGAGCCCTGGTATGGCCGCCAGCAATTGCCGAATCTCGCCACGCAACGCCTTTACTCTCGTTGAGTTGCTGGTCGTAATCGCGATCATCGGAATCTTGGTCGCCTTGTTGCTGCCGGCCGTGCAGGCGGCGCGCGAGGCCTCGCGGCGAACACAATGCACCAATCACCTGAAGCAAATCGCCCTGGCCGTCCACAATTACCAGACCAGCCATCGCGTGTTTCCGCCCAGCTTTTGTTGGAACCGAAAGCTCGACAATTTGGGAGGCAATTGGTCGGCGCTGGCTCGCACGCTGCCCTATCTGGAAGAAGCCAATTTGTTTGGCAGTATTGATTTTACGCGAGGTTATGACGACGCGGTCTTGAGCGACGGGACCCGCCTGGCGATCAAGCGGATCGCGCCTTTCGTGTGTCCGTCCGATCCCAACGACACGTTGCACGTCGATGACGAGAATGAGCCGGACACGTTTCCCAACAATTACGCAGTCAACATGGGCCCGTGGCGGATTTATAATCCCTCCGACAACTCCTCGGGGCAGGGCGCGTTTCATCCCAACGCGTTTTTCAGTCCGGCCCGCTTCACCGATGGCTTGAGCAAAACATTACTGGCTGCCGACGTGAAGAGCTATACGCCCCTGTTCCGTAGCGGGGCGGCGGCCGCCAAACTATCGATCCCTCCCGAGGTTGGCGCGTTGTGCGGGTTAGGCGACAACGGGGCCGACGACGAAACTTCGCCGGGGATGGGACTTAATTTGCAACAAAACGTCGGTCACGTTGAATGGGTCGACGGCAAAAGTCATCAAACCGGCTTTACGACGACCTTCGCGCCCAACAGCGTGGTGCCTTGTCACTACAACGGTTTCCATTACGACATCGACCTCGCCAGCGGGCGCGAGGGCGCTTCGCTCTCCGAGCCGATCAACGCCGCGATCACAGCCCGCAGCTATCATCCGGGGATCGTCAATGCCGCCATGATGGATGGCTCCGTTCGATCGGTGGACGACGGGATCGAGTTGCAAGTCTGGCGGGCCCTTTCGACCCGAGCCGGCGGCGAGGTGCTGGGGGCGACTGATTAGCGGACTCGCCAGCGGCCGATCAAAATGGCTATCGCGGCTGACAAGACAACCGGCCGGCCATCGGGTAAACTCGAGCGGCTCTAACCGGGTGGTCGGGCGCGGCGGGCCCGGCATTTTTGATCGTCTCGGCGCCTGTCGAGCTATCACCTGTGTGCGCTTCGGACGGGGGGAAGAGATTCCATGCAGCGGCGAACGAGCCGGCGCGCGGGCAATCCGGCCTTGGATTTCCTGCTGAGCCGCATCGATTACGAGCGCACCTCGGCTGTGCCTTACGACCAACGCGATTTCCGCTTGGATCGCATGCGCCAGCTCCTGGATCGCTTGGGCAACCCACAAGACGCGCTGCGGATCGTGCATATTGCCGGGACCAAGGGAAAAGGTTCCACGGCGGCCACAATCGCCAGCATTCTGCAAGCCGCCGGATTGCGCACCGGTTTGTACAGCTCTCCGCACCTGGATCGCGTCGAAGAACGCCTGAGGATCGATCGCGCGATCTGTCCGGCCGATGAGCTCATCGAACTGGTCCACCGTGTCCGGCCGGCGGTTGTGGCCATGGACGCCGAGCCCACGCTGGACCCCCGCAGCTCGAATCGGCCCACCTATTTCGAAATCATCACCGCCTTGGCGCTGTTGCGCTTTGCCGAACATCGAGTTGACGCGGCGGTGCTGGAAGTTGGCCTGGGTGGGCGGCTCGATTCGACGAATGTCTGCCAGCCGCTCGTCAGCGTAATCACGAGCATCAGTTTCGATCACACCCAACAATTGGGAAACACCCTGGCCGCCATCGCCGCGGAGAAGGCGGGCATTATCAAATTTGGCACGCCGCTGGTCAGTGGCGTGCTCGATAGCGAACCGCGCGGCGTGATCGCCGGCGCCGCGCGCCAACACCAGTGCCGCTTGACGCAATTGGGAACCGATTTCGATTTCACGTATCGGCCTCCCCGCAATCTGGAATCCGCCCCTGTGCACGGCCAAATGGATTTCTCTTACCGCGTGCCCGGGGCCGAGCACGAACTTGAGAATCTCGAATTGAATCTGCCTGGGGCGCATCAAGCCGCCAATGCCGCCGTGGGCGTCGCGACCATCGCGGAACTTCGCCGCCAGGGTTGGGATATCTCCGATGCGGCGGTCCGCCAAGGGCTGGCGCAAGTGTGCTGGCCGGCACGCATCGAGGTGCTCTCGCGTCATCCGACGGTGGTGCTCGATGCGGCTCACAACGTGGCTTCGATCGAGGCGCTGGTGCGCGTGTTGGAGGAGAGTTTTTCCGTGCCGGCTCGCCTGCTGGTCTTCGCCACCACTCGCGATAAGGACGTGCGCGGCATGTTGCGCGTCCTGCTGCCGAAATTCGACGAGGTAATTTTTACCCGCTATTGGAACAATCCCCGCGCCATGCCGCCGGCGGAGCTCGATGCACTGGCCTGCGAGATTTCTCCCATCCGGCGACATTCGTGCGCCGACGCGGCCACGGCTTGGAAGCTGGCTTCGCAGCTGGCCACGCCAAGCCATCTCATCTGCATTACCGGTTCGTTCTTTATCGCCGCCGAAATGCGGGCCGCTCTGCGGGAAACGGCCGAGTCAGCCGTCGACCGCCGCGGAACCCCCGCCGGATAAGCCTTTGCGCGCCGCGAACCACCGCATGTCGCTGCGAACCACCGCGTCGCATCCGACGTGCGCGGCAATTATACTGGGTTTTATCGACTTTCTTTTGTCGGCCGACCCAGCGCGCAAGGAATCCGCTTATGTTTCGCACTTCAATTGTTGGTTCGTCGTTCTTCCTGGTGGCGATCTTGTTTTCGACCGGGCGTGCTGCCGCCGCGGACGAGACCGCGCCGGCCGGGCCGGTTGTCGGCAAGCTGCACGACAAGGTGATCCGCTTTTTGGATGGCATTTCCAACGGCGACGAGGCGAACGCGTTTTCGGAGCTGTTGGTCGGCAGCCAGTTGCTCGAACAGGACGGTGCCGTGCGGGGTTTGGTCGACAAGTCGAAAGAGATTGTCAAGCGCTACGGCGCCCATCGCGAGAGCGAACAAGTCAGCGCCAAGCGGATCGGCAAAGACGTAGTGCTGATGAAATACCTGTTCAAATGCGAAAAATTTCCGGTCGTGTGGTATTTCGCTTATTACCGCGACTTCAGCCGCTCGAATGCCACCGCCGGCGACGACCATTGGGTCGTGATTTCGGTTCGCTTCGACACGCAAGTCGAATTGCTCGGCTACTGATCGCGCGCCGCGCCAAGCAGGAGACCGGAGGAGAGCCGCCCGACTTACAGAAGGCGGTATGCTCTGGGGCTACCGATCCGGCCGCTATTCGCGAGGCCAGTTACGTGGCGACCAGTCGGCCTGTCAGGGGATGTCGCGATCCGGCTCGCCGTGACCCAACGGGGGCGGCAACTCATCGACCGCATCGAGGCGCTGTCGGTCTTCGGAAAAATCGTCCGCGTTGCGCAGCTTCTCGATCAGCGCGGCAATGTACGGATCCGCCCAGGGGACCAGGTCGTGAAAATCGCCCGCCGACTGCCTCTCAACGGGTTCCGTCATGGCAGGTACCTCGATCACGGTGCAATGAATGGTTCGCGCCACGGGTGGTGCATTCCTTTCGCAAGCGGAATTGGTTATCGACGTGAAACAATCGGAACGAACGTCGCACGACGGGAATAATCTCCAAGTCGTGGAGCGGTCAGAAATGATGGCTCCGCTAGTGAGCAATTCGCGGACCAATCGAGTGATTATTGCACGCGCACATCCGCCGGTCGGTTCTCGCAAACAGTGCTCGCCAACAACTTAGAGCGATTTTTCGTCCAACTGTCCTCGGCCAGCGAACAGCCGCTAGCAGGGCCGGAAGGCAGAAAGAATTGCAAAACGAGCCGGTCCGCAGATCGCCAAGCATCGGGAACGAAACGCAAAGGCGTAAAGATCCCGGAAATTGGAATCCATTGTCCGCAGATGGTCGCAGATCAAAACAGGAGAGGATTAGGAAAGCATCTCAGCCTGAGGGGGGAAATAACGCGGCCAATTATCGCTGTGATGAACCTCGCCTTTCGCGTGCTACGCAATGGCCTGGGCGGCTATCGCCACCTGCCCATTGTCGGCAAACGAGGTGAGCCGGTCGGCATTATCTCAGCCCGCGACGTCCTCCGGCATCTTAGGGACGACTCAAAAATAACTTCGGCATTTTGATTTCCCTCACCCGGCCCTCTCCCAGAGGGAGAGGTGTTTGCGGACGAAGTTAATTTTGAGTCGTTCCTTATGGACAACAGGGCGCGCGGAAAACCGAAGACGATTTTGTGGAGAAACCTGCCCCACCCGGCGGGCAGCATTCCGTTCTCGTCGCGGCTGAGCCGGATGTCGGGACCGGGTTGGCAAATCCGGTTGTTTTGGGGACTTACGGCTTGGCTGAATTCTTTGACAAGACGCCATTTTTCGTTTGATTGAGCTGGTCGCACACGAGATACTAAGTATGTGATGAACGTCGTGGCGGGCTTGCAGCGTCGTCGAGGGTTAAGCCGCGGGGAGACTGACGCAAATGGACTTTCAGCTTAATCTCAACACCGAAACGGTGGACCAATGCTATCCGACTGAGCCCTTCTGCCTTGCTCCCACCACCATTGTGGCGGAAGCACTGCGGCAGATGAAGGAGCACAACCGTGGTGCGGTGCTGGTCTGCCACGATCAGATTGTCATCGGCATTTTTACAGAACGTGACGCGCTCAAGATGATGGCTGCTGGTGCGACCTTCGATGTGCCGCTCCAGCAGTTTATGACGCCCGACCCGATTGTGTTACGCGCTGGCGACAGGGTCGGCAAGGCCATTGCCATGATGGCGCAAGGCGGCTACCGGCGGCTGCCGATCGTGGACGACCGGGGCCGGCCGACGGGAATTATCACGGTCCAGGGGATCATGCACTACCTGGTCGAACATTTTCCCACCGTGATTTACAATCTTCCACCCGAACCTCACCATTCCATCCACGAGCGCGAGGGCGCCTAGAATCGACTGCCATCATGATCTTTTGCCCGTATTGCGGCGGCGAGAACATCGAGGGTGATGATGATTGCGCCCAGTGTGGGCAGCCCCTCGACGATACGTACTTGACGCCGCCGAACAGCGAGGTTGAACGCAGCCTGTTGCGCGATCGCATCAGCGTACTAGCACCCAAGAGGCCGATTGCTGCGGCTCCGATGACGCCCGTCGGGGACGTCCTGCGACTCATGGTTGAGCGGCGGATCGGGTGCGTGGTGGTGGTCGACGGCAATCAGCCGGTCGGCATCTTCAGCGAGCGCGACGCGCTGCGAAAAATCAACGTGGCAGCCGCCGATCTAGCCGCGCGTCCTGTTTATGAGTTCATGACGCCCAACCCGCAAACGCTAGTGGCCGACGCGAAGATCGCCTTTGCGGTACAGCGCATGGACTTGGGCGAGTATCGTCACCTACCCATTGTCGGCGAAGGAGGTGAGCTGGTCGGCATTATCTCGGCGCGCGACATCCTTCGACATCTCACCGACAACCTGGCGCGCGGAGGATAGAACGACGAGGCGTTAGGTAAACAAGAGCCGATGCGGCTTTCGAGTTCCGCAAGCTGCGGTTCGTTGGGCAAAGCAAATCGCTTGACGGAAAACCGGATATAAGCGTTTTCGATGGCTGGCAAGAGTCGGAGAAATGCTGCGGATCCTCGGTTCCCACAAACGACTGTGCGACGGGCTGAGCCGGCGAGATTTCTTGCAGGCGGGCGGGCTAGGATTGTTGGGACTGGGCGCGCAGTCTTCCTTCGGCGGATTGCCGGCCGCGGCGGCCGGCGCGACGCGCGCGGGGACGTTCGGCCAGGCCAAGCGGTGCATTCTTTTA